>CAZEJK010000174.1:0-7331 GCA_964512045.1 uncultured Thermoanaerobaculia bacterium
CGGGCGCTCGGTCTCGAGCGTGCGAGGGAGGATGGTTGATGGTCACGGCGCCGCAACCGACCTCGACGATCGAGCTGAGCCGCTCGGCGCTGCGGCGCAACCTGACGTTTATCGAGAAGTGGATCGGTCCGTCGGTCCGTCTGTGTGCGGTGATCAAGGGTAACGCATACGGCCACGGGATCGAGCCGTTCGTGCAGATGGCCGCTGGCCTCGGTGTCCGGCACTTCGGCGTCTTCGATGCGTATGAGGCGGCGCGGGTCGTCGCGTCGAAGCCGCGAGACGATGTCGATGTCATGATCATGGGGTCGATCGCCTCCTCAGAGCTCCCGTGGGCGGTGCATCACGGGGTCGAGGTGTACGTGTTCGACCTGGATCGGTTGCGCGGGATGATCGCCGCGGCCAGGGAGGCGGACCGACCGGCACGGATCCATCTCGAGGTGGAGACGGGGCTGAACCGGACCGGTTTCTCCGAGGAGGAGCTGGATGAGGCGGTGGCGCTGATCCGCGGTGCGCAGCAGCACGTCGTGGTGGAAGGCGTATGCACACATTTTGCCGGCGCCGAGAGCATTAGCAACTACCTGAGGATTCAACGCCAGATCGAGCGGTTCAGCTCGGCGAGCGAGCGCCTCGAGCATGCGGGAGTTCACCCGATTCGGCGCCATACGGCGTGCTCGGCGGCGGCGTTGACCTACCCGGAGACGGTTTTCGACATGGTGCGCTTCGGGATCGTCATGTACGGCTACTGGCCGAGCCCCGAGACTCGAATCCACTACCTGCGCCTGTCCGGTGAGCTGTCCGCCAATCCGCTGCGGCGTCTCATCCGTTGGAAGAGCCGTGTGATGGATGTGAAGCGAGTCTCGGCCGGCGAGTTCGTGGGTTACGGAACGACCTACATCGCAGCACGGGACACGGTCGTGGCCACGGTGCCGGTGGGCTACTCCCACGGTTACGCGCGAGCGCTGTCGAACCAGGGCAGGGTCCTGGTCCGCGGCAAACGGGTTCCCGTCATCGGGATCGTCAACATGAACCTCATGATCATCAACGTTTCCTCAGCTCGGAACGTTGAGCCGGGCGATGAGGTTGTGTTGATCGGGTCGCAGCGATCTGCGAGTATTCCTGTCAGCTCGTTCGCCGAGCTGTCGAACCAGCTCAACTATGAGCTGCTCACGCGGCTGCCCCGCGATATACCGAGGGACGTCGTCAGATAGCGACCGATCGATCCGGGGCAGTGATCCATGAACAGGCAACAGGGAGGTGAGCTATCCGAGTGAGAAAGAAGCTGTTTCGTGAACCACCGCCACAGCCGGAGCATCGGGTCAACGAGAGGATCCGGATCTCTCCGGTCCGCCTTGTCGGCGAGGACGGCCAGCAAGTGGGCGTCGTCCCGGTCGAGGAAGCTCGCGCCATCGCGCATGACCACGGTCAAGACCTGGTGGAGGTCGCGCCCAACGTGCGTCCACCGGTCTGCCGCGTCATGGACTACCAGCGCTGGAAGTTCGAGCAGGACAAGAAGGCCAAGTCGGCCAAGAAGCAGCAGCACCAGATCGACATCAAAGAGGTCAAGTTCCGACCGAACATCTCGGATCACGATTTCTTGACGAAGGTCCGGAATGCGCGCAAGTTCCTCGAGAAGGGGCAGCACGTCAAGCTGACGATCATGTTCCGGCGGCGCGAGATGCGTCGCCCGGAGAACGGCTACGAGCTCCTGCGTCGGGCCGTCGACGAGCTGGACGGTATTGCGGTCACGGAACGCGAGCCGCCCTCCAAGATGGAGGGCCGGGATCTCACGATGGTAGTGAAACCGGCACCGGAGCAGTGACCCTGGATGATATCCCCGAACGACGTGATAACGGTGGCAGAACGAGCGCTCTACGGTCGCCCGGTGGTGATTGGCGATGCGGTCGTGGGCGAGTTTCCGGACGGGGCTCGAGTCGTTGGCGGCTCCGCCCTGAACGTTGCGGTGCACCTTCGCGCACTCGGCCATGACCCACTTCTGATCACGCGAGTCGGTGCGGATCGCGACGGTGACAGGGTCATGGAGGCGCTGCGCACGAGCGGCGTGAATGTGGTGGGGGTTCAGACGGACGTGGAAACGCCCACCGGCCGGGCCGTGGTACAGGTGCGCTCTGGTCAGCCGGTCGTCGAGATCCGAGGTCCGCAGGCCCACGAGCAGCTGGATCCGACAGAGGCTGCTGCTGCCGTGACTGCAGCAGGGGGTGAGCTGCTCGTGCACTCAACAGTGCTGGCGCGAACAGAAGCGAGCTGGGATGCCTTGCAGCGTCTCCGTGCCGCGGTGGCACTCCCGGTGTTCCTCGATCTCGACGTGGCGAGACCGTGGTGCCGCGACGAGAGTGTCCGCTCGAGCCTGCTCGGCACCCGATGGTTGAAGCTCGCCGACACCGATCTCGATGCAGTCTGTGGCGCGCTCAGGATCGAGCCGGGAGGCAGTGCTGTGGAGACGGCGTGCTTGATACTGGGCCGTTGTGCCCTGGACATGGTCCTCGTCACCCGCGCAGACGGCGCCGTTGTGGTGGGTCGCGGCGAGAAGGCGGCGGTCAACACCACCAACGGTCGCCCCGTCACCGATGCGGGGCGGATCGGAGACGCCATGACGGCCGGCGCGGTGTCCGGAGTGCTCCGGGGCGTGGCGATCGCCGATGTGGCGCGCGAGTCGCTGGGCGCGGCAGGCACCGTGCTCGGCGGCGCGTCGATCGACCTTGGCGCCGGCGTCCGCGAGCTCGAGGTCGTCTCCGTATAGCTTTGCCTCCCGGCTCGTCCGGGATCCGTACTCTGGCGCGAGTGTTGCGCCTGCGGAGGTCAGCGGCATCACCGCCGGGATCATCGAAAAGAGGGGTACTCTCGCCGGGGCCGGGATGCGCCGGCGTCGCTCCTGCGAGTGAGACTGTGTGGCAGCGGGAGCTCATGCGCAAGCACCAGTGCCTGCCGCGGCCGCGTTAGCTCTTGACGGAGCGGTGTTTGAACCGGTACTCGTGGTTGTTGCTCTCCGGACAGTGCGGTGCCAACGGTCCTGTCGCCAGGATCGGACCGGCCGAGAGATCATGTGCCTCCATCAGCTGCACGATGGTCTCCAACGATGCCAGGATCTGCCGCTGATGCTCTTCTGGTAGCGTGCCAAGCCCCTCGATGAAGTGCTCCTGAAGTAACGGTGGTGCGCCGGCGAGGATCGAGCGCCCATGAGCCGTGGCTGCCACCGAGACTCTTCGCCTGTCCTCGGTGGATCGGTGCCGGATGGCCAGGTGTCGTCGCTCCAGCCGATCGACGATTCCCGTGACGGTGGCCTGCGAAAGGTGGACCGTCCGGGCAAGATCCCCGATGTTGATGACATCGTGCTTGGCGATCTCTTTGAGAACCAGAAGCTGTGGTCCAGTCAATCCGTACCGCTGGGTGAGATCGCGCGAGTGCAGATCGATCGCGCGGATGATACGCCGTAACGCTTGCACGACGTGCGTCGTGATGGAATCCCCTTGAGACG
The DNA here is from genome assembly GCA_964512045.1 of uncultured Thermoanaerobaculia bacterium. Lineage (GTDB taxonomy): Bacteria > Acidobacteriota > Thermoanaerobaculia > Thermoanaerobaculales > Sulfomarinibacteraceae > CAZEJK01. Next base: position 3,494 of record CAZEJK010000174.1, read on the forward strand.
TGGTGGTCATCATGGTCTGTCCTCGGGCCGTAGCCCCCGGACAGGAGCCTACGTGGTTGCATGCCGCGGAGCAACCCTGACGTCCGGCCGCCGTGCGCCTGGCAGGTCCGGCTGCTGCCGAAAATGTACCGAAAGCGTAACAGGAAGCGTCCGAGATCGACGCCATCATGGATGCACAGGGTCACCTCGTGGGGCGGAGGTCCCGTCTGTGGCGGGAATCGAGCACGATGCGCCACTATGGGCATGGACCATGACGTTATCGGGCTCTTCTCAGCTCGGCGTGCGCCGTGGTGGGAGCTGACTGTTACGATCGGGTTACGTTCTTCGGTTTCGCCGGAGTGACCAGCGCAGCTGCCGGGGGTGCTGGTGGGACGCGCAGCCGATTGAAGGGGCTCCGTAGGTATGTTCGCCATCAAAGAAACCGTCGATTGCGGCAACCCGAGCATGCTTTGATAACTACTCAATTGCCGTAATGAGCACGGAATAGCTCTTGCTTTGAGCTGTGCGGACGAGCATGACGGCTCGCACCAAGGAGTCACGGAGGCGACATGCGGGAGGTTGCGACCTGGAACTGGGAGAAGGGCACGACGGCTTCGGTCGACCTGGGAAAGATCCGCGAGGAGTACGACCAGGTCCACGAGCTGGTCGTGAGCGATGACGGCGAACGGATCGCAATGCCGGTGGTGGCCGAGGACGAGACGTTCCGCGTCTGCGTCAACGGCTCACCGTGGGAGGGAGAGTACGAGAAGGCCTGGGACCTGCACTTCGGTCCAGACGGACGGCTGCGAGCCCTGGTTCGGATCGACGACATGTGGACTGTGGCAGTCGACGGAGAGACCTGGCCGGGCGAGTGGGAGTTCGTCTGGGATACCCAGACGTCGGCGGATGGTTCGGTGATCGCTGCCCAGGTCAAGGACGAGATGGAGTACGCCATCGCCGTCAACGGGGAGCCGTGGGCGAGCAGGTACCCGGCCTGTCGCGGTTACGCGCTGTCATCTGACGGCTCCACGGCGGCAGCGTTGATGCAGCTGCAGTCCCTGGCAGAGGGGGACATCTTTGGCTTTCTGGAGGGCGCCTGGGGCGTTGTCGTCAACGGCAAGCCCTGGGAGCAGCGGTTTATCAACGTCTGGGGTCCGGCGGTGACGCCAGACGGAAGCCGTGTCGCTGCCGAGGTCCGACTCGACATCTGCGACTACACCGTGGCCGAGGGTGGCGAGCCGTGGCCCACCCGTTTCGGTCTGGTGTGGGAGCCGCTGTGGCACGACGGTGCGCTGCTTGCACCGGTGAAGGCCAACGGTGGCTGGACACTTGCGGAGAACGGTGAGCTGATCTGGGAGCGGCGGTACGTACAGCTCTGGAACCAGCGTGTGTCACCTGATGGGAGTCGGGTGGCGGCCGTGGTCAGCCCGTCGTTCACCCGTTGGACCGTGGCGGTCGACGACCAGCCGTGGGACCTGACGGTGTCGGATGTGGTCTTGCCTCCTGTCTTCTCGCTGGACTCGCAGCGGTTGGCGTCAGCGGTCCGCGATCAGGGGCGCTGGACGATCGCAGTGGACGGCCGCAAGTGGTCCGATGGCTTCGACATGGTGTGGGACCCAGTGTTCCATCCAGACGGATCGGTGCTGGCAAAGGTCGAGCGCGCCGGTCAGTTCGCCATCGCCAAGGATGGAGCGATCTGGAGCCCGTGGTTCCAAGGGCTGCGCGAGCCGATCGTCTCACCGGACGGGAGCAAGGTCCTCGTGCGGTGCATCGAAAACGACGTCTACAGCCGGAAGGTCGTCCCGTACGGGACCACCTATTCGGACAAATGAGCTAGCCGAGGAGGCGAGGTATGTACGAGCTCGTACGCGGGCCTCTGGTCTGGATCGCAGCGATTGTCTTTATTGGCGGCAGCATCTGGAGGATCACGTCGCTGCTGTTGCTGGCCAGGAAGGACAAGGTGGTGTATCCGACCTTCGATCTCCACTACGGGTCCCGCTCGGTGGCGCACTGGCTGGTGCCGTTTGCGACGCGCAACATGCGCCTGCGGCCGGTCTTTACCGTGGTCTCGTTCGCGTTCCACATCTGCTTGCTGGTGACCCCGTTGTTCGTTATGGGCCACGCCGTTCTGTGGAAGCAGTCGTGGGGTATCCGGTGGTGGAGCCTTCCTCCCGTTGTCGCAGATGTGATGACGCTGGTGGTCATCTTTGGCTGCGTGTTCTTCCTGGTGCGTCGCCTGGTGGCGCCCGAGGTGCGGAACGTCACAACATGGTCGGACCCGGTGATCGTGCTGATCGTGATGGCGCCGTTCGTTACCGGCTTCCTGGCGCATCACCAGGTCCTGGCCTACCAGACGATGGTGACCGTTCACATCGTCACCGGAGCGCTCTGGCTGATCGCGATTCCGTTCACCCGGCTGTCGCACATGCTCTGGTTCCTGCTGACCCGTGCCTACATGGGCTCTGAGTTCGGAGCCGTGCGCCATGCGCGCGACTGGTGAGGAGGGAGTGCATGGCTGATCTGCAAGATCTACAGGTCGTCGACCCTGGGCTCGACGAGTCGATCAAGAGACTGACCCCGGAGCAGATCGAGCGCGTGATCTGTCACGTCCTGGATCAGGAGAGTGCAGCGCGCCTCAAGGTGTATCTCGAGACGTGCGTGCACTGCGGTCTCTGCTCCGATGCCTGCCACACCTACCTGTCGCGCAACCGCGACCCCGACTTCGCGCCGGTGGCCAAGGTCAAGGACACGTTGTGGGAGATGGTCAAGCGGCGCGGCAAGGTGGACGGCGAGTTCATCAAGAACGCCGCACGCATCGCGTTCACCGAGTGCGGCGCATGTCGGCGGTGCAGCATGTACTGCCCGTTCGGTATCGACATTGCCTACCTGATGATGACCGTGCGCCGGATTTGCAGCCTCCTCGGGGTCGTTCCGCAGTACCTGCAGGACACCACGAACTCGCACGCGGCGACCTCCAACCAGATGTGGGTCCAGCAGGACGACTGGATCGACACGCTCATGTGGCAGGAGGAGGACGCCCAGATGGAGGTGCCGGGGACCCGCATTCCCCTGGATAAAGAGGGCGCCGACATCATGTACTCGGTGATCGGTCCGGAGCCGAAGATCCTCGCCCAGCTGATCGCCCACATGGCAATCATCTTCAAGGCAGCCGGCGAGGACTGGACCATGCCGTCGACTGACGGTTGGGACAACTCCAACATGGCGATGTACTCCGGCGACTTCGAGGTCATGGGGCGGGTGGAACGGCTCCACTGGGAGCGGGCACTGAAGCTCAAGGCCAAGAGGGTCGTCATGGGCGAGTGCGGGCATGCCTACCGTGGCGCCGTGTACGACGGCCCACGCTGGCTCGGCTGGCGCGAGCCGCCGATCCCGATGGTCCACGCGGTGGAGTACTACTACGACGCTATCAAGAGTGGACGGCTGAAGATCGTCAACAAGATCACGGAGCCGGTCACCGTGCAGGACCCCTGCAACATTGTTCGTGGTCGGGGTCTGCACGACAAGCTCCGCTACGTGGTCAACGCGATCTGCGAGGACTTCCGCGACACCGACCCGCGCTACGAGCACAACTACTGCTGCGCCGCGGGTGGCGGGGTGATCAACTGTGGTCCGCCCTGGAAGCTGTCGCGCATGAAGAGCATCAAGGTCAAGGCGGAGCAGTTCGCCGAGACCGGTGCACATACGGTGATCACACCGTGCCACAACTGCCACTCAGGGATCGAGGACCTGATCGGGCACTACAAGCTCGGGATGCACGTGTCGTTCATCTCCGAGCTGCTCGTGAAGGCGATCGAGCTTCCCGAGGCTTGAGGGGTGGAGGGATGATGCTGTGCTGCAC
>CAZEJK010000174.1:7341-10707 GCA_964512045.1 uncultured Thermoanaerobaculia bacterium
ACTGATCGGAAACAAACGGTACGCGTTGTCGTGGTTGTCGCTGTGGCGATGCTGGCGGGACCGCTGGCCACTGCGGCCACCGAGCCGGTCCAGGAGCTCGGACCGGCGATGATCATGCTCCGCCTTCCCACCGAGCTCGGGAAGCTGCAGCGGCCGCCCGTGCAGTTCGACCACGGTGCTCATGCCGAAGCGTTGGTCGAGGAGGGCTGCCAGACCTGTCACACCGTTGGTGAGGAGCAGCTGACGCCGCGCTACGCGCCGGTTGCAGAGCTCGAAGGGCGCTCCGCGCTGCTCGACGGTTACCACGAGGCGTGCATGAGCTGTCACACCGAGCGCACCGGTGCGGGCCTCGTGAGTGGCCCCGTGACGTGTGGCGAGTGCCATGTGCGGCAGCGCGGCGAGCTGGTGCACCGTCGCGCCGAGATGGCGTTTGACTACTCGTTGCACGGTCGACATGCGCAAGCGTACCCAGAAGACTGCGGCGCCTGCCACCATGTGCTGGACGAGGCGACGGATATGCTCGTGTACCGCGAGGGTACCGAGGATGCCTGCGGCGCCTGCCACTTCGCCAGTACGGTGGACGACGTGCCGAGCGAGCAGGTGGCAGCGCATACGGACTGTGTGGGCTGTCACCTCAGTCGCCAGGCGACTCAGGCCGTGGCCGGTCCGGTGCGGTGCGTCGGCTGCCACAGCGCGGAGCGGCAGCAAGCCTACGCCCAGCTGGTGCCCGCGCCGAGGCTCAAGCGCGGCCAACCGGATCGCGCCTGGGTGCACACTGAAGGCACGCGCTCGGCACTGGTGCCGTTCGATCACCTCGGCCACGAGCCGCAGGCCTCGTCGTGCTCCGGTTGCCACCACCAGAGCCTGAAGCCGTGTGCGGACTGCCACACGCTGACCGGGGCTGCCGCGGGCGATGGCGTGACACTGGAGCGCGCCTATCACGAGGCGGACTCCATGCACAGCTGTGTAGGCTGCCACGAGGAGGCGACTGCGGTCGACGACTGTGCAGGCTGCCATGCGGTCATTACAACGTCTCCGACGGAGCGGGCGTGCATGGTATGCCATCGCGGACCGGCCGCGGCGGAGGTGGACGAGGCGAATCTGCCGCCTCTGGAGTGGGACGAGGCGAGCATCGAGCCGTTGCCGGTCGCCTCTGACGCCCTGCCGGAGACGGTGATGATCGATCAGCTGGTGGACGAGTACGAGGGCTCCAAGCTGCCCCACTACAAGATCGTCAAGCGGCTCGATGAGATCGCTCGTGCGAGCAAGCTTGCAACGAGGTTCCACGGAGGTGTGGACACGCTGTGTGCGGGCTGTCATCACCACACGCCGGTGGGGATGCGGCCGCCACGCTGCGAGTCGTGTCACGGTGTAACGGCGGCGGAGACTGTGGATCGTCCCGATCTGAAGACCGCCTACCACCGGCAGTGCATCGGCTGCCATCAGGAGATGCAGATCGCCGAGCAGGGGTGCACCGACTGCCACGCACAAAGGACCCTTGGGGAGGATCAGTCATGAGCGTTTCACGCAGAGGGTTCCTCGGCGGGCTCCTCGGCGGCGCTGGCGCACTGGCTGCGGGCAACGTCAGTGAGGCGGCCACCGTCGAGAAGTTCGAGGGATGGCCAGGACGCTACGGGTTGCTGCACGATACGACGCTCTGCGTGGGATGTCGGACGTGCGAGCACGCGTGCAACGAGGTGAACGACCACCCGGCGCCGGCAGAGCCGATCGGTGACATGTCGGTCATGGAGACCCATCGCCGGGTCCAGCCCGACCACTTCACCGTGGTCAACAGGTATCACGAGGCCACGGAGGACAGACCGCCGGTGTACCGTAAGCACCAGTGCATGCACTGCAACGAGCCGTGCTGCGCTTCGGTCTGTCTGGTCCACGCCTTTGACAAGACTCCTGAAGGGCCACTCCTGTACCACCCCGAGCTCTGTATGGGGTGCCGCTACTGCGTGATGGCGTGCCCCTACTACGCGCTGTCGTACGAGTACGACGAGGCGTTCACACCCCGTGTGATGCGCTGTACCATGTGCTACCCGCGGATCAAGGAGGGGAAGAACCCCGGCTGTGCGGACGCCTGTCCGACCGGGGCGATCCTGTTCGGTGAGCGTGAGGAGCTTCTCAAGGTCGCCCGCGAGCGCATCGAGAAGTTTCCCGACCGGTACATCAACCATGTCTTCGGCGAGCACGAGTTTGGGGGCACCAGCTGGATGATCCTGGCCGGTGTTCCGTTTGCCTCGTTGGATCTTCACGAAGGCGTGACCCACGAGTCGCTGCCCGCGATCGGAAGCTCGTACCTGTCGGTGGTGCCGCTGGTGATCACCATCTACCCCGGGCTTCTCGCTGCGATGTACGCCTTCTCCAAGCGCAAGGACGAGGTCGCGCGCAAGGAGCTTCAGGAGGCCGTCCACGAGGCGATGGCGCGCGCGGACGACGCGACCAAGGAGAAGCTCGCCAAGGCTGCGGAGAAGGCAAACAAGGACAAGGAGCGAGCGGTCGACGCGGCGGTCAAGAAGGCCGTCAAGGAAGCGCTGGCCAAGCAGCAGGAGGAGGGGAACGCATGAGCGAAGCGAGCACCATGGAGGCGGCCCCGCGCACCGGTTGGCTGACTCCGTTCAACGTGATCGCCGGGATTATTCTTGCCGGCGGCGCAGTGATCCTCGCGATCCGGTTCACCTTCGGTCTGGCCTCGGTCACCAACCTCACGCACACCTACCCGTGGGGGCTGTGGATCGGGTTCGATGTCATGAGTGGCGTCGCCCTCGCCGCCGGCGGCTTCGTGACCTCCACCGCTGTGTACCTTTTCGGGATGAAGGAGTACAAGTCGGTTGTCCGGCCGGCGCTGCTGACCGGATTCCTGGGTTACGTTCTGGTCGTCCTGGGCCTGATTGCCGACCTCGGCCGGCCGTGGCACCTCCCGTACCCGTTCATCCGTTCGGCGGGACCGACCTCGGCGCTGTTCGAGGTCTCGCTGTGTGTGGCGTTGTACCTGACGGTGCTCTTCATCGAGAGCACCCCGGCTGTCTTCGAGTGGCTGGGGCTCAAGTGGTGGCGTCGCCTGGTCGGGAGCTTGACGATCGTGCTGACCGTCTTCGGGCTGCTGCTGTCCACCCTCCACCAGTCCACGCTTGGCGCGATGTTCATGGTGGCGCCCACAAAGCTGCACCCGCTCTGGTACACCTCGCACATTCCGGTGCACTTCTTCATCTCTGCGGTGGCCGCTGGCATCGGCATGGTCATCGTGGAGGGGATGTTTTCCCACCGGACCTTCAGGCATCAGATCGAGACGTCGCACGAGCACCACGACCGCGTCACCCTCGGCCTGGCCAAGGGCGGCGCCGTCACGCTGATGAGATC
>CAZEJK010000175.1:0-10674 GCA_964512045.1 uncultured Thermoanaerobaculia bacterium
CTCGTTTACGTTACCCGTTGCAACCGAAAGCTCATCCGACGAGCCCGCCTCTGACCAACGCGGCCGCGTTGGCCGTTAGCGTTCAGCTCCCCCACCCACCCAGTCTCACTCGCAGGAGCAACGACGCCACCCGGCTTCGCTACCCCAAAACCACCCACCGCGGCTACGCCGGGGCAAGCCCGGCCTCGGTTCCCCCCTACCACCCACCGCGGCTCCACGTGGCACGCACGCGTCGCTGAAGATCATCACAATCCATGCAACGAAGCCTCCCCGGCACCGGTACTGGTCCTGGCCCCGCCCCGGAAGCCGGCAGCCGGCCCCGGAACTCTGAAGCCCTGACCATCAGGTTGACCACACGACACCCTTGTTGCCGGCGCAGCGGTATCCACCACCGAACCCCTCACGCGAAAGCCCCACGCGCTAGGGCGACCCGCACGCCTCGTGGTTGGCGCCTGACCATCGTACGGATCCGGATCCCGGCTATCCGGCCCCCGGCGATCATGCCTCGCCTTTTCGAAGATCCGAGTCCGTGAGCCGCTACCCGTAGTACCCGCCGGGAAGCAGGCTCGTGGCAAGCATCACCCGGTTGATGTCCTCGTGCTCCCGCCACGTCGTCACGCTCTGGTGTGCCGGATCGCTCCAGAACGCCTCGATCTCCTCCTTGAGAGGTACGTGGCGCCTCAGATCCTGCACTCGAGAGAGCAGGCCCCCACTGCCGCCGATCGCCTGCAACGTCTCTTCGATCCGCTCCACTGCAGCCAGACCGATGGCCAATCCCAGCTCCCGGAACGCCAGCCGACGCGCCGCAGGAAACGAGAAGGTCTCGAACTGCCGGGAGGCCTCGACGCTCACCACAGCGGAGTCGAGCACTCGCTCCAGCACATCGCCGAGCCCTTCTGCTCCGTCTGCCACGAGCTGCGCGAGCCCATGGGCATCCATCAGGAGACCGCCGGCGCCCAGAGGATCCTGGGTCGCCCACGACATCCGGCGACACAGCGCCTCCAACTGCTCGATCTCGGATGACAGATCGCCCGCCTCCTCCCCTCGGCTCGAGACATCCTGAAGCGTACGCAGCACGACAAGACCGTCGAGGGGATCGTGCTGCCCCATCGAGCCCACGAGGACCCGATCGAGGGCGATGCTCATCTTCCAGACCATCCCGGTCGGCGCACCACGGCTGTCTGATTGCACGAAGGCGTCGTGTGCTGCCTCCGCCAGCTCCACGGCCCATCGATGGTAGGTGCTCTCCCCGATCTCGACCGCCATCCGGTACAGCGCATGCATCCACTTCGTGAGATAGTGATAGTACTGACCGTCCTGCTCCCACTCGGCCTGCGGATTGGCTGGCTCTCCAGGACGACGTTCCCGACGCGGCTTGCCGATGCGAAGCCCCCCTCTCGTCGGATGGCGCTCTCCCTCCGCTTCTGACAGACCGCTGATCCAACCGTCCCTCGAGTCGTCCGGTCGGTGACGACCGAGGACGCGGTGGACCTGGTCGACCAGCTCGACCGCCATCTGACGGTACTCCGAGCTCCCTGTCGTACGCCAAAGCCCAAGGAGGTTGCAGACGGCAAACGCATCGGTCCAGAGGTACCGCCTCGGCGCCTCCGAGCCAACCAGGCCTGTTGCGCTGGCAAACAGCTGCATGATCTCCGCGGCATACGCCAGTCTGTCAACCATCTCTCGCCTCCTTAGAGGTTCTGTAACGGTGGGTCACGACGGCGCCACAGCCATCCGATGGGTCGCCAGCTGTCTCAGAGCTGGTCGTCTGTATGGACCCGATCCTCGAACGCGAGCACCTCGCTGACCGTCGTCTGAAACGCTCGCTGGACCTGGGGTACCGGCTCATCAGTCTCCAGATCGGGCGCCCAGCCGTTCAGTGTGGCCACCTCATCAACCGACTCGACGACACACATCAGCTGAAAGCCCTGACCACCTTCCGACAGCACGACAACGGACATCTTCGGGTTCTCCTCCACGTTCCGAACGCTCCGTGGACAGAACCACGCCGTGACCTCCAGCCCGACCGTGCCGATGCGACGAAGCGAGCCGGCGGTCGCAAGATGGGGCCTCCCGTCCGCGGCGGCCGTGGTCACCAGGAGCAGCCCTCCGTCCTCCGAGCGCTGCACCGCAGCCGGCAAAGCAGTCTCGATACTCATCTCACACTCCAAACGGGTAGGTGTCCGGGACGTTCGCGACGTCCTCGGCGTCGAGCGGCGTCACGGCGTGCGTCTCGTCCGCCCAGATCCACTCGTCGAACTGGTGGGGAAGCACCGCCTGGAAGTAGTGGCTCTGGAGCTCGGTCTCCGGCCTGTAGATCACACCGATCGCCCGCTCGAGGCGAGGCTCCGAAAGCGCCCGACGGAGCTCCCAGCCTGCATCGCCGATCGGCAGCGGTCCGTCGTGGTAGGCATACTCCTCAAGCTCCTCGGGCACGAACTGCTCCCTCGGCACCTCCCCCATCGCAGCCAGAACTCGTTCGTTTCGGATTCCCCGGCGTCTCAGCTGGGTCTCGACCATCTGCTCACGTTGTGTGACGGACGACTTCATCTGCTCTCCCCCGGCCATCGATCTGTGCACCCGCATGTCGATGGATCCGGCGCGCTGCGGATGCCGCTGGTCTTCCCCACGAAACGGCGCACGCCGATACCGGCGAATCCCATCCTTGCGGGTTCGCTGCTGCCCGGCCATGGGGTCGGCTCTGCCCGCTCGTACCGGGCCTCCACCGACCGATGCAACGCCTCGATCGGCTGGACTCCTCCGCTCGTTCGGTCCTATACTGAGCCCTACAGTGAACCAGGGAACATACTGAAAGAGAAGGTTTTGCTCATGTGCACACGAGTCGCATCGATCGTCGCTTTCGCTTTGCTCCTGGCTGTTGCCACCCCTCTCCCGGCGGCCGACACTGCTCAGGACGGTGTCCTGATCCACATCACGGCCGGCCCTGACGATCCACACCGGGTGCTCATGGCGTTGCGGATGGCAGAGCTCATGTCCACCGACCACCCCACGGTCGTGTACATGGACATCGACGCCGTGCACGTCGCCCTGAAAGGCGCCACCCCGCTACAGCACGAGCCGTTCGCAGACTCCGCGACACTCCTGCAGAAGCTCATCGACAACGGCGTTCGGATCATGGCCTGTCCGGGATGTCTCGAGGCCGCCGGCAAGAGCCCCGAGGACCTTCGCAAAGGGATCAGCGTCGCGGAGAAGTCGGCGTTTTTCGACTTCACCGACGGCCGGATTCTCACCCTGGACTACTGAAGCATCCGAAGGCAGCGCGGGGCTCGTCTCGTGCCAGCTCGAGTCAGTCAGCCGAGGTGACGGCACCCGGTGAAACGACCTACGCCCTCATCCACCGTCCGCCGGCGGTACGCGCCAGAAGGATACGAACCCCGGTGTCGTCCGTGACCGCCTCGACCACGTCGACCGCCGCGTCGGGGAGCAGCAGCACCACGTTCAACCGGCTCCGTTCCGCCTCATGGATCGCCCAGATCCTCTGAAGCTCACGTTCGTTGACGACGATCTCGTGCTCCGGGTACGGCTCGGGCACGCCGTCTAGACGGACGACGAATCCGGGCAAACCGAGCGAACGGTCAAGGCTGAACCCCACCTCCGGGACCCGTCCACTCGACCCGATCGCGACCTCCAACTGGTCGCCTGAACGCATCCAGGCGATCTTCTCCACCGCGATGGTCCGCGTCATCGGCTTCGATGGTTGGCCGGTGACCGCCCGTTGGAGTGCACGCCGAACCAGCTCTGCCTCCTCATCCTGGTCCACCGACAACGACATGACGTCGTCAACCAGCTCGAAGTCCGCGGCAGTCGCAACCGCTCTCGGCTCGACCACCGTACCGGCCAAGCGATCTCCCAGCCGCCGTCCCGATGGAGTGAGCCAGGCGAAGGCGATCTCCAAGAGCACCCAGCCGGCAACCAGATACTTGAGATCGGGCACGATGACCAGCACCAACGGCGCCGCCGTGAGGTTCCGCCCCACCGCCGTTCCGAGGTACAGCGGCCGCCCCCGTACCGACACGGGCTGCACCTCCGCGAGCTGCTTGCCAAACGACCGGCGGATGTTGAACCCGAAACGGAAGGCATCCCGGAACACCAGATACATGACACACCAGCTGATGCCCACGAGGCTCCCGGACAACCCGAACGAGCGCACGAACGGAACCCGTGCGACAACTAACATCGCTGCGTAACCGGCCACGAACAAGCCAATCCCAATCAGCGCATCCAGAAACGCAGCCCGGAACCGCTGATGACTTCTCGGGTTCACCCGACGGATCCCCAGCAACCCCAGCAGCACCAGACAACCGAGAGCGGGACCGTAGACTGAGCCGAGGTACATCAGCATCGAGATCATCTCAGGCTCCCTGGGGGCGGGCACACCGGCACCCACCGCACGAGCCACCACTCCCGCGGTGGTTCCGAATCTTCCTGCGCTGCATCCTGTTCAATGTCCATCAGTTCGCCTGGAGAGCTTCTGCTGGCACAAAGATAGCGTCGCCCGACAGATTGTCCACCACAGATCCGTACGCGGTCACGACGCCATCGCCACCGTCGATCAACAGGTCGACACGGACATTCTCCTCGGCTGATGCTCCGACGTCTTCGAACACGTCGTTGATCTGTCGAACCTGGTACGGTCCCAGCTCCAGTCGGCCGATCCCCAAGGTCGAGCCTGTCGAGCTCTTCAGCACGTACCGCACCGACACCGATCCCCCGCTGATCTCGCAAATACCGATGTTCGTTCGGTACGTATCGGAGGCGTCCAGGTGCATCACCACCGGCCTGTCGTCCGTTGAGAAGCCGTCTGTTACCGCCGGAATGAACTGCCCGAAGGTACCAGAGGCCGCCTGATTGTAGGTTCTGGAGGTCACGATCAGGCCGGTCTCACCACCCGCGGCAACGACCCGTAGCGAGCCCGATCCAGATGCCAGTGCGAACGCTTCGCCCACCACGTCCTGCAGGGCCAGGCTCGCTTTCGAGCCCACGGCGCGCTGCAGTGTGCGCTGCTCCCCTTCTGGCAGGGTCACGACGAGCTCCACGTCGATCGCCATGTCGCTCGTGTTGACGACGCGAACGTCACTGACCCAGCTCGTGCCGTTCGCGCCAGGGCTCTTCGCGACGATCGGCACCACGTGCTGAAAAGCCTGGGGAGCGTGCCGGCCGGGAACCGCAATCGCATCGCCAGTCCGGTCATCGACCACCGAAGCGTATGCGACAACGCGGCCACCTCCGCTCACGACCTCTGCGGTGGCATAGGCGTTCTCAGTACCGCTCACACCATGTGTGGCGAACACGAAGTTCCTCTGTACGTTCGAGAACGGAGGCACGGTGACAATCAGCGGATCGCCGAGCTGGTCACCGGTGTCCCCGTCGTGCAGGCGAAGCTCCACGGTCGTCTCGTGCCCGGAGAGCTCCGCAAACCCGATGTTGGTGTGGAAGTCACCCGTGGACGCGAGCTGGACGAGCCACAGCTGCGGGCTCCCGGCGCCGATGGACGTCGCCAAGGACTCACGGCCGATGAACTGTCCGAAGGTCCCGGAGCTCGCGCCGGTGTTGTAGGTCCGCGAGGTGACGATCACAGCTCCTGCAGCCTGCGGTTGCACCAGGAGGCTGCCCTGGCCGGAGTCGACACCGAACCGTGACGACAGAACATCGGGAAGGCTGATGACCGTGTTGGCGGGAACGTCGAGAGCGACTGAGCTAAAGACGCCCGTTCCGTCCTGCTCCTGAGGAACGAAGAACAGGCGCACCGGGAGCGAGCTGCCAGGGTCCGGGTTGAGGATGCGGACATCGGTCACCCAGAAGGTGTTGTTCGCGCCGCTTGCGTGGGCGCTCACTGGAATGACAGCCGACGCGTCCGTGGTGCTCTCAGGACCGCTCTCTGTTACCAGCTGGAGGTTCCAACCCAGGAACCGGGGGCTGACCCCCGAGAACTGCTGGTTCGGGTCCTCGTCAACGACCTCGAGCGTCCACACGCCGCGAGCGAGCACCCCGTCCAGTCGCTCGAACGGTTGTACGGGCTCCCGATCGTCCGGGTACACGACGCTCAGACCATCGTGGCCACTCATGGCTGTCGCCTCGTGCACGGTCGAGCCGGGTCCGTGATCGTGCAGGACCACCCGCGTTCCATCCGGGGCGGTGAGCGTCACCGCCAGCTCAGACGGTGACGGATGGAGCAGATCGAGTGCAACCTTCACCCCTCGAACGAGCCCTGAACGACTCACGACAGTCGTCGACACGATGGGAGTGCCGTCGTTGGGGATGTCGTCTGCCTCTGGAATCTGTACCGCAGCACCAGACAGCTCCTGTGCTGCGGCCTCGAGATCCACAAGCGAGGAGACGGTGTCGTTCGCCGGGTCGATGATCGGCTCCCCTGTGACCTTCAGAAGGCTGCGCAACGCCCCCGGCGACAGCACACCGATCCCCTGGCCGGCCGCCAGCTCCGCCAGCAGGGCCGCCGACCCTACTGCGTACGGGGTCGCTCCCGATGTTCCTCCAAAGCTGGTGACCTTTCCGTTCCAGGCCACGCTCTCGAGCGGCTCGGACGGCGCCAGAAGATCCAGATACGGGCTCGAGTTGGCGTAGCAGGTTGGTGTCTTCGGCACCAGCTTCGAGTCGCGACACTCACCGAAGTCGAGTCCGAAGGAGACAGAGTTCTCGTCGTACACCGAGCCGACTGCGATCGCGTCGCCGATGCATGCAGGAGCTGCAAGATGCTCCTTCTTCGCATCGTTACCCGCCGCAGCGAACACGGCAATCCCTGCCTCGACCGCGTCACGGATTGCCCACGCGTACGCTGGCGAGCGAACATCACACGGGCCCTGAGAGAAGATCCCGCCGCCGAGGGAGAGGTTGATGGCGACCACGTTGTACGCATCTCGCTGGAGGATCGCATCGTCGATCGCTGCGGTCACGTTCGAGGAGTAGAACGAGCCTTCCGAGCAGTCCATCATGCGCATCGCCTTATACGCCAGGATGGCAGCTCCGGGAGCCACCCCGCCCGCGAACGCCTCGCTGCCGTCCGGCCACTCGTATGGCAGACCGGCCGCGATTCCCGCCACAGCGGTACCGTGCCCTTGACAGTCCATAGGATCGTCATCGTTGTCTCCCGTATCCTTGCCGTAGACCACCTTCCCATTCGGAATTTCGCCACCACCGAGAGCGGGGTGCAGGTAATCCACTCCCGAGTCGATCACGGCCACGGCCGCACCCTGCCCGGTCACACCGAGGTCGTGCAGCAGACCGGCTCCGATGAGATCGACACCTTGCTCGGTCTGCACGAACATGACCTCGTCATGCTCGATCCACGCCACATCGGTGCGCTCGAGGACCTGTCGCAGACCGTCACGGGTCACTGTCGCAGCAAACATCGGGCGCAGGGGCGAGGTGTGGTGGATCTCGAGCACGTCCGGTACACCAACCCCCTCCAACAGCTCGCCGACCACCTGCGTCGTGGTCTCGTGCACGGTCGCCAACCTGGCCGGTGGTTGCTGCACCCCGCGCGGGCTCAAAGGGATCCGCGCCTCCGGCGGCGCGTGCAGATGGACGATCACTCGAAGCTCTTCGGCGCCGCTCTCCAACGCATGCCGAAGCTCGGCATCCAAGCGACTGGTGTCGACCGAATCGCCCGCTCCTGCACTTCCCGGACAAACGAGCAGTACCAGCGCCACGATTGGAGTCCAGCGAACCGTTCCCACCATCTCTGCCTCCCCGTCGGCAACCGAACCACGGAAGTGCTGTAGTCTGGCTGCTAAGGCGCAAGTCTAGCGCGGCCGCGGGCCGCAACCAAAGTGAGGCTCCGGGCTCTCCAGCCTGGACGAGAACCCAACGGAGCAGGACCGCGTTGCGTGTACCATGAGGGCGTGCGAAGGATGATCATTGCGGATGCCCACGTCGGTGAGCGCCACGGCGACAGTGAGCGGATGGCCACACTCGTGCGCACGCTACCGCAGCGCGGGTTCGATGAGCTGATCGTTCTCGGCGATGCGTTCCATTACCTGATCGGTATGTCGAAGTACTGGTCGTCATCGATCCAGACCGTGCTCGATAGCTGGCGGGAGGCACGAGCAGCCGGGCTCCGGATCGTGTTCATCGAAGGAAACCGCGACTTCTTCCTGGACTCCAAGGAGCTTGAACCGTACGTGGACTGGACCGGAAGTCAGTACCACTTCACCGCCGGCTCACGCAGGTTTCTCCTCCGCCACGGAGATCGTGTGAACCAGCGAGACATCGCGTACCGGTTCTGGCGCGTTGTCTCCAAGTCCTTCGTGGTGCGCGCGGTGGCGACGGTTCTCCCGGGATCCATCGCCAACGCGATGTTTGCCAAGATGGAGGCCAGGATCCGCCAGACAAATGCGAAGTACCGATCACACAAACCCGAGGACGCCCTGCGATGCGAGGCCGAGCAGGCCTGGGCGTCGGGAATCGACACGGTTCTCTGGGGACACTTCCACGACCGTTGGGAGCTCCAACGCGGCGATCATCTCGCGATGGTGGTTCCGGCATGGCTCGACTCGAACGCCGTCATGATCGTCGAGGCCGACGGCACATGGTCGATCGATGCTGAGGAGGTTGCATGAGTCCACTCGGGTACCGCACGGCGGCGGAGCATACCGCTCGGCGATCCGGCTCGTCCGCGGGGTCCAGGCTCCTTGTGGGGTGTGCCATCGGCTGCGGCGGTCTGATCGTCATCTCCGCTGCGATCATCGCCGCTGTGGCGTGGTGGGCACTGACACCAGGTCGACAGTACCCCACCATTCGACTCGTCGATGAGCAGTCCACGCTGGTAGCGGGGTTTTCACCATCGGAGAACGCTGACGAGCTGACGGGGCTTCTCAGCGAGGTCCTCGAGAAGGCCCAGCAGCTCGAACGACGCCACCGTCCCCTTCCCGACGGTCTTGCGTGGCTCGAGGAGCTCGAGCAGCTCCAGGACGCACGGATGGCAGGCGATATCGCAGCGCTCATTCCTCGCGACGCCACCGTGTCGGTGACGCCCGGTCTGAACGGGGACGATGTGGTCGCCGCCGCCAACTTCCGACGGTTCGTCCGCCCGATCCGGGCGATGATCATGGGCCTGGCCGGACATGCGAGCGATCCCGCTGGTCCTGTCCTCCGCACGGTCGACGGGCACGAGGTGGTCACCGTTGATGACGGGCTGGCGCTGTCGTTTGTCGATGGGACCTTCGTGCTCGGAAGCACCGACGACATCGTCGGCCACGCCGTTCGATCGCTTCACAACGGTGACTTCGATCCCCCGTTCGGCTCGAGCCGCGTCGCCGAAACGGTCGGAGAGCTGCACGGCTCGTGGCCGGTCTTCGTCGTCGCCGACAACAGCGAGGGTGTCCTCCGCCGACTCGCCGAGGAGTGGGCCGCCGCCACGGCGGCCGATCGCACCGCGGATGACGGCATCGAAGCCGACACCCCGTCACCGGAGGCAGAGCTTCTTCGGAGTCTCGCGGAAACGGCTCGGTTCCTGACCTGGACCGCACGGATCGTGTCCAGCAGCACGATCCACATCGAGCTCGACATCGAATCGGTGGACGCGGACGCCGGAGCTCGCGCGCAGAGGCTCGTCGAGCAGCTCGTCACAACAGCTACCGCGAGGTTGACGGAGAAGGGCTTCTCGGTCGAGCACAGCATCGAGCACGATCAGCGTACGGTGCAGGCGACCCTCGACATCAGCGAGATCGATCGCGCCATTCAGCTCTGGATCCAGTCCCTCGAGGACCCACAACCCCGAAACGTTCCCCCGACCGGTGCCGGGGTCGAGTAAGCTGCCAACAGAAGGAGACGTCCCATGTCTGCTGACCAGAACCGCTCAAGCTCACGTTCGATCTGGACCTGTCTCGGCATCGGGTGCCTACTGCTGATCGTCGTCACGGTTGTCGTGGTCGTCGGTGGAGGCTACCTGGTGTATCGCAACGCCAAGCAGTTCGCCGATGAGATGCAGGACCCGGAGGCACGGAGCGAGCGCACGCTTGCCGCTCTCGGCGCCGCGTCGCTGCCCGAGGGGTATCACGCGGTCGGCTCGTTCAAGATCCCGTTCCTGTTCGAGATGGCGATCATCTCCGACCAGCTGCCGGAAGACATGCAGGCGCAGGAAACCCAGCCCGAACCGACGCCTGCGGCCGGAGACGGCGACCCCGCGAAGATGTTCATCTACCTCGAGGTTCTGTCCATTGGCAACACGCAGCAGGAGCTCCGCGACTTCTTCGAGGGCAAGCGGAGCAGCACGGACATGATGGACAACGTGGATGTCGACTTCCAGCGGGGCGACGTCATCGATCGCGGCGCCATCGACGACCCCGACCAACCGTTTCTTTGGGTGGCAAGCCGAGGCAACGTGACCATGGAAGGCCACCAGGGGTCGTACGACGCGATCATCACGATGACCCTGATCGAGTGCACAGCCGACGACAAGATGCGCCTGGGTATCTGGCTCGTACCGGATCCCGAGTCCGAGACTGCGCTTGCCGAGGCGAACTACTCCGGAACCGCGGCCGACGGCGCGGTCATCACCGGCTTCCTCGACCACTTCGCGCTGTGTGAGTAGTGCAACGGCTCCGCTGCATGCTGCGACTCTGAGAGCGTTTCGTCCTGACCTTAGCAACTCACGGAGCCGTATCTTCGAAAATTCGAAGCAAAGCGCCTGGGTTG
>CAZEJK010000176.1:0-10602 GCA_964512045.1 uncultured Thermoanaerobaculia bacterium
GTCATGCCGCAGACCATCGAGGCGATCAACCACGCGCGGGCGTCCAAGGTCGGGCTGATGATCGCCCTCAACAAGGTCGACAAGGCAAACGCCAACCCGGAGCGCGTCAAGCAGCAGCTGGCCGAGCGCGATGTGCTCGTCGAGGACTGGGGCGGCGATGTGCCGTGCGTCCCGGTCTCCGCCAAGCAGCACCAGGGGATCGACGAGCTGCTCGACATGATCCTCCTGGTGTCCGAGATGCGCGAGCTTCGCGCTGTCTCCGAGGGACCGGCGCGCGGCATCGTGCTCGAGGCGCAGAAGGAGCGCGGCCGTGGCAGCGTGGCCACGGTTCTGATCCAGCACGGAACGCTCCACACCGGTGATCCTTTCTTCTGCGGCTCCACCTGGGGCCGGGTCCGTGCGATGGCCAACGATCGCGGGGAGCGCATGATGGAAGCGGGACCATCGGACCCGGTGGAGATCATGGGCTTCAACGGTGTCCCCGCAGCAGGCGATCTCCTGCAGGTGGTCGAGAGCGAGGAGAAGGCGATCGAGGTCGCTTCGTTCCGGCATCAGCGCGAGAAGGAGGAGGCGTTTGGCAGCAGCCGCAAGGTCTCGCTGGAGAATCTGTTTGACCGCATGGCCGAGGAGGACATCAAGCAGCTCAACATCGTGGTCAAGGCCGACGTCCAGGGCTCCGTCGAGGTTCTCTCGGGAACGCTCGAGTCGCTGTCCACCGAGAAGGTCAAGATCGACGTCCTGCACGCCTCCGTTGGCGCCATCAACACCAATGATGTGATGCTGGCCACCGCGTCCGACGCGATCGTCATCGGGTTCAACGTGCGACCAGAGCGCACCGCCCGCGAGCTGTCCGAGGAGTCCAATGTCGACGTCCGTCTGTACACGGTCATCTATGATCTGGTGGACGACATCAAGAAGGCGATGGTCGGCCTCCTCGAACCGGAGTACCGAGAGGAGCATCTCGGCCAGGCCGAGGTCCGAGACGTGTTCCGAGTCCCGAAGGTCGGTGCTGTGGCCGGCTGTCATGTCACCGAGGGGACCGTCCGCCGCAACGCACGCGTGCGTCTGCTCCGCGACAACGTGGTCGTCTACGAAGGCGGCATCTCGTCGTTGAAGCGGTTCAAGGACGACGCCTCGGAGGTCCGGCAGGGGTTCGACTGCGGCATCGGCCTCGAGAAGTTCAACGACATCAAGATCGGGGACGTCATCGAGGCCCATCAGGTCGTCGAGGTGTCGCCCACGTTGTAGGCTCGCAACTCGCGAGCTCAGGCCCACGATGCATGAACGACCCGTGTTCGTCGCGCTGGTACGGATCGAGCTCCATCTCCCGGAGGCTCGGAGCCTGAAGGAGAAGCGCTCCCAGGTTCGTCGGCTTGTGGAGCGCCTCCGGAACCGGCACCAGGTGCTCGTGGTGGAGGCTGATCATCAGCAGCTCCATCAACGCGCCGCACTCGCCGTCTGCGCCGTCTCCACCAACGCCAGCGAGCTCGAGGAGCGGATGGAGCGGATCAATGTCACCGTCGACCAGCTATGGGAGGGCTTCGTCCTCGACCGGGAGCTGAGTATCGTCGAGACCTGAGCGCGGCCGGTGCGCAGGCCGAGGAGGAACGATGACCGACCCTGTCCGACACGCACGACTTGAGGAGCTGGTGCTCGAGACACTGGCCGACCTGCTGCTCCACGAGATCAAGGATCCCCGACTGGAGGGCGTCACCGTATCGTCGATCCGGCTCAACCCGGAGCTGGTGAAGGCAGAGGTGTTCTTCTCGGTCCTCGGCGACGCCGAACGCGAACGACAGGCCGCCGACGGTTTCAAGGCTGCTGCGCCGTTCCTGCGACGCCAGCTCGGGCGCAGGCTGCGCCTGCGCAACGTTCCCGAGCTGGTGTTCTCACGCGACACCAGCTACGAGTACGGCGACAGAATGGAGCGATTGCTGGCGAAGCTGAAGGCCGAGGGACAGCTACCAGAGCGGGAGGACGACGGTTTGGACGAATCAGGGGAGGGCTCGCCATGAGTCACACCGTTCGCGAGCCCCAGGTTGCGTTGACCAGGTTGCGGCGCGCACACCGGGCGCTGATCACCAGTCATGCCAACCCGGATGGCGACGCCCTCGGCTCCGAGCTCGCCCTCGCGGAGCTTCTCCGCGGCCTCGGTCGCAACGCTGTGATCGCCAACATCGACCCCGCTCCACCCTCCCTCACACAGCTTCCGGGACTGCAGGCGATCCATGTCGGGGGGCTCCCGGATGACTTCCCGGACGCCTACGATCTGGTCGTCACGATGGAGTGCCCCGGCCTCGATCGCCCCGGCCTCGAAGGGCTCGATCGTCTCCCCATTGTCAACATCGATCACCACCTGGAGAACGACGAGTACGGTGAGATCAACTTCCTCGACGAGACCGCACCGGCGGTCGGCGAGATGGTGCTCGATCTGTTCCGCGAGGCCGATGTCACCCCGTCCGCCTCGGCTGCGACGAATATGTACGTGGCGCTGTACACCGACACCGGAGGCTTCCGCTACTCGAACACGACACAGCGGGCGTTCACCGCCGCAGCCCGCCTGGTCGAAGCGGGCGCCGACCCGGAGACGGTTGGCCAGTGGATCCACGAGGGTCGCAGCGCAGGCTCGATCCGTCTCCTCGGCGAGGCGCTCTCGACCCTCGAGCTGCTGGGAGCGAACCGCCTGGCGGTGATCTCGGTCGACGAGACCGCGTTCGAGCGCGCCGGGGCGGTTCCGGCCGACACGGAGGAGCTCATCAACGTTCCGCGCTCCATCGCCGGCGTCCAGGTGGCGGCCTTTTTCAAGGAGAGCCAACCGGGCACCGTGCGCGTGAGCTTGCGCTCGAAGGGCGATGTGGACGTGCGCTCGGTGGCCGCAACGCTCGGCGGCGGCGGTCACCGCAACGCCGCCGGATGCACGCTGCACGGATCGCTGGACGCAGCCCGTGAGGAGCTCGTAGCCCGCCTCCTGCCACTGGTGGGGGCCTCGCGATGAGCCGGCGCAGACGGAGCTCGCTGTGGAACGGGCTGCTGCCGATCGTCAAGAGCAGCGGCCCGACATCGCACGACGTGGTCGACATCGCGCGTCGGGCGTTGCACGAGCGGCGCATCGGTCACACCGGGACCCTCGACCCGATGGCGGAGGGCCTTCTGCTGCTCTGCGTCGGGCAGGCCACGCGTCTCCAGCAGTATCTCCTCGATTGGGACAAGACCTACGCCGGCCGCATCCGTCTCGGCTGGAGCACGACGACGTACGACCGCGAGGGCGAGCCGGAGGGCGAGCGGCAGGACCCGCCGAAGCTGACCGACGCCGTCCTGGCCGAGATCGCCGCGAGCTTCCAGGGCGAGCTCGACCAGATCCCGCCTCCATTCTCGGCAAAGAAAGTGGCTGGCAAGAGACTGTACGAGCTGGCTCGGCAAGGCGAGGTGGTCGAGGTCGAGCCGAAGACCGTGACGGTGCGCTCGATCGAGCTCGAGCCCGATTCCGAGCCTGGCTTCCTGCGGTTCAACCTCACCTGCTCATCCGGGTTCTACGTCCGTTCTCTGGCACACGACATCGGCACGGCGCTCGGATGCGGCGCGCACCTGTACCACCTCGAGCGGCCGTCGATCGGCCCGTACACCGTGAGCACCGCGCTGCCGCAGGCGCAGCTGGAGGCCGCCGACACGCCCGAGTCGGTGGTCGAGGATCCACGCTGGATCCCTCTCGATGCCATCACCCTGCCGTTCGCCAAGCTGACCTTGAACCCGTCGGCGACGGACCGATTCACACATGGCCAGGAGGTCGTCGTTCTCAAGGTAGGAGACGGCACGTTCACATCCGGGGGGCTTGCCGCGGCAGTCTCGCACCGCGGCCGGCTGCTGGGAATCGGCGAGGTCACCCAAGTCCTTGCCCGAGGCCGAACAGTCGCGATGCGACCCAAGATGGTGCTCGCGACATCCATGTAAGATCACCGGCTGTTCACCGCAGCTGCCACGCTCTCGGCTCTTGCGGTTGATCACCGAGACTGGTACCGTACTGGGGCCTTCACGCCACCGGAGGCATTCAATGGAGGAACGACCGTGAGTCACTTCGACGCTCAGAAGCCCGATATAATAGACGAGTACAAGACCCACACGACGGATACCGGTTCGCCCGAGGTCCAGGTGGCGCTGTTGACCCGTCGCATCCAGTATCTGACCAACCACTTCGGAACCCACAAGAAGGACTTCCACTCCCGGCGCGGCCTGCTGCGTCTGGTGGGTCGCCGGCGGCGGTTGCTCGACTACCTCAAGAAGAAGGACATCACCCGCTACCGCGAGCTGATCAGTCGCCTTGGGCTCCGAGGATAACCGGCGATGGGGATTACTACACACGAGATCGCCGTTGGCAACGCAACGCTCACCTTCCAGCTCGGCAAGGTGGCCCGTCAAGCCAACGGCTCGTGCACCGTTCGTCTCGGCGACACCATGGTGCTCGTCACCGCCTGCGCGGAGCCGTCGAAGCGGGAAGGGATCGACTTCCTCCCGCTGACCGTCGACTACCGCGAGAACACCTACGCCGGAGGACGGATCCCTGGCGGCTTCTTCAAGCGCGAGGGCCGGCCAACCGAGCGCGAGATCCTCACCTGCCGTCTGATCGACCGGCCCCTCCGACCCCTGTTCGCCGATGGCTGGACGCAGGAGACGCAGGTGATCGGCTTCGTCCAGTCTGCCGACGGCGAGAACGACCCGGACGTGCTGGCCCTGACCGGGGCCTCTCTTGCCCTGATGGTTGCTCCAGACATTCCGTACACCACACCGATGGCCGGCGTCCGTGTCGGCCGCGTGGACGGCGAGTTCGTGCTCTTCCCCACCCATGAGCAGCGTGACGCCGGCGACCTCGACCTGGTCGTGGCCGGCACGGAAGAGGCGATTGTCATGGTGGAGTGCTCAGCCGGCATCGTGGACGAGGCGGTCATCCTCGACGCACTCGACCTCGCGCACAGTGAGATCCGCAAGATCGTGGCGCTGCAGCACGAGATCGTCCGCGAGCGAGGCATCGAGCAGGAGCCGTTCGAAGGGCCGCCGCTCCCCTGGCCTGAGAGCTTCGAGTCAGAGATGCGTGCGCGCTGGACCGAGCCACTCCGCGAGGCCCTGCACGTGCGCGGCAAGTTCGCCCAGCGCGACGCCATCAAGGCCGTTCGGAGCGATGCGATCGCTGCCCTGCCGGAGGATACGGCCGCCGCTCAGGAGCCGTGGGCCAAGAAGATCTTCGGGAACATGGTCAAGGATCTGACCCGCGAGACAATTCTCGAACGCAAGCAGCGTCTGGACGGTCGCGCGTTCGACGAGGTCCGCCAGGTCACCTGTGAGGTCGGTCTGCTGCCGCGAACCCATGGCTCGTCGCTGTTCACACGCGGCGAGACCCAGGCACTGGCCACCTGCACCCTCGGAACCTCCGAGGATGCCCAGGTCATCGAGGCGTTCGAGGGCGAGTCGCACCAGCGGTTCCTGCTCCACTACAACTTCCCTCCGTTCTCGGTCGGCGAGGTCAAGTTCCTGCGCGGTCCGGGGCGACGGGAGATCGGTCACGGCAACCTGGCGCGACGAGCACTGCTGCCGGTCATCCCATCCGAGGAGGAGTTCCCGTACACCCTCCGGGTCGTTTCGGACATCCTCGAGTCCAACGGCTCGTCGTCGATGGCCACCGTGTGCGGCGGCACCCTGTCGATGATGGATGCCGGTGTTCCGATCACGACCCCGGTGGCTGGCGTCGCCATGGGTCTTGTATCCGACGGAACGCGACACGCCGTGCTCACCGACATCGCCGGCCAGGAGGATCACTACGGCGACATGGACTTCAAGGTCGCTGGAACCGCCGAGGGGATCACCGCCCTGCAGATGGACATCAAGGTCGCCGGCCTCGATCGTTCCATCATGGAGCAGGCTCTGGCCCAGGCCAAGGCCGGTCGTTTGCATATCCTCGACAGGATGCGGGCCACGATCCACGACCCGCGACCCGACATCTCGCAGTACGCTCCGCGGATCTTCCAGATGCACATCGACCCCGACCTGATCCGGCACATCATCGGACCGGGCGGCAAGACGATTCGCAGCATCGTGGACCGCACCGGAGCGCGGATCAACGTCGAGGACGACGGCACCGTGCAGATTGCCACAGACGACGGCGAGGCCGCACAGAAGGCGATCGAGATCATCGAGTCGATCATCAAGCAGCCCGCCATCGGCGAGGTGTACGAGGGCACCGTCAAGCGGCTCGAGCCGTACGGCGCGTTCGTCGAGATCCTCCCCAACCAGGACGGGCTGCTGCACATCTCCGAGCTGGCGATGGAGCGGACTCCGGACATCCGTGACGTCCTTGACCTGGGCGACACCATCCGGGTGAAGATCATCGACATCGATGGCAACGATCGGATCAAGCTCTCCCATCGAGTTCTCCTCGAGGAGGAGGCCCGTGCTCGCGGCGAGGAGATCCCGCAGCGCGAGGAGAGTGACCGACCACCGCGCGACCGCCGCGGTGGAGACCGCAAAGGCGGTCGTGGCGGCGGCGGAGGCCGCGGCGGAGGCCGCGGCCGTTGATCGGCTGACCGACCACGTCTGCAACGACACACACTCCAAGGGCGGCCGAACGGCCGCCCTTGGTATCTCTGCCGTCCGCTCGCCAAACGCCCCGCTCTCCGATCACCTCCCAGCGATCTCAAGACGCGCTCAAGCTCTCCTCAAGATGCTCTATATCAGCATTTTCAGCCTTGACGCCAGCTGACTGGAGCGCGACCTTCGGATCAGTCGGCAGATCGGCTGCCGGCACCCGTTGAAACCAGAGAACCCAGGAGGTCCAGATGATCCGTTCCGTGCTCCGTACCGCCACACTGATTGCGCTCGCCGTCCTTGTCGTTCCACCGTGCGCTGACGCAGGAGACGCGATGACCGGCGCCGAGATCCACGGCGCCATCGACATGGCCGGGGTCGACCCGGGTCTGTGGAAGGCCGCCGCCAACGAGCTCGCCATGGATGTCGGCCGTGTCGGCAGCTCCTTCAACGTCGCCACAGTGATGCAGAGCCCGGCGTTTAAGAAGATGATCCCCGAGGCGGACCGCAGCAAGCTCGCACTGCTGATGCCTCAGCCGGTTCAGCGAGAGCACCTGCTGCTCGCCATCGCTGCGTGGGCTCACGGCGCCCTGGATGAGATGCTCGAGCGCAAGCCCGAGAGCTGGTGGTCGCCCGGCGGAGGCAGCGGTCCGTGCGCGTGCGAGTGGGTCGTCGATCGGGAGTGCTGTGCACGGGCAATGACCTGCCAGTGGCAGGGTGGCTTCTGCGGCTGCCGGTAGAAGGCAGCGCACCGACCGCCGCCTGGAGCAGCCGATGCGTCCCTTGGTCATCGCCGCCGCGCTGCTCGTCGGCGCCGCACCACACCTGGCAGCCGGGCCTGAGTCGTCGCAGGTCCGGCTGCCGGTCTCCGGCACGATCACCGGGCTGATCGGCAACGACCACGTCGTCATCCAGCTCACGACGCCGGGGTCCGGGCACCACGAGCGAACGACGACCCGTTTCGCGGGACACTGGGAGGTGGAGGTGCCGGCCGGCGAGTGGACCGTCACCCCGTTCGACAGCCGGTACACCTTCGAGCCGAAGAAGCGGACCGTAACCGTTGCACGCAGCGCGGTGCGCGACGTGAGCTTCCACGCCTCCGCCACAGCCACCCCGCGACCGAAAGCGGTACACTGGGGTGCCGTGTCCCGCAGTCGAGGCTCGCTGACTCTCGCGGTACCGGCTGGCTTGCGCCGATGCAACGAGAAGCTCTCACGACCGGAACGACTCTGGATGGGTACGTCATCGAACGGCTGGTGGCAGTCGGTGGCTCTGCCGAGGTGTACGCGGCGCGGTCGAGCTCTGGCCGACATGTTGCCCTCAAGCTGCTACGGCGTGGCTCTGCGCACGACGATGACCTGCGCCGTCGTGTGCGCGACGAGGTCGCCATCGGGAAGCGCGTGCTCCATCCGGCGTTCGTTCCCGTCGTCGCCACCGGTGAGCACGATCAGCGCCCCTACGTGGTGCTGGAGTGGGTCGAGGGAGCCACCCTGGCGGAACGTCTTGCCGGTGGCCGACTCGACAGCTCGGAGCTCCTCGTCCTCGCAACGGCAATCGCCGACGCGCTCTCCGCCGCCCATGCGCTCGGCCTCGCCCACCGCGATCTGAAGCCTGCGAACATCATGGTCTGTCCGGATCACTCGATCCGGCTCCTCGACTTCGGTCTGGCGAAGCTCACCGGCCATCACAACGACATCACGCGCAGCTGGTCGACCCTCGAGGGCTCGGTCCTCGGCACACCGGGCTACATGTCGCCCGAGCAGCTGCGCGGTGAGACGGTCGGCCTCCAGACTGACGTCTTCTCGTTCGGAGCGATCCTGTTCGAGATGGTCACGGGCCAGGCCGCATTCCCAGGAGAGACGGTGTTGGAGACGGTTCATGCCGTGGTGGCCGGCCCCCCAACGCCGCACCAGCCCGTTGCGGATCCCATCGCGGCGAAGCTCCTCGGCCTGGCTCGACGCTGTCTTGCCACAGATCCAGCCGACCGCCCTCGCGACGCACGAGAGCTCTATGTGTCCCTCGTCTCCCTGGATGCCAAACCATCGACTCCGTTCAGCCACAGGCTGCGCCAGGCAGCGCCCTGGACCATCGCCGCTGTCGCGACCGCCATCGCCTTCTGGGCGTTGTCGACAGCACGGCTCCCGGATCCTGGGCGTTCTCCCGAGAAGGGAATCACACCGGTGGCCATCGAGGGACAGAGCCCGACGCTGAGCAGCACCGGCCAGGACGTCGTGTACCTCTCGCCCGACGGCCGCGAGATCTGGAGGGCGCCGGTTGCCTCCGGAAACCCGCAGCTCGTATGGGCCGGACACACGCAGATCGACCGCCCCATCCCCACGAAGGACGGTCAATCGGTCATCTTCGCCACGCCGGACGACAGCGAGGAGTGGTGGACGTGGGAGATCCACATGACTGGCGGCATGCCCCGACGGATCAGCCCCTGCCGCCGCCCGGCTCTGTCGGAGGACAATCAGCACGTTGCGTGTCTCCAGCAGCACCAGGGCTCGTGGAGCTTGGTGTCCTGTCGGCGGGACGGAGGTGCACGGCGGGTCATCGCCTCGATCGAGGGCAACCTTCAGCCTACCGCAATGGCCTACGGCCCCGACGACACCGCGTTGCTGGTCGTGGCGTCCGATGGGATCCATGCATGCGAGCTCCGGTCATACCCCCTGGCCGGCGCCGAGCCACGAACCCTCGTCGCTGTCCAAGGCCTCGCGGGTCAGGGCCTGGCGGTGCTGCGAGCGTCGCGGCAGGTCCTCTGGTCCATAAGCCCCGCCCCGGCCGCATCGGCAGTGCTTGGTGTCACCGACGTCGCACGCGGCGGCTTTCGGGCCTTCTACCCCGGCTCCGACGGCGCCGTGGCGTTCCCTTCCGTCAGTCACGACGAGCGTCGCCTCCTGTTCCAGCTGCAGAAGACCTCCTCGGAGCTCGTGGAGATCCGCATCGATCCGACCGGTCCAGCCACGGCGTCGTTCACCGTTCTTCCCGGTACTCGAGGCGCCACCCAGCCGAGAGTCGCCCCGGACGGAGAGAGGATCGTGTTTCGCTCGTCCCGTGGGGATCTGTGGGTGCTCGACGTGCCCACGGGGAGCACGGGACCACTTCTCACCACCGGAGATGCCGCGTACAACCCGGCGTGGTCTCCGGACGGATCACTGCTCGCGTTCGCGAGCCTCCAGGACGACCAGAGCGATCTCTGGATCGCCGGCGCCGACGGTCGTGACCCGGCGGTGGTGACAAACACATCCGCCAATGACTTCCAGCCTGTGTGGCACCCGGACGGTCGCCACCTCCTGTTCATCTCCGATCGGGACGGGATCGAGGATCTCTATCTGCTGGACATCGCCACCGGCGCCACGAGCAGGCTCCACACGGGAGGAGCGGTCAACCCGGCGGTCTCGCCAGACGGACGGTACGTCGCATTCGTCAGCCCGAGCCCGGATGGACCCACCCGTCTGACGCTGTGGACGCTCGACGGAGACCCACCGTCCGCCATCACGCCGGTATGGGCGCAGAAGGTCGAGCGGAACTGGTGGGCGGGCGCCAAGCCACGGTTCTCACCGGACAGTGCCTGGTTGGCGTACGATCAGTCCGCGGAGCAGCTCGGCGCGGAGCTGTGGGCCGTTGCGCTGGAGGGTGGCCACCCACCGGTCCGGCTCACGCGCCTGCCGTTCCCGGCCCGGCTGCACTCCTGGTTCGATTGGGGCCCTGACGGCAGGATCGTGGCGTGCCTGTCACGCGACCAGCGGTCCACGCTCCTGCTCGAGGACGTTCCCGCCTGGCTGGGCTGGCCCGCGGAGTGAGCCGCCAACGCGGCCGCGGGCCGCAACCAAAGTGATGCTCCGAAGGCGCCGGTCCCGCGCCCGCGTAGCGGTTAGGTGTTAGGTATTGGGTATGAGCTCCCCCGCCCACCCATCTGCCCTTGCAGCGAGCGTTCCCCGTACCCGTCGATGCCTGAAGCTCCCAGAGCAGGCTCAGGGGAGGGTGGGCGGCATTAAGAATTCAAAATTAAGAACTTAGAACTCAACCCAG
>CAZEJK010000177.1:0-661 GCA_964512045.1 uncultured Thermoanaerobaculia bacterium
TGCGGTACCGATCGCCCTGGTGGGCGTCTCGCAGGATGGCGTCCTGCTGGGGGCGGGCATCACGGACGAAACCGGGACAGCGACCTTCCCGATCGATGCGCCGTCCGCGGGCTCCGATCTGCTGGTGCGGGTAACGGCCCATAATCACCTTCCGGTCGATGAAATGGTCTTGGTCGCAGCCGGCTCTGACGGCGTCGTGGTCTTGGACAGCGGTCGTTACCGGTGCGGCTCGACGGTCACCATCGACGTCTTCGACAACGATCTGGATGGTATGGCGGGCGTGGATGTGTCGCTGGCAGCCTCGCCGTCCGGTGGGAGCGTGCCTGTGACCCTGTCGCCGGTTGCTGGCGATGTCGTGAGGTTTCAGGGAGCGGCGGTGCTGGGGATAGACCTCGTGGGTGCCGATGGCGACACGTTGGCGGTGACCTATGTCGACGCTGACGATGGCGCCGGCGGGGTCGACGTGCCCAAGACGGACACCGCCACTCTCGACTGTGCGGGCCCTGTCATCTCCAATGTCGCGGTTGCCACGACCCACGAGTCGGTGACTGTGACCTATACCACGGACGAGCCGGCGACGACCGTGGTGCGTTGGGGTACTGCACGACCGCCGGCAAACGAGGAGAGCAGTCCCGCTCTGGTCACGGATCACGAGGTGGTC
>CAZEJK010000177.1:671-10568 GCA_964512045.1 uncultured Thermoanaerobaculia bacterium
TCGACGGGCTCGCAGCTTGCGTGCGCCACTGGTTCGAGGTGCAGGCGGAGGATACCCTGGGGAACGCCTCCGGGGACGACAACAGTGGGGGGTACTACACGGCGGATACTGCAGGTTGGGACATCGTGATATCCGAGAGTCTCGACACTGATCCTGGGTGGACAATCGACAACGGCGACGAGTCGATTGGTTGGGAGTACGGGGTTCCGCTTGGTCAGGGCGGAGCCTATGGGGGTCCGGACCCGAGCTCCGGAGCCACAGGGACCAACGTGTACGGGGTCAATCTTGCTGGCGACTATCCCAGCAACCTGAACGAAGACGAGCTGACGCTCACCATGCCATCGATCGACTGCTCGGAGATCGAGAGTCTGCAGCTTCGCTTTGCTCGCTGGCTTGGTGTGGAGCAGCCGATCTATGACCACGCCCGAATCCAGGTTTCGACCGATGGTGGAGGGAGCTGGTCGGAGCTCTGGGTCAACGATGGGACGATCACCGATAGCGCCTGGACAGAAAAGACGTACGACTTGACCACGCTTGCTGGAGGTCAGAGCGACGTTCGAGTTCGATGGACCCAGGGCGATAGCGACGGATACTGGCAGTACTGTGGCTGGAACATCGACGATGTGGTCGTGGAGGGTGCGGTGCCGTGTATCATCTGCTCCGATCCGCCAACCTGGACGTCGGGTTCGGGTGTCACCGGAGTGACGGACATGGACGGCTGCCCGGTGAGCGGCTTCACCGTGACCTGGAGCGAGGCGACGTCCACGTGTGCGTCGGAGATCCTCTACGACGTGTGGATCCAGCACGGAACGACGGTTGACCTCATGCAGCCGCCGACGTTCCGGGGCGTGACTGACACCGAGATCGACGTTCTTGGAGTCACCCCTGGACAGAGCTACGCTGTGGCGGTGCGGGCCGTGGATGAGTTCGGTAACACCGACACCAACACGACGGTCGAGGTCATCGCTCCCACTGGCGGGATGTCCGGCGACGTGGACGGTAACGCCACCTGCGACGGCCTCGACACCACCGAGCTGCTGAACCACCTGTTCACCGGCGCTGTCGTCGGCGGCGAGGCGGACGTCGACTGCTCTGGGACGGTGGATGCCGGCGATGTGATCTGTCTGCCGATCTTCGAGGGCAACGGGCTGTACTGATCGGTTTGCGTGCACGGGCTGACTACGGGCGGAGGCAGTCGGCCTCCGCCTGGTTTCTTCGCAGGCTCTGCTGTGCGTGGGCTCAGGCCGGGTAGACTGTGCCTGGAGGTCGCCATGGAGATTCCAGCCGCCCTGACGATCGCGTGCGGAGTGCTTGCTGCGCTGGTCGGTGCCGTGGGCATGATCCACGCCACAACGCCGACCGGGCTGAGCGCGGCCGAGGCTGAGCTGTGGGCCACGGAGGAGGCGTTCGCTTCGACCATGGCGGGCCGGGATCACGAGGCGTTCTCCGGGTTCCTCGACCCGGAGACGGTGTTCTGTACCGGAACGACGACCCTGCGCGGTCGAGCCGCAGTGGCAACGGCGTGGCAGCGGTACTTCGAGGCCGACGAGGCGCCGTTCTCCTGGGCGCCGGAGGTGGTGGCGGTGCTGGAGTCCGGCCAGCTCGGGAGACCTCCGGGCCGATCTTCGATCCCGACGGCGATCGGATCGGTACGTTCAACTCAGTGTGGCGTCGCGCTGCCGACGGTCGCTGGCGGATTGTCTTCGATCGCGGCTGTCCGTAGGACTCGGTGCCGGGCTTCACAGTGCCGCGGCCGGGCGTCCCCCGGCGTAGCCGCGGCGGGAGGCGATGCCGGGCTGTCGGCAACCGGAGCAGGGACCGGATCAGTGTCGGGGTGGCGCCGGGACGGGAGCCTCCAGACCTTCCGTAGTCTCGTGTCCGTGTCGTAGCGCTGGCTTCGCGGCTCGGTGCTACGGGCTGGGTCCTCCGTAGCGCGGGTTCTGGTGCCGCTGATCGATGAGGGCGTTGAGGCGGCACATGAGGTCGAAGGTGAGCCGTTCGAAGGTGGGCCGGTACGTCTCGGCTTCCGGGGTGAACGGAGTGAACGGACCGATCTCCCCGGGTTCGAGAAGATCGCGTGGGTCGTACGGCTCGCCAAACCGGTAGGTGACGGCGCCCCTCCGCGCGATCGGGAGGTTGTAGGGGTAGACCAGATCCGAGTTGGAGCAGCCGACCGGCAGCACGCGTCGCCCCATGGCCAGCGCGAACTGGATCAGCCCGATCCGGCCGATGCCGAGCTGCACCGTTCTCGTCCCCTCCGGGAACACGATCAGATGCAGCCGGTGCTCGTCCATCGCCCGCAGGGTGAACTCGAGACATCGGTCCATGGTCACCTGGAACTGCTCGCGAACAGCCTCCAGGAGTGGTCTGCGACCGGGAACATCCGGCGCCTGAACCGTTGTCTGCAGGGCATCGCGGGCCGCAGGCTCGAGGTCCGGATCGTCGAGGCGACGACGGCCGTCGATGACGTCCCGCACCGGTCGGTACAGCTCCGGCGGGATCCGGCGACCAACGTGGGCTCGGTAGAGCTCCTCGAGCATGTGGCCGGTGGATGGCAGCGGGATGTTGTTGGTGGCGAGCAGAGCCCATGCCACCGCGCTGTTCTGAAAGTACTTTCCCTTGACCCACGCGGCCAGCCGCGGCCAGGTCGGGTTGCGGAACAGATACTCCATGAGCGGGAGGTAGTTGTACCGGTCGGTGTGGTTCATGGCGACGATCAGGGTCTCGCCGCCGGCCTTCGGCAGGCGCTCGAGACCGTGGAGATCGAGCCGGACACCGGAGATGAGGTAGTTGGGCCGGATGATGCAGGTGGCGATCGACCACTCGGTGAGGTTGTGTGGCTTGAGGTGGAGGCGGTCGTACAGGGCGAGATCGATCACGCGTCCCTCGCAAGAGCTGGTGTTCCTGCGCGTCCCACGGCCATAGTGTACCGCGACCCGATGTGGAGCCCTGCGATCCATCCGAGAGAGCGTCTCGGTCTCCGGCGATGATGCTTCGAGCTTTCGAAGATGTGCCGGTCATGAGTTGCTACACTCATCGGCATGAACGGAGCTCGCTCTGCCCGTTGGTGCTCGTTGATTCTTGCCCTTGTCCTGTGTCCACTGGTATGGGGCGCCAGCTTTCCACCGGTATCCGGTCACGGCGGTGCGGTAGCCTCGGCGGCGCCGGCTGCAACCGCGGCCGGGCTCGAGATCCTCTCAGCCGGTGGCACTGCGGCCGATGCCGCCGTGGCGACAGCGCTGGCGTTGGCGGTGGTGCATCCACAGGCCGGGAACCTCGGCGGCGGCGGCTTTGCAGTGGTCCGCTTCGGCGACGAGGTGGCGGCGTTGGACTTTCGCGAGACGGCGCCCGACGCAGCCACGCGGGAGATGTTCCTCGACGGTGAGGGGGAGCCGGTTCCAAGACGGTCGCTTGTCGGCGCGCTGGCTGCGGGGGTGCCGGGCTCGCCCGCAGGGCTGCATGCTCTGCACGACCGGTACGGTGCCTTACCCTGGGCGACGGTTGTGGCGCCGGCGCTTCGTCTGGCCCGCGATGGGTTTGTTGTGACCCGGCGTCTGCACGAGTCGCTGGCACAGCCGCGAGTCGCAGAGCTGCTCGAGCAGTTTCCCGAGGCGCGTGCGGTGTGGCTGCCGGAAGGAGCGGCGCCGGCCGCGGGTACGGTTCTCCAGCTGCCGGACCTGGCGGCGACTCTGGCGGCGTACGCCGAGCAGGGCCCCCGAGCGATCACGCACGGCCGTGTTGCGGCGGCAATCGAGGCTGCCAGCGAGCGGTACGGCGGTGTTCTGACGGCTGCGGACCTGAGGGCCTATGCGCCAGTGTGGCGGGAGCCGGTGCGGTTCCGGGTCGGTGAGTGGAACGCGGTCTCCATGCCATTACCGTCGTCTGGCGGGATCATCCTGGCGGAGACGTTCGAGATGCTGCGGCGGCTGGGATGGGCCGAGACGCCGCGGTTCGGTGCCGACAGGATCCACCTGCTTGCCGAGACCTGGCGGAGAGTGTATGCGGACCGGTTCCTGCTCGGTGATCCGTCGACCACCGAGGCTGATGCCAGCGAGCTGCTGGATCTGCGCTGGCTGGCGCTGCGAGCAGGGCAGATCGACCGTACCCGCGCAATGCCCTCGAGCAGGGTCCGGCCGTTCCCCACCGAGGAGATGGCAACGGAGTCGACGGAGACGACGCATCTATCTGTTGTCGACGGTTTCGGCAACGCCGTGAGCCTGACGACGACCTTGAACGGTTCCTACGGCAGCGGGGTTCTGGTGCCGGGCGCCGGATTCTTCCTGAACAACGAGATGGACGACTTTGCCGCCAAGCCGGGCTGCCCGAACCTGTACGGTCTCATTCAGGGTGAGGCCAACGCCGTTCGGCCAGGCAAGCGGATGCTGTCCTCGATGTCGCCGACGGTGCTCTGGCGTGACGACGGCGATGGGGTGATGGCAGTGGGCTCGCCGGGAGGCTCGAGGATTCCGACGTCGACTGGCCAGGTGATTCTCAACGTGGTGGTCGATGGAGACGATCTCCAGGCTGCGGTAAACCGGCCGCGGGTCCACCACCAATGGCTGCCGGACGAGATCGTCCTCGAGCGGGACGCTGTGTCACCGGAGACTCGGGCCGAGCTGGTGCGACGGGGCCACGCCGTGCGCACCGTCGAGGCGATGTGCGAGGTGTGTGCCGTGGCGCGGATGGGGGACGGCGCTTGTGTGGCGGCAGCGGATCCTCGCGGCCCCGGAGCTGCCGGCGTTGTGTCGCCTTCGAAAGGCGTCGTGTCGGGAGGACGACCATGAGTGCGTCGCGGTTTCGTCTGTTGCAGCGGCTGGCAGAGGATCACGAGCTGGAGGATCGGCTCACCGGAGCGCTGTTTGCATGGCAGCTGGAGCACCGCCAGCAGCGGGGTGCGTGCGATGATCTGATCGCCGTGCTCGAGGTTGTTCGGATGTGGACCGACAGGCACCATCAGCGCGAGGAGGTGCTCTTTACGGCTCTGGTCGAGCAGGCGGAGGTTCCGGGTGACCGCGGACCACTGCCCGTGCTCCGCGACGAGCACGAGCGTCTCGACAGCGAGGTGCGGGCGGTGGAGAAAGCCGCTCGAGCAGGCGCCGACGCCGAGGCGCTCGCAGAGGCGCTTGCCAGCCACTGCAGGCTGCGCTGGGAGCACCTGGACAAGGAGCAAGGAGTGCTCCTTCCCGAAGCGGAGCAACGGCTGCGCAGGGAGGGCGTACGGCAGCTGGACGTTCCGCCGGAGCTGGGAGCTTCTGGGGAGGAGCGTTTGGTGGGGCAGCTGGAGACGTTCATCGAGCAGTTCCCTCCGGTTCAGGACCCGGAGCTGGTGCGCGGGGAAGGCTGCGTCGTGTGCCGGGAGTTCACGGTGCGCTGCTCGGGGATCGAGCACGAGTGGTGGACGGACTGGGAGTGGGCCGAGATCCGCGCCCGTATGCAGGGGTAACCTCCGAGCGATGAGCGAGACCGTTGCCTCCGACGACACCAGCGCCGTCTTCGGATCGGTCGGTAGCTGGTGCAGCGCGAGCGTGAGCTCGAGCGGGGTGTGGGCGCGACTGCGCCGAGGTGATCTGATCCTCCTCGGCGTGATCACGGCGTTCTACCTGGCGACGCGTCTGGTTGCGCTCACACAGTATCCGATCTACCTGTTCTGCGATGAGGCGATCCATGGGCAGATCGCTCGGGACTTCCTCGCCAACGGCCTGCGCGATCCGGAAGGAGTCCTCCTGCCCGCGTTCTTTCGCAACGTCGAGAAGTACAGCCTGAGCACCTCGGTGTACGTCCAGACAGTGGCAGTGGCTCTGTTCGGGGCCTCGGCCGAGGTCTTGCGGGTGACCTCGGTTCTCGTCGGGACGCTGGCGGTTGTGGCGCTCGGTCTGGCGATGCGGATCATCTTCGATGCGCGCGTGTGGTGGACGGTTCCCCTTGCACTCGCGGGGACCCCGGCGTGGTTTCTCCACTCTCGCACGGCGTTCGAGACGGCGATGATGGTCGGTTTCTTCGGGGTGTTCGTGCTCACCTACCTTCTGTACCGGATGCACTCGCCGTGGTGGGCGCCGGCCGCGGTGCTGTTCGGAGCCGCCACGTTCTACAGCTACACCAACGGGCAGGGCGTCATGGCGGTGTGCTGCGTCGGGCTCTTGGTGAGCGATGCGCGCTACCACCTCGATGTGCTGCGTCGCAGACCGAGAGTGGTGGCCGTGGCTGCGGTGGTGCTCGTGCTGGTCGTCGGCCCCTACCTTCGGTTCCGGTTCGTGCTCCACCCCGGAATGGTGAGCGAGCACCTCAGGAACCTGAGCTCGTACTGGGTGAGCGACCTGGCGGTCTCCGAGAAGATCGAGCGCTATCTGACCACGTACACCCGCGCGCTGGACCCCGGGTACTGGTTTGTGGAGGACTCCGAGGAGCTCGTCCGGCATCGGATGCGTGGCTACGGTCACCTGCCGATCTGGATGCTCCCGCCAGTGCTCCTCGGGGTCGGGGTGTGCCTGTGGCGCTGGCGATCGCCGCCGCACAGGCTGGTGCTCATCGCAGTCCTCGCGGCTCCGTTCTCGGCCGCCCTGGTGGAGCTTCGGATCACCCGTGTGCTGGCGATGGTGGTACCGGCCGCCATGCTGGCCGGGATCGGTCTCGAGCAGGTTCATGTCTGGCTGCGCAGGGTGCGACCGTTGCGGGTGGTCGTGCCATCCGCCGCAGCGGTGGTGCTGACGGGAGGCGCCACGTTCCTCACGTGGGACGCTCTGACCTACGGCAGCCTCTGGTACCGCGATTACGGTCTGTACGGCATGCAGTACGGGGCGCGCCAGGTGTTCGGAGCAGTGGCCGAGGAGCTCGAGGAGGAGCCCACGCGCACGATCATGGTCTCCCACACCTGGGCGAACAACCCGTGGTCGTTTGTCGAGCTGTTGCTGGACGAGACGCAGCGACGACGGGTCGTGCTGTTTGCTCTCGACGATTTTCTGTTGAACCGTCGCCCGATGCCGCCGGACGCACTGTGGGTGCTGCCAGCGGAGTCGTTGGAACGAGCAGTGGCCTCCGACAAGCTCGAGGTCACCGGACCCGAGCGGATGATCCTGTACCCGGACGGTCGGCCAGGGTTCGTGTTCGTTCGGATGCACTACACCGAGCGCGCGTCGGAGATCTTCGCCGCCGAGGCGGTCGCGCGACGTCGGCTCGTCGAGACGCAGGTGGAGGTGGATGGCGTGCCGACCCCGGTGCGCCACTCGCTGCTGGATATCGGCAGCATCGACCTTGCGTTCGATGGGAGGTTCGAGACCGTTGCTCGGACGGCCGATGCCGAGCCGTGCATCATCGAGCTGGTTCTGCCGTCTCCGCGACCGCTGGCAGCAGTCCGGCTGATGCTGTGGTCGCCGTACTACGAGATCCGGGTGGTGGCGACCCCCGCTGACGGCGGCGAGCCTGTCGAGACGCGCCAGCGGTTCGTCGACCTGGGGCTCAACCCGACGGTCGAGGTGGTTCTTCCCGAGGCCGTCGAGGTGCGCACGGTGAGGATCGAGATTACAAAGAGGGGCGATCGGCACGTCCATGTGCGTGAGATCGAGCTCATGGCGGAGCGACCGTGAACGACGGCGTAGACGACGAGCTCGGCTCGCGTCGGGTTTGCAGTCGCGGCGCGTTGTGTGTCGTGATCGCACTCTCGCTGGTGGCCATCGGCGCCGCCGTCCAGCGTACGGCCGAGCTGTGGGAAGAGCGATGGGTCCAGGACGATGCCTACATCAGCTTCCGTTATGCGCGCAACCTTATCGAGGGCCATGGGCTCGTGTTCAACGAGG
The DNA here is from genome assembly GCA_964512045.1 of uncultured Thermoanaerobaculia bacterium. Taxonomy (GTDB): domain Bacteria; phylum Acidobacteriota; class Thermoanaerobaculia; order Thermoanaerobaculales; family Sulfomarinibacteraceae; genus CAZEJK01. The sequence continues at coordinate 8,462 of CAZEJK010000177.1, forward strand.
GCCATCCGGTGGAGGGGTACACGAACTTTCTGTGGACGATGGGGGCGGCAGCGGCAATCGCTTCCGGCGCCTCCGATCCGATCGGGACGATGCACGCTGTCGGGGTCGTCTGCTGGGTCCTGACGATGCTGGTGCTCCTCGTGCTCGCCGGAGCCCTGGCCTCGCGTGACCGGCAGCTGGCGGCACCGCTCCTGCTGGTTCCGTTGACGGTGCACTACTCCTATGGGCTCTGGTTCGTCTCCGGCATGGAGACGCCGCTGGTCTCCTTGCTGACGGTCATGCTTGTCGCGCTGGTGGCGCTGTACGACCGACGCCGGGCGTGGGTGCCGACGGCGGCCTCGATCGTCGGGGTGCTGCTCGTCATGACGCGACCAGACGGCGTGGTTGTGGTTGTCGCTGTGGCTCTGGTGGGGCTCGCGGTGCACTGGCGTGCTCTGCGCGAGGGGTGCAGATGGCGGGAGCTGGTCATCGGGCCGGTGATCCCATGGCTGGTCGTCTACCTGCCGTACACGATCTGGAGGGTGGTGTTCTACGGCTCCCTGCTGCCGAACACCTACTATGCGAAGGTGGCGTATCTGCCCCACTACGAACGTGGTTGGGGGTATCTCAGCGCATACCTCGGTCTGTATGAGCTGTGGCCGTTTCTTCTCCTGCCGTTGGTGGGGGCGGTGGTGGCTCGTGGTCCCACGACGCGCCGGTTTCTCTGGTGCAGCATCGCGGCGTCGGTGGCGGTGTCTCTTTATGTCGTCCGGCTCGGTGGCGACTTCATGGAGTGGAGGTTCGTGACGCCGGTCAGCGGGGTGCTGTATCCGGCGATCGTGGTCGCAGGCGGGGTGGTCCTCGCAGAGCTGGCGCGGCGGCTTGGGAAGGTGCGCTCGACGACTGGGTGGCAGACAGCGACGTGCGCGGTGGGGACCGTCATGGCGTGCGCAGGTCTCACGGCGACGACCGTGATCGCTCGAGGTACCGCCCCGGACACCATGGTCGTGGGGCAGGAGTCCATTCCCTTGTTGGCACGGTACTGTGATCCGGAGCAGTTCGACTGGCCTCAGGTGGGTCGCGCACTCGATCGCGTGTTGCCGGAGCACGTCACGATCGCGACGACGGCTGCGGGGGCGATTCCGTACTTCTGTGACCGTGTGTGCCTGGACCTGCACGGGCTCACCGATCCGGTGATCGCTCGCGAGCCGGTGGATCCCCTGCATCGCGGGCGCATGGGGCACGAGCATTGGCTGACCGACCTGGAGGTGATGCGCCGGCGAGGTGTCGACGTGTACCTGCCGTGGCCGGATATCAAGCGGTTCCCGGCCGCAGTGTTGACGCTGCCGGAGAACGGACGACACCTGGTCAGTGTGCGCGTCAAGCCTGACCGGTGGGCCGACTTCCTCATTCTGAATCCGTCCGCGATGGACGTGGAGGCGTATGCGGGGAGGACGGATGTTCGGACGTTCGACAGCGATCGGGTGGTCGATCGAGCCGCGATCGTCGAGCTTCGCGAGCAGCTCGACGGCTGGCGGCTGGTGGATCGGCTCGATCTGGAGAACCGTGCCTCAGAGGAGGCGCACGGCTTCGTGGAGGAGCACGCGCCAGACGCTCCGTACGGGCACAACTACCACACCAAGTCGTTGGCGTACTTCAGCGATCCGCCGGTCGTGCTGTCGGACGACGGCCGTCGGATCTACCATGCAGCCCGCTGGAGCATATCCGGAGTGCATGGCGGGAGGCCGTTGCGGATGGTCATCCGTCACGATTGCACGGGCCCGCAGAGCCACTACAGGGTGGTGGTCAACGGCCGTGAGCTGAGCACGCGAGTCCGCTTCGGTTGGGCGCCGGCCCAGTGGCGTGAGGTGGCCACGACGATTCCGCCTGAAAGGCTTCGCGACGGTACCAACACCTTCGAGCTGATCCGGGTTGCCGAAGGGACATCGGACGCGGAGCTCTATCACATCTGGTTCCTGCAGCCTGAGAGCGGCTCGTCGGCCGGGCTGTAGCGACTAACGCGGTCGCGGGCCGCAACCGAAGTGATGCTCCGAAGGCGCCGGTCCCGCGCCCGCGTAGCTGTAAGGTATTGACCTTCCATGGATATCCCCTGAGGTCTCAGAAGGGG
>CAZEJK010000178.1:0-10508 GCA_964512045.1 uncultured Thermoanaerobaculia bacterium
CCACTCGGGCGACTGCCGGAATCACCACTGGCTCTGTGGAGGCTGGCCGGGGGGTCACGAAGGTAGGGTCGCCGGAACGACGGTCGACCACCGAGGCATACGTGAAGAAGCGGGCGTCGGGGGTCGCGGGTCGTATGACCGCGTAGGCATCGTCGATCTGCCCCTGCACGTCAGCCAGTGCGTCTGTGAGCTGGTTGAAGCTGTACGGCGCCAGGGTGACGGTGAGCTCGTGGAGCAGGGTCCCATCGGCTCGATAGATGTCGACCTCGGCGGCCAGGACACGTGCTGCGGCATTGGCGAAGCCGAGGTTCGTGCGGAACTGTGCGGTGCTGGACAGGTGGAGGAGACGCACCGGCTGGTCGTCCACCGTCAGCGCCTCGAGCGGCAGGGCCGGAACGAGCTGGCCATAGGTGCCGCCGTCAGTGTGATTCGCTGTTCGAGATGACACGAACAACGGCCAGTCGGCGCCCAGGAGGACCGCACCGATGGTGCCGGGTGTGTCGAGGGTGGTTCCGACAACGTCGTCGAGACGGAGTGCTGCGCCCGCCGGGACGGACAATGTTACCGGCTCGGCGCCGGTGTTGTCCTGGTACTGGGGCATGTAGAAGAGGTCCACCGAAACGTCCAGGGACCACGGGTTGACCATGAACACCTCGGTGAGCCATCGGGTGCCGGCCTCGCCCCAGGAGTTGGCAGCGGCCGGGATGAGGTAGACGGTACTCCCCGGAGCGGCAATCGAGGCCGAGCCAGGCTCACTGAGCTCTGCCCTGTCAGGTGGCATGGGGGCCGCGATTCCGGAGGACATCGGGCTGGCCGCCGGAGCCCAGCTGGCTGCCAGCATTGAGATCGCGAGTATGAGGAAAGCGGTGCGATGCTGAGACGTCATTGTTGCCTCCTGATGGCTCGGGCGCAGCTCGCCCGAGACCGGTTGACCGGTGAAACCGGCGTGTTGTTCGTCTCCACAGCTCGGTGGCGGATCGTTCGGTTCGCGAACTGACCTGAAGACTGGTCTGGATCCTGCTCCGGAAGCCGATCGCTCTTCCGGTGTCTTCACCGTTGAGTACGGAGTGCACTTGAGTATCGTTGGGGTCGGAGTGTGACGGGGAGCGCCGGTCGTCGCCGCGTTGCTATGCTCGTCGATGACTATGGGCCATCGTCTACGTCGTCATGCCGTCGCCATGATTGTTGTCGCTGGCGCGCTCGTTGGGACGCACCTGGTGGTGCGGACAGCAGTGCCGGTGGATGAGACCCGATACCTTTCGGTGGCGTGGGAGATGTACTCCAGCGGCGAGCTTCTGGTCCCTCATCTGAACGGCGAGCCGTACAGCCACAAGCCGCCGCTCCTGTTCTGGCTGATCATCGGGGGCTGGTGGGCTTTTGGAGTGAGCACCGTGTGGGCGAGGCTGGTGGCGTCGCTGGCTGCGATCGCACTCCTCGGAGGCGTGATGCTGTTGGCTCGATGCCTCTGGCCGGATCGACCGTGGCGGTGGTGGATCGCCGCCTGGCTCACAGTTGGGTCGTTGCTGTGGGTGGCTATCGCCCCGATGACGATGATGGATGGGCTTCTGGCGCTGTGGGTGGTCCTCTGGATGGTGCTGCTCGTGAGTCAGGAGCGGTGCCGTTCCTGGTGGAAGTGGCCCGCACTGGCGGCAGTGATGGGCCTCGGGCTGCTGACGAAGGGTCCGGTCATGCTGCTCTACACGGTTCCTGCGGCTGTTGGATTGGGGTGGTGGAGCAGTCGGCAGCATGATCGGAGCTGGCGGGTCGCGCTCGCGGGAAGCGTGGTGATCGGTGTCGGGCTGGCGGCGCTGTGGGCGGTTCCGGCGGCCCTTGTGGGCGGGGAGACGTACGCACACGAGCTCTTGTGGATGCAGACCAGCGGCCGCGTGGTCGGCGGCGTGACCGATGCGCATCCGATCTACTGGTACCTGGTGGTTGGGCCGCTGGTGCTGCTGCCGTGGGCGGTATGGCCGTCAGCATGGCGAGCCATCGGTCAGTGGCGCAGGGTTCTCGAGGAGCGTGGATCTCGACTCCTGGTGGTCTGGGCTCTACCGTCGTTCATCGGGCTGTCCCTGGCGGCCTCCAAGCAGCCTCAGTACCTGCTTCCCATCGTGCCAGCAGCCGCCCTCTTCGTTGCGGCCGGCCTCGATGTGCTGCATGGCCCTCCTCGCCGTGCCGCGGCGGTGCTCCCCGCAGCGATGCTGCTCACGATCGCTACGGCACCACTCATTGCTCGGTACACCTCGTGGTTCGCGCTTCCTCAGTGGGCCACGACGGTACCTGTACCGTTCGCTGCGGTGGCAACGGTGCTGGCGATCACACCGGTGCTTGTGTCGACCGTGAGCTGGAGCAGGGCGGTGGCAGGGCTGGCAACGGCCACGGTTGGGACGGTGGCCGTGGTGTCGGCCGGCGTTCTCACGGTGGGCGCGGATGCCTTCGATCTCCGACGACCCGCGCGAGCGGTGGCCGAGCATGTTCGGCGCGAACCATCGGCGCCGATCGCGCACGGGGCGTCGTACCACGGCCAGCTGCACTACTTCGGTCGGCTCGAGCGGTCGGTCGAGGTCATCGATCCGTCGTCCGTGGTGGTGTGGTTCGCGGAGCACCCGCACGGTGTCGCTGTCCTCTACCTGGAGGAAGACCACCCCGCATTGGAGCACGCCGATCTCGTGCAGCGGTTTCGCACACGGACGGTGTCGGTGTGGACCGCTTCCGGCGTTCAGTCCGCCGAGCGGGCAGGAGCGTGGCACGTCACGCGTTAGGTGTCAGGCCCCGTGCTCCGTCGCGCGCTTGCTTCGCCTCGGTACACCCCCGTCGGCCTCGATGCTCCGTCGTGGGACGAGACCGCCGACAACCTCCTGGGCTGGGAAGATCGCCGTGAACGCGTTCTCGTCGACCTGCTGGATTCGATACTTGAGGCGACCGATCTCACTTCGAGCCACCACGACGTACAGGACCGGCTGTGACCTGCGAGTCAACCCCCCGGAGCCCTCGAGGACAGTGACGCCACGTCCCAGCTTCTCGATGATGACCTCCCGGAGCTCCTGCCACTTCGGGGTGATGATCAACGCCGATCGTGCGGCTGTGAAACCGCTGACTACCGTGTCCAGGACCTTGGCGGACACGAATGCGAGCATCAGGGCGATCATCGCTGGTTCGAGGCCGAACACGACTGCGGCGAGGGTGTAGACCAGGAGGTTGATGAACAGCATGGTCTGCCCGACGCCGAAGCCGAGCCAGCGGTGGGCGAGCCGTCCGATGATGTCGATGCCGCCGGTCGTGCCGCGTCCACGGAAGACGAGGGCGAGGCCGAGACCGTCGAGCAGCCCTCCGTAGAAGATGATGAGAAGCCGATCCGTTGTCGGGGGCGGCACCACACCGTGCAGCAGGTCGATTCCGGCGGACAGCGCAATCACGCCGACGATCGTCCGCGACAGGAAGTGGCGGCCGCCGCCGTACCGCCAGCCCAACCAGATGATCGGTGTGTTGATGGCCAAGAGCACGAGACCCACAGGCGTGCCCACGGAGTGATGCAGCAAGATCGAGATGCCTGTGATGCCACCGGCGACGATCTTGTTGGGCACCATCAGAAAGTCGACACCGATGGCGATTACGAGGGAACCCACCACAATCTGGAGGTGGTCGGTGAAGCTCGAGCGGAGAGACTCCAGTCGGGTAGGGGTCATGACGGTCGCTCCTTCGTTCGGTTGGGATCTCTCTCGAATCGGGTGTGCTTGGCTATCGCACGCTGTCTTGGTTCACGACACTCGCCAGCGTCCTCCACTGGCGGTCTCCCTTGCGACGAACCTGATGGTCGTCGCCGAGCCGTCCGTTCTCGCGAAGCGTGGCCAGCTGCTCATCTGTGTACGGACCGTCGAGGTCGCCCTCGTGCATGACATACCAACTACCGTGCTCAGCGCTTGCAGCCCGCGCGTCGGGCGGCGCCGGATCCGACCGATCACGGCCGGAGGCGCGCGAGAGACCAAAGCCGACAACGATCAGCGCCACGACGATTCCCAGGCCGATCAGAGTTCCGGTGCGGTCCCGATCAGCGTCTCGGGGTCCAGCGTCGGAGATGCCGAGGCGTGAGCTCAGGGCCGCCAGGACCGTCGCAGCGGACCCTTGGGCAACCAGTGCTCCGTCCGGTGCATACAGCTTGAGATGAGGGATCGACCGGATGCCGTGCTGGGCGACCACGGGGCTTTGCCAGTCAATGATGTCGATCTTGCGTATCACCAGCCGGTCTGGATCGGCTGCTGCGAGCCGTTGTAGCGTCGGTTCCAGGGCACGGCACGGAGCACACCAGTCGGCGTAGAAGTCGAACAGCACATGTGCATCGCCGTCGATGTGCGCGTGCAGATCGACCCTCTCACCACGGGCGATGGTGGTCATGTCAGCCGCTATGGCCGTGAGCGGCAAGCAGATCAGAGCGATCAGCAGAGAACGGAGTGAGAGACGTCCTTTCACGCGGGTACTGTACCGCGGCGAAGCGCAGGAACCAACCGGGCTCGAAGAAGACGCTTCGCCATCGAGCAACTCAAAATAGAGGCGCATGCTCATGCGCGACGACTCAGGAAGCCATTACGAGATGTTGACATGAAGGCGTGGCGATAGGTTTGGAGGTTCTCTATACTGCCGTTGGGGGAAGGAAGGGCTGGGATGGAAAGGAGAGGGCGGTGACAGCAAGCCGACCGCATTGGAGCGGGATCGCCGCAGGGGTCGTGGTCGGTGTCGTCGTGCTGTTCTTGATCGTGCAGGCTCGGCAGACCATCCAGGGAGCCGAGCGGCGTCTCCGGATCGTTATCGAGGCTGAGCAGGAGCCGAACGTGATCTCCGTGGTCGAGGCGGTCCCGGGAGGGCCGGCCGCCGCGTCCGGGCTTCGCGCAGACGATCGGATCGTGGCCATATCCGGTCAGCCCGTGACCACCTACGGAGAGTTCGATCAGGCGTTGTCGGCGGGGATGGCTGCTGGCGACACCGTGCCGTTCACGATCGAGCGGAACGGCGTGCAGCGAGTCGTAGAGGTGGATCCCGGCGTCAGCTTCCCGTGGTGGGGCTACGGGAGCAACGCCTTGCTCGCGATCGCCTACTGCGCATTGGCGTTGTTCGTGCTCGCGGATCGTACTGACGATGTTCGCCGCCTGCTGGTGGTGGGCTTCGCATTCGCGGCGGCGCTCGAGTTCGCGCTCTGGCCAACCGAGCTCGCGGCTCTGACGTTTGCGTACAGGCTGGCAATCGGGGGTCTCTACTACCTGCTGGTGGGTGCGCAGATCGGGTTCCTGCTGCATCTGGCCGCCGTGACCCCGCAGCCGCGGCCGTGGCTGCAGGGTGCGCCACGCCGCGCCGCGGTGTTCTATGTTGTTGGAGGTGTTGTCGGGATCGTGCTCACCGTCGGCGCGGTCACGGCGCTGCTCGGCGTGCAGCCGTTCCCGTGGAGCTCGGGAGCAGCGGAGCGGGCGTACTTCATGTACGGGCTGCCGGTGTGGGCGGCCCTGGTCATCGGTCTGGTGGGTGCGCAAGTGCGATCCGCGGCCTCGCACAAGCAGCGCCTCCAGGCTCAGCTGGTTTTCCTGGGGGTCCTGCCGTGGACGGTGTTCGTCGTCGGCGGGACTGTTGCTCAGCTCGCCGGACATCCGTTTTCGCCGCTCGTGTACTCCCTGCAACCGATCGTGCTCGTGGCGTTTCCAGTGGCGGTGTTTATTGCCATCTTCCGCTACCAGCTGTTCGATATCGAGCTGGTGATTCGGCGAGGGTTGATCTATGGGACGATGACGGTTGCCCTGGTGGCGCTGTTTTACACCGCGCTCGTGGTTGGTGGTCTGCTGTTCGCGGATCTGTTCGACACCGGCTACTCCATCTGGTTCGTGTCGGCGGTGACGCTGGCGCTGGGTATCGCGTTCACGCCGCTGCGGAGGTTCCTCCAGGGTTGGATTGATCGACGGTTCTTCCCCGAGCGGTACGCGTTGCGAAAGAGCCTGATCGCATTGGCGGCGGAGCTGCCGAGTGTCGGTACGCTGCCACGAATGGGTACGCTCCTGATCGATCGCGTGCGGGAGGTGTTCGGGTGTGACTCTGCGGCGGTGCTACTGGCAGAGCCCAAGGCGAACCTGCTCGTGACACTTGCCGCGGTCGGCGCCGACTCAGGGACGGATGACGGACCGACGTTGCTGCTGTCGCGGGACGATCCTGGGCTTCTGTATCTGCAGCGGCTCGGGAGGCCGTTGACTGCGGAGGCGTTGGCGGAGCGCAGTGGTCCGTCGCTTCAACAGCGGCTCCGGCTCGAGGACGTCGAGCTCGTCGTACCGATTGTCCAGAGCAATCTGCTTGTCGGCGTGATCCTGCTGGGAAGCAAGACCGATGGGGGGCGGTTTGTGTCGGAGGAGCAAGAGCTCCTGAGCCTTCTGGCCCATCATGTGGCGACGGTTTTCGAGAACGCGCGGCTCTTCGAGTCGGCGACCTACGATCCTCTGACCGGCCTGCTGCGCCGAGAGGCGATCCTCGAGCGGTTGGAGGAGGAGGTTCAGCGAGCAATTCGCTACGACCGGCCGTTGAGCATCGGCATGGCCGATCTGGATCACTTCAAGACCGTGAACGATGAGCATGGGCACCTGGCAGGCGACATGGTGCTGCAGCGCATCGCACAGGCGGTCCGGTCGACGTTGCGGGGCGCGGATGCCGTTGGACGATACGGCGGTGAGGAGCTGCTGTTCGTTCTCCCGGAGACCCCTCTGGAAGATGCCATGCAGGTGGCGGAGAAGGTCCGCCAGCGGGTCGCCGCCAGTCGCGTTGTGGTCGGAGACGGCGACCGAGAGGTTCGGGTGACGGTCTCCATCGGCGTTGCGTCACTGGAGCTGCTGTCCGGGAGCCAGAAGGACGCGCGTTCTGTGATCGCAGCCGCCGACGCGCGGCTCCTGCGGGCCAAGCGGAACGGTCGCGATCGGGTGGTCGCAGTGGCGTGACCGGACGCAGGAGACGCGGCGGACAGGGTGGATCGACTACCGAGCTTCTCCGCGCTCTTCAGCGGCGGACGCGTGCGTTCCGGTGACGATGAGTGGCGTTGAGTCCGGGAGATCCCCCGCGTCAGCAGACGGTGAGCCGGTCGCCCCCGGCTGGATGTTGCCACCGGTCGGGGGCCAGTGGAGGTTTCGACGCCGTTCCAGGTCCGCGACGACGCGCTTGTGGAACTGGCGCCAGCCTCCGGAAAAGCCCAGCTGCTGACGGTACGACTCGATATCGAGCAGCTCCAGGTTGAGCTTGAGCTTTCGGAACAGCCGCGGGACCAGCTCTCCTGGCGCCTGCACGTGATGGAGCCCGCCGCTGACGGCGAGGATCATGCGACCGTAGGGGATGGCACCGATGAGCTCGACGATCCCTGCGCGGATGCTCAGCGGCTGGCCGCGCACGTCGAGACCGTCACGACGCATCATCCGCCCCTCCGGGAGGATCAGGAACATCGCCTCGGGGTCGTCGATGCGGTCCAGGACCGAGCTCCAGGTTTGGTCCCTCTTGCGAGTGATGACGACGACGTGCCGAGCCAACGACCGGAAAAGGCTGCCGACGAGGGGACGACGGATGGTCTTGTCGGCGATCGGCAGGACCCCGTGCCCGGCCAGGCGGCGTAGGAAGGCACCGGGTACACCACCCGCATACAACGGCTCGTACAGGCTCGTATGGTTGAGAAGAGCCACCAGGCGGACGTCGTGCCATGGGACCGTGACCGTACCGTCGATCCACCGAACATCATAGGTGTACAGTAGGCGTGTCACCGCCTTGAGGCTCATGAGCAGAGTTGTGACGATCAGCGAACGCATGGTCAATACTCTGAGTTCTGATCGCACGTGCCGCAAGTCGCAGTGCGGCAGAGCGTGTGTGGAGGGCTGCCGGGAGTATCATGGACGACGTAGCTTCTGCGTGAGAGCTCCACGAGGGAAGGAGGTGCACCGTGCCGCACAGCGTGAGACGTATCGCGGTCAATACCGGTGGCGGAGATGCACCGGGTCTGAATGCGGTGATCCGAGCGGTGGTTCTGGCAGCGCTCCGGCGTGGCTGGGAGGTTCTGGGTATTCGCCGTGGGTATGAAGGCCTGCTCGACACGGAGAAGGTGATTCCACTGAACCGTGAGACGGTGCGGGGTATCACCCATATTGGTGGCACGATTCTCGGCACGACGAACAAGGGGAACCCGTTCGAGATGCCGATGCAGGGAGTGGACGGAGGCCGGGTCCTCGTGGACCGATCCGACGATGTTGTGACCGGTTTTCACAAGCTGGGTCTCGATGCCCTGATCGCGATCGGTGGCGACGGCTCACTGAGGATAGCCCACCGGTTGGCGGCCAAGGGGGTGCCGGTGGTCGGTGTTCCGAAGACGATCGATAACGATCTCTGGAGCACGGTGATCACATTCGGTTTCGACACAGCGGTCACGGTGGCCACGGATGCGCTGGATCGGCTCCACTCGACGGCCGAGGCGCACGATCGTGTGTTCGTGGTGGAGGTGATGGGTCGCTATGCCGGCTGGATCGCACTGAACGCAGGCGTCTCTGCCACTGCTGACGTGATCCTCATACCGGAGATCCCATTCGACATCGAGGCCGTCTGCGACAAGATCCGTGACCGCGAGGCCCACGGTCGGAGGTTCGCGATCGTGGTCGTGGCAGAGGGCGCCCGCTGTCGTGACGGTGATCGCGTGACCCGCGGCTCGGAGATCGGCGCCGAGGTTCGCCTCGGTGGTATCGCAGAGCACGTGGCGACCGCCATTCACGAGCGGACGGGGAAGGACACGCGGTCGGTCGTGTTGGGGCATCTGCAGCGGGGGGGACGGCCAACGACGTTCGACCGTCTGATCGCACTGCGCTTCGGAGCAGCCGCCGTGAGGGTCGTGGCGGATGGAACGTTTGGCGTGATGGTGGCTCTGGATCCACCCACGGTGCGAACGGTTCCTTTGCAAGAGGCGGTGTCACGGATGAAGAGCGTCCCGTTGGATAGCGACACGGTATTGACGGCTCGGGAGCTCGGGATCTCGTTCGGCGATCAGCTCGAGGAGTAAGCAGGGCGCACACACTGGTCGAGGAATCCTGTGGAATCTCACTCGCAGGGCCGTGGTAAGCCTACAGGATCACTTCCGTGCGTCCGTGTGCTGACCGTGTCCGTCAGTCGCGCGCCGAGTCGCTTCTGAGCAGGACGGTGCCGTTGAAGCACTCGATGCGGATGCGACCGGTCCCGTCGCCACGTGTGAACTCGAGCTCTTCGCCGGGTGCGAACTTGCTGCAACGGCGAGGCTTCTGTCCAAAAGCGTTGCGGATGCTCCCCGAGAAGGTCGACACCGACACCGAGGCGTCGAAGTCCTTGGGTAAGACGATGTCGATCGTTCCGTTGAGACTCTCAATATCAATGCGCGGGGCGCGGACCAGACCACCCTTCACGAGCACCGTGCCGTTCGTGCTCTCTGCCTCGAGACGTCGAATGCCGTCGCCATCGATGGTGATGCCGCCGCTGACGCTCGCAGCTTCGACGCTGCCACGGACGCCGCGCAAGGTGATCGATCCGCTGATCGTAGCAACCTGGACCTCGTCGCGGGGGCCGGCGATCACCACTCCGCCACTGACCGACTCGACACGGACCTCGCCGCCCGGTCCGCCAATCTCGACGCCGCCAGCGACGCTCTCGACGAACAGAGCGCCGGTGAGATCCTCCACGGAGATCGAGGCGGAGACCGTCTCCAGCTCCACGCGACAGCTCCGCGGGAGGCGGATCTGGAGGTTGCCCTCGATACCTCGGTGGGTGTGCCGTGGGACCTCCACCCGAACCTCCATCCGATCCTGCTGGCCGCGAATGGTCAGACCCTCTGCGCTCAGTCCGAGGGTGCCCGTCACCTGCAGCAGCTCCCGATCCCAACCGCGGACCGTCACCGTTCCGGCGAGGTTCTCCACCAGGACGACGGCACCGGGCGAGATCGGTCGCTCCTCGGCGACCGGGGTGGCTGCGGGCGCGACCGAGGCGATGGCGCACGCGGCCAGGCACGCACATGCAAGGTATGTGTTCTTCATCATGGGAAACCTCCCGTAAATCGCTGTTGGAGCGACCTGTCTGAACCGGTGCCGGATCATGCGGAACCTTCCGCGCTGAACCGTGCCATCTTCTGCAAGAAGTCGATCTCCTTGCGGTAGGTGGCCACGAACAGGTGACGGAGCTCGGTGTTGCTCGGATCGACCTCGAGTGCCGCACGGATCTGGCACAACGCTGCATCGATGATCTGCAGGTTCTCGTCGATCATGTCGGCTGTCTCTTGGGGCAAATCTGCCCTGCGGCTCTCGATGACCGAGATGAGCTCTTTGCGGACCAGTTCAAACTCCTCATCCACGCTGGTGAGGGAAGGCTGCACCTCGTGAGCTCGGACGGCGGCTCGCTGTGCGGCTTGAGGCGACGTCGGGTCGTGCTGTGCGAATGCGGTTTCCCGAGGCAGCTGGTGCAGCGCGAGCATGGCGATGGAAGCCCCGACCGCCGCCGCC
>CAZEJK010000179.1:0-10393 GCA_964512045.1 uncultured Thermoanaerobaculia bacterium
GACAAGATGTCCGCGGTCCGTCGGAGGGTGGTCGTACAGCGTTCGGCATGCGATTGGACCGCGGACGTCCCGTCCGCAGCGTTGAGCGTGCGACGAGGTCCGATGCGGACAAGATGTCCGCGGTCCGTGCGAGGGTGGGAGCGAGCAGGTTGCGCACGATTCAGCGTCCGATTGGACCGCGGACGTCCCGTCCGCAGCGTTGGGCTTGCAGCGAGGTCGGATGCGGACAAGATGTCCGCGGTCCGTCGGAGGGTGGTCGTACAGCGTTCGGCATGCGATTTGGACCGCGGACGTCCCGTCCGCAGGAGTGAGCGTGATCCCGGGCTACCCGGGATCACGCTCGGGCTGGCAGCACTGAGAAGCGGAGCAGTCTGGTTGTGGCGGCCCGCGTCTCGCGGGCCATGGGTGGGCGGTTCACGAGCTCTTCAGTTGCCGGTGCCCTCTGCAAGACGGCCCGTGCTGCTCGGCGCCGGCCGACCAGTGCCCTACGGAGAAAGAAACCCGAGCTGCTCGAGGTAGGCTGTGGTCGACTCGGTGTCCTCGCCACCGGCAACGCCGAGGAGGCGGCCGTCGGGGCCCTGGACGACGGCGACCTGGCCGGTGTACGGCACGTCACGGACCAGTGCCGGGGTGTCTCCGATCGTCTCGGTGCGCCACGTCTCGAGACCGGCGAGCTGCTCCCATCTGGGCCCATCGCCACCCATGGGGGGAAGCATGACGAAGCCGATAAACGTGGTTGCGCCGTCCTGGCTGCTGTACGTGGCATGCAGGCACTCCGTCATCTCGGAGAGCCCGAGGAGCCCTTCCTTGGTGTAGGCCAGGCTGTTGGCCACCATGCGCTCGTCCGGCAGCACCGAGAGCTCCGAGGGGAGGCTGTCATCACCAGGAAGCGCTGAGGCGAGCTGGCGCAGCAGGTCCGGAGTCCACTCGAGAGCAAGCTCGCCTTCGAGGGCGTCCACCTTCACGTAGAACCTGTCCTTGAGGAGCATCGCCTGATAGGGAAGGGCCATGCGGGCCTCGGTACCGATGTCGAGAGCCGCCTCGCTTGGTGGGACCTCCGTTCGGTAGATCCCGAAGGCGCTCAGGGGGGTGCTCATCTCATACAGGCTGACCGTCACCGTGTGCGTCCCGTCGCTGAGGTCGGCCACACGGAGCTGCTCGAAGCCGTAGCTCAGGTACGCATCGGCCGCTCCGTTGATCTGCTGATACAGCGACTCGGAGTCGAAGGTGAGCACGTCGCCGACGATGCTCCAGCCGTCGGGAGTGGGGAAGCTCGAGGCTGTATCGGGCGCCGTGTCACGTTCAGATCCCGAGCAGGCAACCGCAGCGGCGAGCAGGAGTCCAAAGGTCATCAGCTGGCCGTTTCGAGTCATGGTCTCTCCAGTTCCTCCAGTTCGTGCAGTGTCGCAGTGTGCCGAGGCCTACGCCAGGGTCAGTAGGGTGTGGGCCGTGAGCATCTGGGCCTGGACCGAGACGTGGTGGGGGCATACAGCCGTGCACGGCGCGGCGCACGACGCGCACAGCGCGGCGTTGGCGGTGCCGAGCCTCGCGTACTTGCCCATGGCGTGCTTCTCGCGGCCGTGGTTGGCGAAGTAGTACGCGTACCGCATGATGGTGTTGACCGGGAGCTCGTGCGGGCAGGCCACGAGGCACTCTGTGCAGTTGTGACGGCACGAGTGCGCATCGAAAGCGAGCCGGTAGGTGTCAAGGACCGCGGCGGCAGCGAGCGAAAGGGACGTGCCCGAAAGCGGGAGAAACCGGTCCACCGCATCGAAGTCACCCAGACTGAGACAGGCCGTGTGCATGGCATCGTCCTGGAGCACCCACTGCACGCTCAACCGGTGCAGCTCCTGCTCGTTGGTGATCCCGTGCTCTCGCATGAACGGCTCGGTCTTCTTCTTGGCTTCCTGCTGGTCGGCGATCCAGCTCCGGATCCGTTCCTCGGCCTTCTCGAGCGATACGCCGCGCTTCTTCATCCGCTCGATGTAGTCCGCGTAGTCCTTCGTTGGATGGTCGGGATCGTACGGGTCCACTTCGAGCACGCCCGGTCGCGTCTTCATGGCGGTGGTTCCGACGTTGGCTGCGCGGCACGCCTCGAGCACGACGTCGGACTCGTCATGGTTCATGAAGTTGTGGACCAGCAGCATCAGGTCGAACCGGCCGTCTTCGGCGGCCGTGACGAGCACCTTCTCCATGCTGTCGCCGCCGCTGTCGCGCGGGCCGTGGGAGGAGACGCCGATGTGCTTGAGGCGTCCGTCGGTCTTCAGACGACCGACGGCGGCGTGAAAACCGGTGTGGTCGAGCAGAGCGACGTCCGTCACGGAGTGCATCAACAACCCGTCGACGGTCTCCAGCCGGAGCCGCTCCTGACACTTGGAGAAGCGGTCGAGGATCTCGTCCTCCGTGGAGTCTTCCTTGATCTGCAGCTTGGTGGTGACGAAGACCTTGTCACGGTCCATGTGCTGCAGTGCCTCGCCGAGCCGGCGCTCCTCGTCGCCTTCGCCGTAGCTCTCTGCGGTATCGAAGTAGTTCACGCCCCGGTCGTAGGCGTACCGCAACACGTTCGGCTCCTTCGCTGCCGTGCCCATCGACAGATCCGAGACCTCGAAGCCCGTGCGGCCGAGGGTGCGGTAGCGAGCGATCTTCGCGGGTGCGCCGTCCGTCGCGCCGGCAGGTTGCTGTGTCTCAGAGCCGTCGACCTCTCGCCGCTCCTGTTCGGGCGAGTCAGGCTCCTTCGAGCATCCAGCGAGCGTCGTCAGCCCGACGCCGGCAGCCGCCACACTGCTGTCTCTCAGAAACCGTCGCCGCGACACGGAAGGTTGGGGCTTTTCGGACATCAACGACCTCCATCGCTCGTTCAGTTGCGGCAGTGTAACACCGTGACCGCATGCCCTGTGACGTTTCACTCGCCCGGAAGGGAAGGCATCCGGCCCATGGCGAACAGCTGCGCCATGCGTGAGGCGAGCGGCGACCGGAGGAGCGCCGACAGCACCGCGTCCCGCGGTTGCGGCCATCGTCGAGGCCGGCCCAGCCACATGTAGGCCTCGGCGCGCCGAATGGCGCGGGTCGCCGAGATCCGACTGATCCGCTCGTACTCCGCCAGCGGTTCTGAGGATCCGGCGTCGAGAGCTTTCCGAAGTGTGACGGAAAGCGACCAGGCATCGCGCCAGCCGAGGTTGAGGCCCTGACCGCCGATCGGGCTCGTGATGTGCGCGGCGTCGCCCGCCAGCAGCGCGCGACCGGAGACGAAGCGGTCTGCCACGTAGCGCTCGGCTGTGAACGCGGTCAGCCACCGCGCTGCAGCTGCTGCGATGTCCCGGCCGGTGCGGCTGGCGACGCATCGGTCCAGGTGCTCTCTACGGTTCTCCTCTTCTGTGGTGTCTCGCGGAACGCGACAGACCCACCGCCGGAGGCCTCCGGAGATCGGTAGCGACTCCACGACGCCGTCGCGGTGGAGGTAGATCGCGGCGTCGGACTCCAGGTCCGTCGTGTCCTCGAGATCGCCCATCAGGTACTGGTCCGGGTACGGACCGCCGCGGAACCGGACGCCCATCGCAGTGCGCACCGTGCTGCTCTTGCCGTCGCAACCGACGACGTAGCGAGATCTCACCTGAAGGCCGTCGCCGTCCGAGCGGGTGCACGCTACCGTGACACCGTCGGTGTCGAGTTGCACCTCGCGGACGTCGACCTCGCGCCTGAGCACGTGGGGGGCGAGCTGCTGCAGGCGCTCCTCCAAGATGGTCTCGGTGACGGGTTGTGCGAGCGAGAGGATGAATGGGTACGGTTTCGGGAGACGATCGAAGGTGATGACGCCGAGCAAGCGGCCGCTGCCAGACAGTGCACGCCCGCGTCGGACGGCGACGCCCTCCGCGATCAGGCGCTCGGCGATGCCGAGGTGCTCGAACAGCCGGAGCCCAGCCGGATGGATTCCGATGGCGCGAGGATGCGGCTGCGGCCTGCTCCGGCGCTCGAGGACCAGACACTCCACGCCGTGCAGTGCCAGGCTGCACCCCAGGAACAGCCCCACCGGCCCGCCGCCAACCACCGCCACCTGCGTCGTGAGCGTGTCCGCCATCGTGGTCTCGATGGTAGTACGCTCGTCCGCAGTCCGGTAGGGAGCGAAAGCTGTTGACGCTGACAGCGTGAGGAGCTTCTCGACGACCGAGCCGATGGGAGCACTGCCGGCCCCGGTCCCTGTCGCGGCCCCGATCCCGACAGCCGGTTGCCGGGGCAGGTCCCGGTGCCAGGGCCGGGTGGTTTGGTTGCGGCCCGCGGCCGCGTGAGGGGATGATCTGCCCCGCCGGGTTCTCTGCTGGCGCTGCATCCCTACAACGGCACCTCGATTCCGAGACGGACCCGCAGTACGGCGAGGTCGAGATCCGGCCAGAGCTCGTACTCGAGGCCGAGGAGCGCCGTCGGTCGTCCGCCTGTTGGGATCAGAATGGCAGCGGCGAGCGCTGTGCCGAGCTCGGTGTCGCTTCCATCGACGAGCTGCCCGCTGGCGTCACGGAGCAGGGTGCCTGCGGGGTCGCTGAAGTCTGCGACCTTCCCCGATGCGGACAGCAGCCAGCGGATGTCGCCGTCTCCAAGCTCGCGTTCGAGGACAAACGCGAGCGCATCGACGCTGCGAGAGCGCTCGTTACCGGGCGTGGTGATCCAGACCGAGCGCACGCGGGACTCCCAGGCAGTCGTCTCGAACGAGGCACCGATCCGAAGGCCACTGGTGCCGATCCGGCGACGCATTCCGATCTCGACGAATGGGACGTTGCCGAGCTGCAGGTCGTCGCCGCCCGGCGCACCCGGAGTCGCGCCACCAGCAGCGACCACCGCGAGCCACGTCGAGCCCTTACTGCAGTCGAGCGCCCGCCTGGTCAGGCGAACGTGACGCTCGGTTCAGCGGGACTGGTCGCCTTCGATGGCTGCACCAGCGACTCGAGAGCATCTGCAGCCGCCCGTTCGCCTCCGGCGTGGGCGAACGATTCGGCGATGCGATCGGCGCCACCGCGCATCGCGCGTGCGGCCTGAGTCGCTGACGCCAGAGCGTCGGCGTCGAGGCGCTTCGGCAGCAGCCGGACCCCAGCGTGTGCATGCTCGACCCGGCGAGCCACCTCGAGCTGATCGCGTCCGAACGGTACGACGACGACCGGGACGCCCTTGGACAGGGCCCGCTGCGTAATCCCCATGCCGCCGTGGCAGACGGCGACTGCGGCGCGATCGAGGATCGGGTCGTGAGAGATGAACCGTTCAACTCGGCAGTGGGGGCTCGAGGCGTGCGCGAGCTCCTCCGGAGCGTAGGCCGCACTCGTGGCCACGACGAAGAGCCCCTGATCGGGGAGGCTCGCCAGCGCCGAGTCGATGAGGGCACGGTCGCTCTGGCGCTCGGTGGAGCAGGTGACAAGGGCGATCGGCCGATCGATCTGGTCGAGCCAGTCGGGTGTCTCCGCCGGCGGCGCCCAAGTCGCCGGACCGACCAGCCTGAAGCTCTCCGGCCACTGCTTCCGCGGGTACTCGAAGGGCTCGGCGGTGAAGTAGAGCACCAGCGGTGGGCGCAGCGGGAGCTGGGTGAGGTGAGTCAACCTCTCGAGCCCGAGACGTGTTCGCGGGGCGTTGATGCGCGGTAGCGCCACGTGGTTGAGCTTGGCGAACAGGAGCGTGCCGATCGTCGTGTCGCGGGCTCGGCCGATGGGACCAGTGGAACGGGCGAGCCCAGGGCCGAACGGTGGGACACCAGGGGCCGGCAGCAGGGTGAAGTACGGCTGGAACACGGCCCACGGTAGCCCGGACGCCTCGGCTGCGGCCTGTGCGCCCCAGCTGTTGGTGTCGATCAGGAGAGCGTCGGCACGCGTTTCGCGGGCTGCGACGAGCAGGTCGTCGACCTCGGCGACGGCGCGATCGCCGAACGTCCTCATCGCCAGGTCGATCGCCTGAAGCGGGTTCGACGCGTGCCAGTCGTCGAGCTCACGGCTCTCGATCTCGGCTGCAATCGGCTCGGCATCCAGCCCCAGGGAACGGACACGCTCCACCTCCGGGGCCATCGTTCGCACATGGATCTCGTGCCCGCGGGAGCGCAGCTCGAGGGCGACGCCAATGACGGGAAACAGGTGGCCCCGGGCCGGCGAGGTGTAGATGAGAATCGAAGCCATCTCATACTCGGGTGGGTGAAGACGTCAGCCCGTTGAGGAGCTCGAGCATCACCGCGACCACCTCGGACTCGTGGAGCCCGAGGTCGCGGCGGAGCAGCTTCCATGTGCCGAGATCGGTGGCGGCGATCGCGGCGTAAAGGGCTCGCTGCCGCTCGGCCCCTTGACGGCCTTCCAGCGCGCCGCCACAGTGCCGCTCCACCCACTCCCGGTGGACCTGACGGCCCAGCTCGACGACGCGGCGAACCTGTCCGAACAGCTGCTCCTGAGCCACGAAGTTGAGCACCATGTCACCGTCGGTCTCATAGTGGTGCACGAGTGCCGCGATCGCCGTGTCCAGCCCAGCGTCCTCCGGGACGTTGCGGGAGGACACGATCCTCGGTCGCTCGCGCTCCACCAGCGCCGCGAACAGCTCCTCCTTCGAGCCGAACCGCCGGATCACGGTCTGCACGGTGCATCCACTGGCCTCGGCGATGCTGCGCAAGGTGACGCGGTCGAACGGCTCCCTGGAGAACGCCGCGAACGCCGCGTCGAGGATCGCTTCGCCGGTCGCTCGCTCGGACTCGGCTCGGGCGTGCTTGCGGTACGGGCGGGGTCCTGGAGCCTCGGCTACAGAGGCGTCCAGCGTGTGTTGTGCTGTGCGGACGTCGTCGGCTGTATTCATATTAACAAAGCTAACATGAAAAGTTCGATAGCCATTCCCGGCACGGCCCACGGTACGGTTGGGAACAGGCGGCTGCACCTGGACAGCTCCTGAGAGGGGTGGCAGAGGAGGGACACTGGTACAGTACGTAGTACGCAGGAAGGAGAAGAGGCGACGTCGTCGCTGGCACGAGATGCGATGAGCATGACTGACGATGTCCGAACCAGGGTGCTCCGCGAGCTGCCGGATGACGCAACGGAGACGTTCGATCCGGCCAAGTGCCGGTTCGCCGAGCTCGGCGCGCGCGAGGACGACCCGACGGTGGGCTATGGGACCGCGGCTCATGGCGGCGGTCACGAAGGCCCCGTGCACGCTGAGCTCAACGGAGCCACCGGCTACGAGCTCCACAGGATCATCGGTCGTGGCGGCTTCGCCGAGGTCTGGGAGGCGACCCAACGATCGCTCAGAAGAACCGTTGCCGTCAAACGGTTGCGCGAGGATGTCGCCCGGGATGAGAAGGCGGCTCGGCTTGCCAGCGAGGGTTTTCGCAGCGAGGCGCGGACCGCTGCGGCGCTCGAGCACCCGAACATCGTGCCCGCCTATGACGCGGTGGAGGACCTCGAGGGCCGGCCGCAGCTGGCGATGAAGCTGGTTCGCGGTACCAACTGGCGAGAGATGATCCTGGAGGACATCGACACGCCGCTCGGTGAGCTGCTGGAGCGACACCTTCCGATTCTCATCGATGTGGCCCAGGCGGTGGCGTTTGCCCACTCCAGAGGGATCATCCACCGCGATATCAAGCCGTCGCAGGTCATGGTCGGAGAGTTCGGCGAGGTGCTGCTGCTCGACTGGGGGTTGGCGTTGCCGTGCGGCACGACGGTCACTCCGTCGGTCGGGGCCGTCGGACCGCCCGTTAGTGGGGGCGATTCGGGTGATGCGGAGACGCCGACATGGACCTCGTGTCCGGCCGGGACGCCGGCGTTCATGGCTCCGGAGCAAACCGACGCGACGCCACGACGGCTCGGTCGCTGGACCGACGTGTACCTGCTCGGCGGGACGTTGTACTTCCTTCTGACGGGCACTGTGCCCCGGCCAGCAATGGACGCAGCCGAAGCGTTCCTGGCCGCCATGCACGACGAGATCGAGCCGCCCAGGCAGCGTGCCCCGGACCGTGAGATCCCTGGCGATCTCGAGGAGCTGGCAATGCGGGCGCTGCAGCGTGATCCACACCTGCGCCCGACTGCGACCGAGTTCGTCGTCAGTCTGCAGGCGTCGCTCTCCGGAGCGAACCAACGTCGCGAATCGGGGTCGCTGACCCGTTCCATCCAGCGGGCGTTGCCGAGGCTCGAAGGAAGCTATGCTGAGCTTTCCCAGTGCCTTGCAGACGTTGCGCGCGCCGAAGGCCTATGGCGGGCCAACCCGGCGATTCCGGGCCTACGAGAGCACCTTCATGAGCGGTACGCGGTGGCAGCGTTGCACAACGGCGACCTCGAGCTGGCTCGGCGGCAGGCTGCCCAGCTGGAGGCTGAGCATGTCCGTCGAGATCTCGAGGACAGGATCATGCGCTCCGCGGACACGCTTGGGCGCGCGGTGCGTCAACGCCGGGTGTTCTTTGCAGCCAGCGTGCTGTTGGCCGTCGTGCTGGCCGTTGTCGCGGTGAAGTATCTGAGCGACCAGCGTGCGGCGCAGCTTCGACTGGAGCAGCAACGCAACGCTGCCATCGCAGCACGTGATCAGGCCGAGGGGTTAACGGCGTTCATGCTCGAGGATCTGACCCCTGACCTCGAGTCGTTGGGCCGCCTCGATCTGTTGGATCAGGTGGCTCAGAACGCCCTCGAGTACTACGAGTCGGTTCCTGCGGAGGAGAGCGATGTCGGAATCATGGCTCGCCGGAGCCTGGCGCTGCGCAACGCCGGGAGAGTGCTTCGCGACCAGGGGCATAGTGCGGAGGCGAAGGCAGCCGTCACACGCAGCCTCGAGGTGGCCACAGCCCTCGTCGAGCTGGCTCCTGAAGCGTCGGGAGCCCTCGCTCATCTGGCAGACCGATGGCTCGAGATGGGAGTGTTGATGCAGCGAACGGCGGACCCAGATGCGGCACAGAACGCATTTGATCAGGCCGTCACACTGTACGATCAGCTTCTTGCCGCGGAACCGGATCTGGCTGAGTATCGGCGGGGTTTGGCTGGAGGGCTGTTCGGGCGCGCGTTTGAATGGTGGGGACGGGCAGACTACGAGAGGGCACTCGCCGACCTGTCGACGGCTGGAGAGCTCCTCGAAGAGCCCACGGAGCCCTCCGCGGAGGACCGTGAGAGCATCCGGCTCCTGCTCGACGTGCGGGCCCGCCAGGGACACGTGCTGCGCGACGCGGGCCAGCTCGACGCGGCGGTCCGGACGACGCGTGAAGCGATCGCGATCGGCGAGTCGTTGACGACAGCCGAGCCGAGAAATGTGATGTACCGCTCGACCCTTGCCGAGTGCTGGTCGTCGTTGGGCTTCGCACTGTGGCAGGCGAACGATCTCGAGGGCGCTTTGAGTGCCTACCAGGATGCGCTGAAGCTCAACTCGGAGCTGGCAGAGCAGGACCCGAGCAATCAGAACCGTCAACGGCGTCTGGCCGATACCCAGGCGAACGTCGGCCAGATGCAGGCCGAGCTGCGCGATGATCGGAGCGCTCTGAGGTCGCTCAGTGCGGCGGTGGCGATTCTCGAGCCGCTGGTGACCCAGCACCGTGGACAGGCGGACTGGAGCTACTCGCTCGCGTCGGCCCTGTTGGAGCTCGGGCAGGTGCACTCGTCGCGTGGGGAGACTGCAGCTGCCCGGTCGGCCTGGGCGCGTGCCGCGGAGGTGATGGCGCCGATAGCGACGCAACGGGAGGATCTCTACTACCTGGATACGTACGCGCGGGCTCTGCTGTACGTCGGCGACGTCGAGCGGGCCCGGCCGATCGTCGAAGATCTCCTCTCCAAGGGCTGGAGCCATCCGGAGTTCGAGGAGCTGTGCAGGCGACACGGTTTGGCGACTGAGCCGTGAGGGTCCTCGGACATGCCTGGGATGAGATCAGTCGGCGCATGGTGTGCTCTGCAGGGTTTACGATGACGGGAGTGCTTCGACACACGGTGGCAGTCTGTGTTGGTGTTGCGATGGGCGCAGGGGCCTTGGCTGCGGCAGAGCATACCGTGGACCCCGGAGAGACGATCCAGGCCGAGGTGGACGCGGGTCTGCTGACGCTGGATGTGGAGCCTCGGCAGCCGACGCTCGCAGCGGGGCGGCACGATCGGGCAGAGTGAGGCCGGCGGAGCGGGGGCTCACGAGACATTCGCCAGGATGGACCAAACCACCAGGCTCACCACCGGACAGCTCCGATGGGCGGGCGGACTTCCAGGCTGCGGGCGGGTGGGTCACGAGCCAACCAGCACCCGAAAGCCTGCAACGTAGCCACCCGGCCCTGACCATCTACCGGAGCCGGACACCTTCGTTGACAGGTTCGTCACGGAAGTGCCGCCGGAGAGCTGCAGCGCCACCACCTACGCCGTCATCTCGACCGAGGTTCCATGGCCATCGGTCGTTCGGACGCCTGTCTGCTTCGATGACCGTTCGCAGAGTGTGCCGA
>CAZEJK010000180.1:0-10386 GCA_964512045.1 uncultured Thermoanaerobaculia bacterium
TAGGCAAGGCTACGCCTGCGGGCTCGTTCGGTCGGGCGAACCAAACCTGTGGCACAGTTGAGCGCGAGTACGCCGAAGCTATCTCTGCGCGAGCCCTTAGCCGGAGCTGCGCCGCTTCACGGCGGTGTGCATCGCCTCGAGCGCCTCTTCCGGACGGCGGTCCGGGGCCATGCGAGGAACGGCTCTGCGATACGCAGTCTCGGCTTCCTCGAGATGCTCGAAGCGCCGGTAGACTTCACCCAGGTAGAAGTGAGCAAGGCCGCACGATGGGTCCATGCGCGCAGCGTCTTTGAGCGCATCCAGAGCCAGTCGGGCGTTGAGCATCGGGTTCGTCTGGAAGCGGCACCACGCCAGCTCTGCGCGGTAGGTTGCGTTCTGCGGGTCCATATCGACGGCCTGGCCGAGCTGTCGGATGGCGTTGGCCAGATCGCCGGAGTCCATCAGCTGTCGAGCGTGCCGGTAGGAGATGCGTGAGTCCAGCGGCTGGGAGCCGGCCGGGCCGGGAGACGTTCGCGGTGGCGGTGGCTTCTCGGCGCGTCGACGTTCGCGCTCGGCCTCCAGCCGCTTCCGTTGGTTTGGATCCGTGAGCTGTGTGTAGGCGCGAGCGGCGGCGAGCAGCAGCGTCCGAGCCTGCTCGTGCTCATCGTCGGCGAACCGGCTGGGACGGAAGCGCTCGACGAAGGAGAGGAACGCTGCCTCCACAGCGCCGTCGTCCGCCGACTCGTCGAGACCGAGGATATCGAACGGGTCCCGATGCCGGTGCGAGAGCAGCACGCGCATGAGCTCGTCTCGATCGTCGGAAAGACGGGCCGGCTGCGGCGTTGGATCCTCATCCGGTAGCGGCGAGCGGATGTGATCCGGAGCGTCGGAGATGAGCTCGACCCGGTCGGACGGCACGACCTGGCCAATGACAACGAGTGCGTACAGCAGCCGCGTCAGCTCGTCGGCGTCGAGGTGGCACTCTGCAGCCAGCTCCTCGACCCGTAGCGCGCGGTCGTGGAGGCACTCCGTGACCTTCGCGTGACGCGGGCTCAGCTGGATCTCATCGAGCGAGTAGTACGGTCTCGGGTTGAGAGCCAGGTTGTTACCGAGGAGCGGCTGTGTCGCCGCTTGAACCTGCTCAGAGGGCGAGAAGCGCGTGATCCCGACGACCAGCAGCTGTGGCACGTTGACGCGGAGCGGCGAGCCCACCTCCGGCAGCTCGGAGTCGACCGAGTACGAACCGTCACTCCATGTGAAGGCGTCGAGGAGCTTCCTGGCGAGGTTCTGCTGGAGCACTCGGTAGAGCTCGGACGCCGCCACGATGCCGCGCTCCACCAGAAGCTCGCCGAGCTTCAGCTGGCGTGCCGCAGCGGTCTGCAAGCACTCCTGGACGGCGGCTTCGGTGACGGTGCCCCGGTCGACGAGCGCGGCTCCGAGGGTCTCGTGCACGAGGTTGGAGAGGCACTCCACGGGAACACCCTGCTCGAGGATGATCTCCTTGGAGACTCTGTGACGCTCGATCCGGAGCACGACTGTCCGTCGGTGCGCGGCAAAGGCGTGCAGGAGGACCGGGAACGGCACCGAGCTGAGCCGTCCGTGACGGCTGTCTGCGATCTCCTGAAGCTCTTCGGTCGTCAGAAACACTGGCTCCCTCGCGCCGGCGCGATCCGCCGATCCTCAATTCTCGCATGGCGAGTCACTGCCGTTCGCGAGGCCTGGGTCAAGATACCGTCAAGACCTCCACGCCCAGCTCCAACGCGGCCGTGGGCCGCAACAACAGGGCTGCTCCGATGGCGCCGGTCCTACGGCCCCGTCAGGACGACATGCGTGGCGGCTGTCCGGTCGCCTCGAGCACCGATAGCCACAGGTCGCCGGCCGGATCCACCTGCTTGCGCTTGGAGATCGCCATCCGCATCGGGACATGCACCAGCCGGCCGTGCCAGAGGCCGATGAGCATCTCGGTCTTGCCGCACATTGCAGCGTGGACGGCGTTCTGGGCGAGGCGCCAGCAGTAGATGCTGTCGGCGGGTGATGCCGGCACCGAGCGGATAATGTAGCTCGGATCGATGTACTTGAGTGTGACGTCTCGGTTCTGGCGGCGGAAGTGGTCGAGAATTCGGGAGGCCAGGAACGGTCCGATGTCCTCGAGCTTGACGTTTCCGGAGGCGTCCGTGCCATCGGCCGGTTCGAGGAGCTCCTGCCCGGCGCCCTCTGCCACGACGATGACAGCGTGCTGGCGACGGTCCAGACGATCGGTTACCGCCGCCAGCAGGCCGTTGTCTCCGTTGATCGCGAACGGCACCTCGGGAATGAGGACGATGTTCACGTCGCTGACGGCCAGTGCAGCGTGACAGGCGATGAAGCCGGAGTGGCGGCCCATCAGCTTGACGAGCCCGATGCCGAGCGGAGCCCCGAGGGCCTCGGTGTGTGCCGATCGGATCGGCTCGACCGCAGCAGCGACCGCGGTCGAGAACCCGAAGCTCTGATCGATGAACGGGATGTCGTTGTCGATCGTCTTCGGGATGCCGACGACGGCGATGGGAAGCCCCCGGCGATGTACCTCCTCACTGATTGCGAGAGCCCCGCGCATGGTGCCGTCGCCCCCGATGACGAACAGGGTGTTGACACTCATCCGAACGAGACAGTCGACCATCGACGACACATCCTGCTCGCCGCGTGAGCTGCCGAGAATCGTTCCACCGGCCTCGTGAATATGGCTGACCGTGCTCGGCTCGAGGTCGAGCACCGGATGCCCGTACTCCGGTGCGAGGCCCTGAAAGCCGTATCGAAAGCCGTAGATCGTCCGCACCGAGTAGCGGTACCAGAGCTCCATCACGAGACCGCGGATGACATCGTTGATGCCGGGACAGAGCCCGCCGCAGGTGACGATTCCGCAGCGGGTCTTGGCGGGATCATAAAAGATCTGCTGGCGTGGTCCGGCCAGCTCGAGGCTTGCGAGCTCTTCAACCGGTGTGCCTTTTTGAAGGCACGAGAGCTGGTGCTCGAACAGGACTCGGTCGTCGGCGTCGACGAAATGAACGGACTGATCCGGGCCGAGGGCGGACCCGATCGGCGAGTGGATCCGGCACTCGCCGAGGCACGGAACGGAAAGCTCGGATGGATCGGTCATATAACCTCCCTGACGTCGCGCGCGACTTCACGGAGACGACGATACAATATCGCCTCCGCGTTCCGTGCGGATCGCGGGGACTGGAGGCAGCGTGGGAAAGCTTTTGAGACGACGAAGCCCGGAGGAGCGAGAGCAGATCCGCCGGGAGCGGCGCGACCAGGTCCGCCAGGCGGCCAGAGATGCGTTCTCCCATCGGCCGTTCTGGGAGGTGGACATGGACGGTCTGGGCAAGCAGCTCGGTCTCCGCCCCGGAGCGACGGTGTTCCTGTTCGAGAACAAGGAGCACCTGCTGCTCGATCTGATCCGAACCGAGCTCGACAGCTGGAGCGACCGCGTCCGCCAACGGTTGGACGATCGATCAGAGGATGAAGACCCCGTCGGATGCGTGATCTCCACCCTGGCGGAGAGCCGTCTGCTAGCGAGGTTGGTGGCCATGCTGCCCGAGGCCCTGGACGGTAGTGTCGACATGCTCGATGCGATCTCGTTTCTGCGGTGGTGGAACGAGGCCACTGGCGAGGTGGGTCAGCTGCTGGAACGCCCTGGAGGGGTGCCATCGCCACACGGAGCGGAGCTCGTCCAGCGAGCTTTGCGGCTGTTGGCGGGAGCGGCGCCGTTCGCCAGACCGAAGGCGGAGGTGGCCTTGGCGTTCGACGATCCGGGGGCAGAGGCGCTTCGAGTGGACCTCGCTGACGAGCTGGAAAGCGTTCTCAGACCCTGGCTCGCCGCTCAGGGTGGTGCGCTGTAGTGTAGAGTGACCGAAGGGAACGAACGCAGAGGCGCACGGACGGAACGGCGCGAGCCCGCAGCCATGTCGCCGCCCGTCGCCGAGACGATAGCCACCCGGTCCCCCAGCCTGCGAGACGCAGGCTTCCACAATCGAAGAAAGCGGCAATCCGGTTGTGGCGGCCCGCGTCTCGCGGGCCGGGAGGGGGGCTCGGAGGTGAGGGCACGGCGAAGCGCGTTCGGTCACTTCGTGTCCGCAGCGTCGTTGTGTCACGGACAACCAAGACCCGCTGCCGTTTGTCCGGCAGCGGGTTCATGGACGTGACCAGGGTGAGCGGTGGTCAGATCCGCTCGGTGGTCTCCGTGAAGTGGACGCCGAGCCGCTGCAGCTCCTCGAGAATCGGCTCGTACACCTGCTCGTCCACCGGGACCACGACGCCGGACATGTCGATCGTTCCATCGAGAACGTAGCGAGCACCGACGGCCGCCGGCAGCCCGACAAGGCGGCACATGGCGCTGTCGCCGCCCGGAATGCCGGTGTCCACCATGGTCGAGTACACCTTCTCGGAGTGGTCAGGGTAGTCGATGATGAACTGGTGCTGGAGCACGATCATGTCCCGCTCCCCCTCGGCATATGCCATCTTGTCGAGCAGGTGAGCGGTCATGACGTCCACCGTAGTGGTGTGGCCGCTGGGAATCGGACGGTCCGAGAACAGGTCGAGCCACTCCAGGTCGGACAGGACCTTGGAGCTGGGGGGCAGTGAGAAGCGCGCGGCCACCTCTGCTTTGAGATCGGACTGCGGGTCGGCGTCCATCAGACGCGCGAGTAGCTGGCGGAAGGTGAGGCCGTCCAGCCCGTCAAGCTCCTTCTCCTCGAGCAGACCGAGATGGATCACCGTGCGCATCGTCTCGCACCAGCCGGGCATGCGAAGGGTGCCGCGGAACATCGTGTCCACGTCCGGGATCGAGTACATCTCGGCGTACGGCACGCTGTCGCGGTTCGGGTAGCCCTCGAACGCGGTCAGCGTGCCTTCCACCTCCACGTGGACTGGCCAGTGGTGGTTGAACAGCTCGAGACCGGGGATGTTGACCTCCTGGCCCTCCTCGCGGTAGCGAGCATCGTTCTTGCCGGCGAGCAGGACGCCACGCGGGCTCCAGGAGAACTTGTAGCCGAGAGGGTTGGTGTTGGCCTCCGGCGCGGGCAGACCGCCGCAGTACGAGCGGAAGCTGCGCACTCGGCCGCCTGCACGCTGCGCCGCGTGGATCACCTTCATCGCGGTCATGTGGTCGATCCCGGGGTCCACACCCAGCTCGTTGAGGAGGATCACGCCGGCGCGCTGCGCATCCGCGTCGAGCGCCCACATCGTCTCCTTGACGTAGGAGGTGGTCACCATGTGCTTGCCGTGGTCGATGCAGGCGCGGGCGATCTCCGGGTGGTACTGCCAGGGCAGGAGGCTGACGGCAAGATCGTGGCCTGCGATCAGTCCCGCGAGGCGGTCACGGTGCCTGGTGATGTCGAACTCCACCGGGTGCCCGTTCGGGTGGCCCTCGGTGATGGCCTCGGCCTTGCTGACCGTGCGGCTGGCCACAGTCACCTCGATGCCGTGGTCGAGAAGGTAGCGGACGTGTGCGCGGGCGACCAGCCCGGCTCCGAAGACGATCACCTTGCTCATGCGTGCTCTCCTTGCTCCTGCCAGTTGTTGCGGACGCCACCCCGGCCCGTGTCGCGGTACGGGCGAGTGGAACGTCCGCTGTTGGTACGAGGTCCTGCGAGGCTGGACGGTCTCCGAAGGAGACCTGGGGCGAGTGATGGCCACCGACGGCGGTGGGTCATGCGCTCTGCCCGTTACCGGTGGCGCCCTCGAGGGCCTGGGCGATGTAGCGGTACTCGTCAGTGAGCTCGCCGCGGTGGACGATCACTGCCCGCTGGATCTCATCCGGAAGCGCCAGCTCCTCGAGCGGCGCCGAGTAGTCGGCGGCTGCGATCGCGGGAACGAACGGCTCGAGGGCGGCGGAGAAGTCCCGTGAGGCGGTCTTCGGAAGCTCGGAGGGGAGGATGTCGACCGCCAGGACGACCGGGCCGTGGCCTGCCACCCCCCAGCTGATCCGATCGGTCTCGGGGTTCCAGACGTACACGGGGTTGCCGGGCTCGGTGACCTGGAGGTTGCACTCGATGGCGCCGCCGACGTCGCACCCCACGTCCCCGAGAGCTCGCAGACGGGGCGGCGTTGCGGCGGCGAACAGGGCCCGGAGGTCCCGCTTGGTGACGAGCCGCGGGTACGCGTCGGTCCAGTAGTTGCAGTTGATGAGGGCCGTCAGAGACGGCAGATAGTGTGCAAAGCTCCCCTCGTAGCGTTCGGGGTGCTGGTAGTACTCCTCGAGCTCGAACTGCGCGCCGGCGTCCTTCGGTCGGACGATGTGCTGCTCCTTGAACGTGACCTGGTACACGCGGTTCGGCGAGCCGCCCGTGGTGATGACCTCGTCGATCTGCTCCGGCTCGATGGCGACCGCACCGAGTGCGTCGAGAACCTCCTGAGCGCCGCGGCCGACGTTGCCGTAGCCCGCAACGCCGATGATCAACGGCGCCAGAGAGGGACGGAGCCCGCGCTCGCGGATCATCTCGCCAGCGGATGCCACCTCGGAGAGGGCATCCTCGAGGGAGTCGTAGCTCCAGGTCTGGCGGATGGTCGCGAACGGTGTGGGAATCCCCTCGAACGCGAGGCGCTGGCCGAGGGACCACAGCGTGTCGATCGCCCCGGCCAGACCGGCGTGACGGCCGAAGAAGATCAGACGGCGGCCTTCGGCGTCTGCAATGCGCTCGTAGTCGATCAGTGTGCAGCCGAGCTCCATCAGGCGGCGGAGCATCGGCATGTTCGGCGCCTGCCCCTTGATGACGTGGGCGAAGTACACGTAGGTGGTGTTCGGCCGCAGGTGGCGGGGAGGGATCTCCTTGACGCCGAAGATGACGGGCGCCTCCGGCGGGCCGTCGCACGGCCAGGCGCCCACCTCCTCGTACTCGAGGTCGTTGTAGACTCTCTTCGCGGAGCGCTCGACCACCACCTGGATGCCGTGATCGCGGACCAGACGCGCGACGACATCGGGAATCAAGGGAACGCGCCGTTCCCACAGGCTCTTGTCCTCACGACGGATTCCGATTCGGTTGGCCATCCCGCCCCCTTTCCCCCAAGACCACCGCGAGGTGGTCCGAGTCGGCACGACGGCGCGGCTCCTGGACCGCCTGTCACCGGCGGCGGCGCTCACTCTAGCGACCCCGGTCGAGTACCGTCAAGGCGTGGTAGCGATTGATGCGCCGTGAGAACGGCAGCGTCGGAGAACCGTTGCGGTTGCGTGAGCCGTCGCGCTACGAGGACAGACGCCGGGGCCGTGTCATGGCCTCCGCCGACAGGAGCTCGTTGAGCCTCTCCGAGTCGATCAGGCCGCGCTCGAGGACGATGGTGCGGACGCTCCGCCCGGTGGCCAACGCCTCCGTGGCCACCTCGCTGGCGCCCTCGTAGCCGAGCACCGGTGCGAGCGCGGTCACCAGGCCGATCGAGCCCTCGACCATCTGCCGGCAGTGGTCCACATTGGCGGTAATGCCCTGGATGCACCGTTGCGTCAGCGTGTTGACCGCTGCGGTCAGCATCTCGATCGACTGGAACAGGTTGAACGCGATGATCGGCTCCATCACGTTGAGCTGGAGCTGACCGGCCTCGGCAGCCAGGGTGATGGCGAGATCGTTGCCGATGACGTGGAACGCCACCTGGTTGACCACCTCAGGGATCACCGGGTTGACCTTGCCCGGCATGATCGACGACCCGGGCTGCATCGGCGGCAGGTTGATCTCGTTGAGCCCGCAGCGCGGACCGGACGAAAGCAGCCGGAGGTCGTTGCACATCTTCGAAAGCTTGACGGCGACGCGCTTGAGGACGCCCGAGAACGACACGAACGCGCCGGTGTCCGGAGTGGCCTCCACCAGGTTCTCGGCGAGGCTCAGGTCCAACCCGGTGATGGCGCGGAGCTCGCGCACCGCCCGGCGGGGGTAACGCGGGTCCGCGTTGATGCTGGTGCCGATGGCGGTTCCTCCGAGGTTGACCTCCAGGAACAGCCGTGAGGTGTCGCGCAGACGGAGGATGTCCTCCTGGGTTGTGGCCGCGAACGCCGCAAACTCCTGGCCGAGGGTCATCGGCACCGCATCCTGCAGCTGCGTCCGGCCCATCTTGATCACCTCGTCGAACTCCTCGGCCTTGCTGCTCAAGGTATCGGTGAGGTGCTCGAGGGCGTTGACCAGCGATCTGGTGTCGTACAGCAGCGCCACGCGGATCGCCGTGGGGTACACGTCGTTGGTGGACTGGGAGAGGTTGACGTGGTTGTTGGGGTGGCAGTGCTCGTAGGCGCCGCGCTCGTGTCCCGTCAGCTCGAGGGCGCGGTTCGCGATCACCTCGTTGATGTTCATGTTGGTCGATGTGCCAGCGCCGCCCTGGACCATGTCCACCACCAGATGACCGTGCCAGTGGCCACCGATGATCTCCTGAGCCGCGCGGTCGATGGCAGCCCCGATCTGGGCGTCGAGGAGCCCCAGCGCCACGTTGGTCCGCGCCGACGCCTGCTTGACCATGGCCAGCGCCTTGCCGAACGTGGGGAAGTGGGAGAGACGGATTCCGGTGATGTTGAAGTTCTCCACGGCACGCAAGGTCTGGACGCCGTACAGGGCGTCCGCCGGCACCTCGCGGTTGCCGAGAAGGTCGTGCTCCAGGCGGGACTCGCCCGTCAGGTAGTCCTGAGCCAGCCCGACAGAACGGCTGGAGGAGAACTGCAGCCGGCGGCTGACCTCCAGCGCAACCCGGGTCAGCACCTCGATGGCGGCTGAGGCATCGTCCTCGAGGACGGTGCGGACCTCGTCACCCCTGAGCTCGAGGACCTCCAGCGGCAGCTTCGCGAAGCCCGAGGTGGAGTGCTGCGTCGATCCGAGCAGCGTGCCCTCGCCGACGCCCTCGTTCGGTCCGAGGACGATCAGCTGCTGGGGGGTGGCGCCGGACTCGTCGATCACCTGCAGCTCGCCCTCCAGGATCAGGTAGAACGCCTCGCGGGGCGTTCCCTGACGGTAGAGATAGCTTCCAGCAGGAACGCTGCGACGGCTGGCAACCTCCGCCAGTCGGTCGATGATCGTGTCGGGAAGTCCGGAGAAGATCCAGCTTTTCGTGATCAGCTGCCGGGTGCGTTCAGGCATCGCCATGACCTCCGTACGGCGCGGGATGATAGCACTGTCCCGGCGCACGCCCCAGCATCGGCTCGTGCGTGTCCGACGATCAAGCTCGACGAACGCTACCGCGGACGGGTGCGGCGAGCAGACTCGCGCTCGCGGACGATCTCGGCCACCTTGCGGATGCGCTTCTGCTCCCGGAGCTCGCGACGCTTGTCGGAGACGTCTCGGATCCCCTGGAAGAACTGAGTGACGCGCAGCAGCAGTAGCCAATGGAACAGCCCGGCCGGGAACTTCGTCTTCTTGACCCTGGCGCCCCAAAACCGGGTATCGGTGAAGTTCGCCTTGGTGAAGTCGGCGTTGCGGAGATCGGCCTGCGAGAGGATCGCGCCCTCGACATCGATTCCGGCAGCATCCGCAAACCGGAGATCGGTGCCGATGAACGTCGCACCCTTCGCCGAGGCGAGGATCAGGTTGGTGCCCGAGATGTCGGCGCCGGTGGCGTCGGCACGATCGAGCACCGCCTGCTTGAGGTTGGCGTGGCGCATCCGCGTCCGGATCAGCTTCGCCTCGGTGAAGTTCGCACCCTCCAGGTTGGCATGACGGAAGTCGGCCTCGCTGACGATCGCGCGTTGAAAGTTGGCGCTGCGCAGCTCACAGCGTGTGAACACCGCCTTGGTGAGATCCGCGGCTGCGAACGACAGGCGGCCCAGGGTCGGCGAACGGAAGTCGGCCTCGGCGAGCTTGGCGTCGGCGAGGATGCAGTCCTCGAGGACAGCGTGCAGCAGGCTGGACTGGCGGAGGTCGGCGCGGGCCAGGTTGGTCTTCCTGAACTGGGCGTGCTCCAGGTCGGCGTGGTCGAGGCTGGCGCCGTCGCACTGCGCGTTGTCCAGGACAGCGTGGGCGAGGCTTGCCTGGTGGAAGTTGGCGGCGCGCAGCCCCGCCCTGGTCAGGTTCACGTGCTTCAAGCTGGCGCGGACCAGCTGCACGTTCTCCGCCTGGACGGCCGTGAGGTCGGCGCCATCGAACACGACCCCGCTGAGATCGGCGGACTCCCAGATTGCCGCGTGGGCGTGGATGTTCGCCATCACGGTCTTCTCGAACCGGCCACCGCGGAAGCTCGCTCCGTCGAGCACGGCGCCGGTGAAGTCGGCCCGATCGAAGATGCCCGCGTCGAGGACGGCCTGCGACAGGTCTGCGCCGATCAGCTTGGCGCCCGTGAGGTTGGTGCCTCGGAACGTCGCACGGCGCAGCGAGGCTGCGGACAGGTCCAGCCCGGAAAGATCCAGGAAGTCGAGCCGGACGTGGTCGAGCACTGCGCCTTCGAGGGAGGCGCCTTCGAGCTCGGCCC
>CAZEJK010000181.1:0-10347 GCA_964512045.1 uncultured Thermoanaerobaculia bacterium
TGAAAGCCTTCTGCGGAGGCGCAGTGGAAAGGAAAGGTGTCTTCCAGGCGAGCAGCAGCGCCGTCGTGGACGGCTGCTGCGGTCGTGGGCGTGGCGGTGTACAGAGACCCTGTGCGCCCAGGTTCGCCCAGACCTCCATGCAGCAGACACGGCGAGCTGCCGTGGCTGATCAGCTGGCGCGTCGGAAGGCCGCGATCGCACGATCGAGCCGTTCGACGAGGTCTGCAACACCCGCTGCGACCGCTGGCGAGAGCCCCTCGCCGAGCTCCTGTGGAGGATCGATGGTGATCCCCCAGATCTCCCACGGCGGCAGGTCGTAGCCGAGCGCCTCCAGCGATGCCATGACCGTACCGATGTCAGTCTGGTGGAGCGATGCCGACATCGCACGGGGGGCTGAGGCCGAGCGTACGATTCGGCCGGGTGGCTGGCCGGCGACCGCGTCAACGAACAGAATCCGCTCGACCTGGTCGACGATATCGGCGACGGTAAACAGGTCCCCGTCCAGGACCAAGAGCAGCACGTCCGGATGATCGCCCCACCGTGCGCGGAGCCGGTCGATGCACACGACACCCGCCCCATCGTCGCCGGCGAGTGTGTTGCCGATGCCGATGACCGCGAGCGGGTACCGGTTCAGTGGCGCGGATGGATCGTCGCCGTGTAGCAGCACGTCTCGGGCCCGCGTTGGGCGTCTGCAAGGCGGAGGCGAACATCTCCCAGGTTCGCCAGGTAGCCAGCCAAGTAGTGGTAGAAGAGGATGCACAGATCGCCGCCGAGCTCGAGCCCGTGACTCTGGCAAACCTCGCGCACGAAGCAGCCGCGAACCGGCAGGGTGAGAGTCGTCCCGTCCACTGAAGGCTCGATCTCCCACGTGGGCGCGAACCGATCGCGCGCCATCTCGAGCGCATCCTCGAACGACTCGGGCGCCCTGTACCGAGGCAGCTGGCGTGCCAGGGTGCGGCCGGCCAGGGTGCCAACCGCTGGGAGCGCGCCGCCCAGGGTCTCGCGAAATACGGCCGCAACGGCCAGAAGGCGAACCCCGAGGTCTTCCAGGGCGGCCTGGCGCTGAGCGGGATCGGTGCCCTCGTTGAGGCGGTCGGCGAGATCGGCGCCGAGATGCTGAGCGATGGTCATCACTCGCGGATCGTGGTGGTGCGTTTCAGACGGTGCAATACCGTCGTGCTCGATGGCATCGGACGGGCAGAGCTGACTGCAGCTCAGGCATCCGAAGCACTCCGCGGGCTGCTCGACCAGCGGTCGCTCGGTGGTGCTATCGAAGGCGAACACGTCGGTCGGGCACTCGTCCACGCAGAGTGAGCACCCGACACATGCCGCGTCGTCGATGCGGATGCTGATCATCGTGACACCTCCCGGCGGAGCGAGCGCAGCGTGGTTCCGTTCTTCCGGATCGTGACCTCCAGCGGCATCCGTCCCGCGGTGTGGGTGGCACAGGCCAGGCAGGGATCGAAGCACCGCAGACCGAACTCGACTCCGTTCATGATCAACGCATCGTTGCCGGATGGCAGAAGATGTTGGGCGAGGCCGGTGATCGCGCGATCGATCGCGTCGTAGTTGTTCTGGGTGGCCACAATGAGGTTGGCTGCGGTGACGGTGCCGGCGTCATCGGCCGTGTAGTCGTGTACCAGGACGCCCCTGGGCGCTTCGACGATCCCCACGTACCGGCCCGCGCCGGCAGGCTCCGTTTCGATCCGGATCGGACCGTCGCCGGCGCCCTGAGCGGCGAGCTGGCTGATCAGCTCGGCGCAGTGGACCATCTCGATCAAACGAGCCTCGATGAAATCGATCGCAGCGAGCCGCGGTCGACCGCCGTCGTGAAAACGGGCGAGAGCCTCGTCGGCGCGCTCTGTGCCGAGCCGGTCCGCGATGTTCAGTCGGGCCAGGGGCCCGACGACCATTGCACTGTCGTCGCGGAAACGAACGGCCTTCATGTAGGAGCCCGGCATCACGTGCTCGGCCAGATGCTCTGCGTATGCTTCGGGCGCGAACGAGGTCGTGCGTGAACCGTCGGTGTCCATGACCACCAGCTCTCCGGACAGGAAGCCTGGCGCGTCTCCGTCCATCAGGGCCAAGGACCGGTGTGCCACGTGGGACGGCCCCCGGAGCTCGGCGAGCGCGGTCAGCTTGTCGGTGAACACCGGCAGGAGCGAGGCGAGGAGATCGGTGGCCTCGTTGCCCCAGCTCGCCAGGCGTGACATGGTCTCTGCGTCGGGACGGGATGCCATGCCTCCGGGGATCGCTGTCACTGGATGGACACCACGTCCGCCCACCGTCTCCACGACCCGTTGGCCGATCGATCGGAGGCGGAGAGCCTTGCGGCTCAGCTCTGCATCAACTTGCAAGAGGTGGAAGACGTTACGTTGCTCGGCAGGGGCGTCCAGCCCGAGCAGGATGTCCGGACCGGAGAGCACGAACGTGGACAGGGCATGGGAGTGCAGGATGTGGCCGGCGTACAGTAGACGACGCAGGCGGTCCGCGGCGGCAGGCGGAGTCATTCCCATGCCACGCTCGATGGCCACGACGGCTGCCAGGTGGTGAGCGGCAGGACACACGCCGCAGATCCGCGCGGTAATCTGCGGCATCTTGGTGAGCTCCATGCCGCACAGCAGCTTCTCGAACCCGCGGATCTCATGAACCTGGAGGTGCGCCGAGCGCACCGTGGAGTCGTCTTCCATCTCGAGGAGAATGCGGGCGTGCCCCTCGATGCGAGTGGCCGGGCTGATGACAATCGGCTCAGGCATGCTGGCGCCCTCCGTGATGGTCTCCCCCGGCCCAACGGCGCATCTCGACGGTCGGTTTGCTGTAGATGGCGGGCGAAGCCAGGGCATAGGCGTAGAAGGTCTTGGCGTTCTGTTCGATGTAGCTGCGAACCTCGTCGCGCTCGATACCGCACAGACGGTGCATCCGCTCGGCGATCATCGTCCGGATGTCGAGCTGGGGTTCGAGCAAGACGTCGAACGCCGGTCCGGTGCAGCCCGTGCAGGCGACCCCCGCCTTCGGACAGGGAGCGTGACATCGGTTGAGGCTGACGGATCCGAGGCAGACGACTCCCTGGCTGAGGAGACAGAGCTCCGGATCGGGTGCTGTCAGCGCACCGCGTTGCAGGGACGTTCCGGGCTGCTTGCGCATGACGCGCGAGCAGTCGGCACACACCGGCTTGAGTGTGCTTGCCGGAGTGACGTCGTCATCCAGACACTGGCGAATCGCCGTGGCGATGAAGAACGGGTGCGGCGGGCATCCCGGGACGTACAGGTCGATGTCCACAACCTCGTCCACCGGGATGACGCTTTCTTCCATCACTGGCGCCTGGTCGTCGGGCGGGGTGGTGGTCACGTTTGTCGGCAGC
This sequence comes from uncultured Thermoanaerobaculia bacterium, assembly GCA_964512045.1. GTDB lineage: Bacteria > Acidobacteriota > Thermoanaerobaculia > Thermoanaerobaculales > Sulfomarinibacteraceae > CAZEJK01. Next base: position 3,362 of record CAZEJK010000181.1, read on the forward strand.
TGGGAGCCGTACACGGTGTCCATGATGGTGTCCCGTCCATGCAGCCAGCCGATCCCCGAGGGTCCACCGTAGGCCGCACAGCTGCCGAATGCCACGAGCCTGTCGACGCTCTCGCGGAGCCGCACCAGCGCGTCGCGGTCGTGCACCGTCCGGACTGCGCCTTCGACGAGACCGATGTCTGCCTTGGGATACTCCTTGACGTCCATGAGCACCGGGATCCGCACGAACTCCACCTCGTCCACCAGACCCAGGAGCTTCTCGTGGAGATCGACGATGGCAACGTGGCACCCCGAGCATCCCGAGAGCCACTCGGTGGAGATGCGCGCCTTCATTGCTGACCCCCTTCGAGAGTCCAGACCATCTCCTTCAGGCAGGCGTTCGGTCCGGCGTGCAGAATCTCGAGATTCACCGAGGTGGAGGGCATCACGCGCTCCATCGCACCAGCGAAGACCCCGTGCGCCATGTAGCACAGAGACTGCTTCTGATCGTGGCAGTAGCAAAACAGCGCGTTGCGCACCATGCAGGTGCGAAAGACCAGACGCATCCTCCTGGTACCGTCGTCGTCCACGGTGACGGGATCGGTTCGTTCCCCGGAAAACGGCGCGAAGTCCCAGACGATCCCTTGCCGGCTCAGAGCCTCGCGGAGGATCTCGACGGCGCGGATCGGATCGTCAGTCTGCTCGGTGTCGGCCACGGCTTCGAGCCCGAAGCGCTTGCCGGCTCGGCTGCAGATCGAGAGACTGCCGCGGCCGAGGTTCTGCTCGGCGCCGTGGGCCAGCGCAGCGATGAAGTACGCGACGTTATGGACCCTCGTGGCCTGCTGCTCCATGGTGGTTCCCCTTTCCTGAAACAGGAGAAGTTCTCGATCTCTTGTGTGACTTGGCCGGCGTCGAGCTGCTCTGAGCGACTACCGCCCTCGGTCGGGCATCGCCATTCACAGAGAGCTCTGGATCGCCTCGGCGCGTTTGCGGATCTGATAGCGGACGTTGCCGAGGTTGGCGCTGGGCTGTGCCACCACCGCGAGGATCGCGTCGGGCCCGAGCAGGCTCATGACGACGATCCCGTTGTCGTACTCGATCATCCCCTGGGTCATGTTCCCCACCTCGAGCTCGCGACCGATGACCTCGGATGAGCCGATGCCGGTGGAGATGACGGCGCCCACCGCTTCAGTGTCCGTGCCCCCATGTTGGGTGACGCCTTCAATCACGAAGCCGTCGCGACCCACAACCACTGCGGCGGTGATCCCTTCGACCTTGACGAGGTCGACCAGCAGCTCTTTGAGCTGGTTCATGCGCTGCTCCCTTCGTGCAAAACGCCTGTGATTGCTTGCGCTGTCCGACTGACCGCGACCGAAACAGCACCGATCTGTGTCTGCTCGTCGGCCACCGCGAAGAGAAAACCCTGCGGGATTCGACAGACCACGGCAGTTCCAATCTCCTCGTCCTCGACCACGACCCGCCGGATCTTGTGGTGCTGCTTCAGGGTGGACAGCAGCATGCACAGGCCGAAGCGAAGGCCGGCGACCGTCTCGTCTGCTCCGTCCCATCGGCTGGCGGTCGCCACCGTCTGGCCCGTGGTGTTGACCAGTGCTGCAAAGAAGACAGGGCCGTCGGCGCTGACCAGGTCCTCGAGGCATCTCTGAGCAGCCCCGGCGTTGGGGAGTGCTGTCGCGGCCGAGGCGTCCGTGGTCCCGGTCCGGTCACATCGCTTGAGAGCGTGGACCATGGTCGTGTGCAAGCCGCCATCGATGGTCTGAACCTCGCTTTGGATCCCTTCGCGAAACTCGAAGTGGCCCTCTTCCCAGGTGAGGACCTCGACCACGGCATCGAAGCCATGAATATCCGCGAAGGCGGCGTGAACCAGCTCTCCGTCGACGTAGTAGAGCTTCGCCTCATCGTCGAGGAGGCCGTCGTCGGTCAATCGACCCCGGTTGGCCCGTCGGGCCTCCTGCGCCCCAGGAAAGATGTTCAGCTCGCCTGTGCGCTTGGCTGAGTGCGGAACCTGCAGCAGCTGGACGATGCCCAGGTCGCGGATCATGCCGCGAAGCCGCTGGCCGGCGTCCGTGGCCAGGTGCAGCTGAGAGTTTGTGGTCTGCCCCATCCCGGCGAGACCTCCCAACCAACAGTGTAGGGAAATGCTAGGGGAGAATCAACTTCCGGTCGCAAACTTCCGGTCAATCATGAGATGTGGATTCAATCCAAGGCGACTGCGGGCAGAAACCAACGTCATGCTCTGGCGCTGTCGGCCACGCCAGCCGGATCCCGGTTCTCCGGTTCCCGGAGGTCATGCGTGTTTCATTCGATGAGACGCCGGTCGTCAATCGCTGAAGATCGGTCGACTCGGAAGGAGCGCTACAGACGATCCAGGTTCCATGCGATCTGCTGGGCGATTGCATGCCGAGAGCTTGCATCGAGGGGCGCATCGCCGAGAGTTGCCACGATGAGCAGCTCGTCCGTCCCCCGCCACACTGTGAGCCCACTGAGCCAGAACTCCTCGAACTGCACTGCGAGAAACTGTGTGCGCCCGGCCCCCTCGATCTGGACAGCCCTCCGGGCCACGTCGAGGAGCTGTGAGCCGACACCTTCCAAGCGCTCGAACTCCCACGCTCCAGCCGTGGCGATGACGAACCCTGCCGAGTCGACCACGAAGCCGGCGGCTGCCGGCCAGATCGACAGCGCCCAGTCGAGCAGCTGACTCCAGTCCTCCATGGTCTCCGGCTCGATTGTGGGGAGCGGTGTGGTTGTGGGCGCTGTCTCCTCGCCCGGTCCAGGCGACGGAGCCTGACCTCGTGACGGTGTGATCCCGAGGCGGGTCGGATCGAAGCGGACCCACTGCTCCTCCGGAGCCGCACGATCGTCCGACGATCGCGTCATCGCGAGGTCGTGGGACAGCTGCCGCGCCAGCTCGAAGTCAGACAAGTTCACGCCGCGGTCGCTCATCAATGCCTCCAGCCTCCGCTGCCAGCTCGGTGATCCGACCGAGGAGCTCCGAGGAGAGCATCTCGAACCTCCGGGCCTCCGGACGTAGCTGCCCGCCCATATGGGACAGAGGCAGTCCTTGCCAGCTGGCGGCTGCGAACTCTGGGGAGCGTGGGACAACTGTGTCGAGAATGCCGTCGAACGATCTCCATACCTCGCGCATCACATCCAACGATGTCTCGCTCTTGAGGTCGAGCATCGTCGCGAGCACCCCGAGCAGCTGCAACGACGAGTTCTCCTCCCGGCGTACGTGATCGATGACTCGCAGGACCTGAGAGATCGAGCGAAGGGCCAGTGGCTCTGCCTGGAACGGCACGAGCACGAAACGTGATGCTGCGAGGGCGCCGCGCGTCACCGGTCCGAGACCGCTCGGTGTGTCGAGGATCACCAGCTCGAAGGTTGGCTCGACTCTGGCGAGGACACGGTTGATGGTCTCAGGGTCGCGGAGTGTCATCTCGAAGTCGCATGCATCGACCGGGTGGAGACGTCCGCGGGGGAGGATGGAGAGCGCGTCGAGCCGTGTCTGCACGATCGCTTCGTCCGCTTCACAGGCTCCCATCAAGAGGTCCGAGAGCCCCTCCCACTCGGTCTCGCCGCGGGCAAGCGAGAGGCCGATCGCTCCCTGCGGATCGAGATCGACGAGCAGTGTCCTGCGCTGCTCCTCGGCCAAGGCGACTGCGAGGTTGAGACAGGTCGTGGTCTTGCCCACGCCTCCCTTGTGACTGGCCATCACGATACGGTGTGTCATTGGCTCCGTCCCATCGTCAGCGGTTCACTCTCGGCTGGTCCGACAATACCAGAGTCGACGAAGAGATGGCGATCCTCGGGTGTTACTCCCGCGCGGTCAGGCGTGCTGCGAGCCCACACTGGACATTACGGTTGCCTCTGACCGAGCTCGACCCGCAGTGCGTCCTCCAACACCGGGTGTTGGAACTCGAACGATGTCGCTTCCAGACGCGCCGGGCGCACTCGTGTGCTGGTGAGCAGGAGCTGGTCTCCCATCTCCCCGAGGAGCGTGCGCACGGCGAACGCCGGAAGCGGTAGCACCGAAGGTCGATGGATCACGGACGCCAATGTGGAGGTGAGCTCGCGGTTGGTCACCGGGCTCGGCGACACGGCGTTGATGGGACCGGAGCACGATTCGTCGGCGAGACAGTGGTACAGGATCCCGATGAGGTCATCAATGGCAATCCAGCTCATCCACTGCTTCCCGGAACCGACACGACCTCCTGCTCCGAGCCGAAACGCAGGGAGCATGGCGGCCAGCGCACCGCCGTCCGCGGCGAGCACGATTCCGATGCGCGGGTTGACAACTCGCACCCCGGCATCGATGGCGGGCCGGGTTTCGTCCTCCCATGCGACGCAGACGTCGGCGAGAAAGTCGTCCCCGGGCTCGCTGTCCTCGTCGACGGTAGTGTCGCCGCGGTCACCGTAGTAACCGATCGCTGAGGCCGAGATGAGTACCCTGGGTGGGCGCTGCATACCGGCGACGGCCTGGCTGATGGTTCTGGTTCCGTCGACGCGACTGCTGCGGATACGACGCTTCCGGGTCTCGGTCCATCGACCCGAGGCGATGCTCTCGCCAGCCAGGTGGATGACGGCGTCGACTCCATCCAGGGCGTCGATATCAACCTCGCCAGATTCAGGATCCCATCGGATCTCATCGGCTGCCTTCGGCTGCCGGCGGACCAGGCGGAGCACCTCGTGCCCGCCGGCGGCGAGGAACGGAACGAGGCGAGAGCCGACGAGCCCGGACGCGCCAGTGACAGCGATGCGTAACGGATCCTCGTCTTCGAGAAGGCGGTGTCGCTCGAGATCCCGCGCCACGACGCCGTGCCGGTAGGTAAAGGCGCGTTCGAGCTCACGCGCGACACGACGACCCCCGAGCCAGCGGCTCGCTGGCTCGCACGGGAGCTCGTAGGAGATGCGATCCTCCATCAGACAGCCTCCCTCGGCGGACGGCAGGAACCGGTGCTGATGTTCCCAGCGAGCGAACGGTCCCTTCTCCTGCACGTCAACGAACCCGTACCCGCCCTCGAGCTTCTCGTGGCGGGCGTGCCACCGGAGTGTGATGGGTCCCTTGCGCAGCTCGAGGACCGCCCGCGACCCCGGCTCCAGGCCGCCGGTGTGCTCGACAACACGCAGGTCCTCCCATGGGGGCGTGAGACGTTGCAGTGCGCCAGACCGGGTATGCCACCTGTGCACCTTCTCTGGCGACGTTGCGAGTGTGCTCGTGTGGAGAAATGTGGCCATGAGATCACGCTCCTCGTGAACGGGTAGCGTCATCGTCAGACGCGACATTCCATCGAGGGTGTATGCTGGAGCCATGGGAGCCTCCCGCGAAGGACACCGAGTGTTGGTGGTGACGGCGGATCCGGCGGCTTTTGATCGTGCCGCCCCAGTGCTCCGCCGAGAGGCGGTCGACGTGGATCGGATGGTGACGGCGGACTCTGCACTCGAGCTGACCAAGGCGGTGCGATTCAATCTCATCGTGGCGGTCGAGCCGGTGTCGGGCATGTCGATGGAGCGGTTCATCGCCGCCTTGCGTTCCCCAGGCTCGGAGAGCGTCCGTGCGAGCGTCGTTGTCTTCGCCAGCGAGGACCGCTTCGACCAGTACCGGCCGCTCCTTGGCCACGGTGTGAACCGCCTCCTGGGTACAGTGCGTATGGAGGGTCAGCTGCAAGAGGTCGTGTCGGAGCTCCTCCACGTCGCGGACCGGGCAACCTGTCGGTCCATGCTGCGAGTCGATCTCGGCATCGAGGACAGCAATGGAAACCTCGTCCTCTGTCAGACCGAGAATCTGTCGGCGACCGGAGTGCTGGTGCGCGGACCGCAGCTCTCCATCGGGTCGGTGTTCGAGTTCGAGCTCGTCTTCAAGGAGCAGCCGAAACCGTTGCGCGGCCGCGCCCGGGTCGTCCGGCACACCAATCCGAAGGAGTCCGTGAAGGGCTTCGGCGCCCAGTTCCTTTCGTTCGAAGGGGAGGGACGAGAGCGGCTTGTGGAGTACCTCTCGGCTCGCCTCGATGACCCTTCGACCTCGACCTCGTGATGTTGCCGAGCACCTCGATGCCGCGATATCATCAGGTCATGTCTGAGGATCGCGCCCTTCTCGTCTGTGATGACAGCGGGTTGCTGGATCGTCTTTCGGAGACTCTGCAACGGGTCGGGTACAGCGTGGACCGCATGATCCGAGGGATGGGTGGGATGGCGCTCCTGAGACGGAACACGTACGGGGTCGTTGTGGTCGTGCACCCGGTAGGCGATGTCGCCACCAGCGACCTTCTCGGCGCCGTTCGACACAGCCCGTCGCGATCCGCCGGAGTCGTCGTGCTGACAGCTCTCGATCGGGTCCAGGAGAAGGAGGCTCTGCTCAAGGTCGGCGCGAACGAAGTGGTGCCGCTGAACACGTCGCCGCAGGGCCTCGAGGCGACGTTGCAGCGGCTCGGTGAGGTGGCGCCACGCAAGAGCTGCCGCATCACGTTACGTCTCCGCGATGCGAGCTCGGCGGTCTCCAAACAGCTGTTCTGTCAAAGCGCCAATGTCTCGCGGACCGGTATGCTGGTGCGTGGAAGGATGCCCTGGTCGGTCGGCGACATCGTGGCGTTCGAGCTGAGCCTCGCAGGTAAGAAGCCGATCTGCGGACGCGCGGAGATCGTGCGACTGACCAGCCGTGCGGAGAGGGACCAGGGCTTCGCGTTGACGTTTCGCGAGCTCGATGATGATGGTGATCTCCGTCTCGCGACATTTCTGGACGCTGTAGCCGATGCAGACGAGCAGGCGGCTCCCGCGAGCAGCTCGTAGTCAGCTTTGCTTGCAGACATGACGACTTGCTCGCAGGAGCGACGACGCCATAGCCTGGGGTAGGTCGCTGACCCTGCCCCGGTCCCGGCTCGGACAGCCGGATCCCGGCCATCCGGTCCCCGGCGCATGCCGCGCTTTTCCGAAGATGTGGGCTGCTTGAGTCGCCAACGCGGCCGCGGGCCGCAACCAAGGGGTTGCTCCGAAGCT
>CAZEJK010000182.1:0-10347 GCA_964512045.1 uncultured Thermoanaerobaculia bacterium
GCGCAGGGAAGTCCAGGCGCAGGTTCAGCAATGCCGTGGCGGACCCATCCATCAGACACCCGGAAAGCTTCCGTCGGCCCGAGCCGGCAACCCCGAGCAGCAGATGATCTCCGAGCAGACGGAGACGATCCCGGTCGACCGAGGCCAGCGACAGCTCAGCTTCTCCCGCTCGGGCCACGATGTCCTGAAACGACGTCCGGCCGTTGGCACGGACGTCAGCGCTCTCCTCGGCGAACCGACGGCGGAGTAACAGGTGATGGACACCGGGTTTGACGAGCTCGGCCGGCAGCTCAAGCGTCGCTCCATCTGCGTCGAGAGGCGCCGCCACCTCCGCGAGCGGCGCTCCGTTCCACTCGGACTCCAGGTGCTGACCGACGCTCGACGCATGCGGCACCAGATCGAGGCAGATCGGACCCTCCGTCCCCGGAGCGATCCAGAGAATGAGCCGCGCATAGTGCCGGAAACCCCAGCTACCAGAGGCATGGTCATCATCCCAGTAGTGGTCGGTCGCGATGAGCAACGGTGCCTCGGTGACAACCGTACCGTCCAGGCTGGCAAGGTCATCCAGCTCGCCGAGATCGACGACCTGCTGCCGGTCGCCACAGCCACTCGCGAGCGCGACAACCATGATCGTCAGAGCACGACATACCCGAAAGAGCTCCATACACCGTCACCTTTCCCGCCAGACTGACGAGGACGCTACCACAAGTTTACCGAAGTCCTAAGCTGAGCGGTTCTGCCGGATGAGATGTGCCAAGATCCTGATGCTCCAGTGCTTCAGAAAAGCGCAGGCGTGCTCCGGAAACACCCGCGCCGGCACAGTCGCGTTGACGATGCAGCTTCTGTACAGTATATTGTACGGGTTATGCGATCGATCACCTACACCGAAGCTCGAGCCAAGCTCGCCGAGACAATCGACCGGGTGTGTGAGGACCACGCGCCGGTGACGGTCACCAAGCGAAGAGATGCCGCAGTCGTCATGATCTCCCTGGAGGACTACGAGTCCCTCGTCGAGACGGCGTATCTGCTCAGGAGCCCCCGGAACGCGCAGAGACTTCTCGAGTCCATTCAGGAGCTGGAACGCGGCGACGGCACCGAGCGGGAGCTCCTCGAGTGAGGATCATCTTCTCCTCTCGGTCATGGGAGGAGTATGTCCACTGGCAAACGGCCGACCGGCGCATCCTGAAGAGGATCAACCTCCTGATCCAGGAGATCTGCCGAGATCCGTTCGACGGGATCGGCAAACCAGAGCCGCTGAGGCACGCTCTCTCCGGCTACTGGTCACGGAGAATCAACGACGAGCACCGCCTGGTGTACAAGGTGGACGGCGACGCCCTCTTCATCGCGCAGGTTCGCTACCACTACTAACGCGGCCGCGGGCCGCAACCCCTGCGATGCTTCAAGCACACGCAGCAGGCTCTGGGGAGGGTGGGCGACATTCTGAGCTCCGAACTCTGATCTCTGAGCTCTTCCTCAGCGTGCGGGTTACCATGTGCCCAGCCGAGCAGTGATCGCTCGGTCGAGCAAAGGAGACCGGCGGCGCGACGATGCAGATCCGGTACAAGTTCCTGATTCCCGCTGCGGTGGCCCTGGTGGTGCTGGGGCTGGCGACCGCTGGGCTGGCCACCATGGCGTTCTCGCGGGTCATGCGTCATCGGGTCAGCGACGCCCACGAGGCGCAGATCGAGGCGATCCGGCGCGAGGTCACCCTATCCGCCATGCAGGCGATGGAGCTTGCCACGGCGATGGCGAGCCGACCAGGGGTCATCGATGCATACCGGGAGGCGAGCCGAGGAGATCGCGACGATCCGTTCGATCCGGCGGTCCAGCGAGCCCGAGAGCAGCTGCGGGACGTCCTCGCGCCGGCGCTTGCGGCATATGAATCGACCGTCGGCCCCGAGCCGCTCCGCCTCCACTTCCACCTGCCGAACGCCCGCAGCTTCTTGCGTGCCTGGCGCGAGAAGCAGGCGCTGCGCGACGGTGAGTGGATCGATATCTCCGACGACCTGGCGTCGTTCCGACGCACGGTGGTCGAAGTGAACCGCACCGGCAAGCCCACCGGCGGCATCGAGCTCGGCCGCGGCGGCTTCACGATCCGTGGGGTGGTACCGGTACGCGACGCCGGTGGAGAGCAGGTCGGCTCCGCCGAGGTGCTCCGTCCGTTCGGTGCGATGCTGAGCGCGCAGCTCTCCCATCCAGGAACCCACTTCGCCGTGCTCATGGACAGCTCGTTTCTTCAGGTAACAACGGACCTTCGAGATCCTCGCCAGCATCCTCGTCTTCAGGGACCGCGTCGCGAGACCGTGGTGGTGATGGCCGATGCCGACGACGTCGTGTCTGAGCACATGGACCTCGACCTTCTCGCCGACGGACGGGATGGCATCGCGCACGCGTGGAGCGAGCCGTACTTCGCCTCGACGTTCCCGGTGCACGACACCTCGGGCCAGCTCATCGGCGTGGTCTGGCTGGCGACCAACGAGCACGACGTCCTGGCATCGCAGAGCTGGTTCCGCCAGCGCCTCGCTGTGGTCACGACGCTTCTCATCGGAGTCATGGCGGCCCTGCTGATCGTGATCGGGCACCGCGTCTGCCAACCGCTTCGCGAAACCTCCGCACGGTTGGCGGAGATCGCCAGCGGCGAGGGCGACCTGTCCGTCCGTCTGCAGGTCCACGGTCGCGACGAGACCAGCGAGCTGGCCGCTCTGTTCAACAGCTTCATGCAGCGGCTGCAGGAGTCGTTCACTGAGCTCACCCGCAACACCGCACGGATCCGGCAGATGGTCGACGCTCTCCCCGTGGACGGCGACCACCCCACTGTCACGGAGAACCCCGAGCCCAGAGACGTGCGCACGATCGCGGAGGCGATCGATCAGACCGATGCGATCATCGCCGGCGTCGAGGAGTCACTGGCAGCGGTGCAACGCGCCGAGGAGGCACGGCGCCTGCTGGCCGCCGTCGTGCGCTCTTCGCGCGACGCCATCATGGCGGTCTCCCTCGACGGCAGGGTGCTCAGCTGGAACCGGGGCGGCGAGCTCATGTACGGCTACAGCTCGGAGCAGATCGTCGGCGACCCTTACGCCCGTCTGCTCCCTGAGGCGGACACCGAGCAGACGACCGCCGTCCTCCAAGCGATTGCGGCGGGAGAGCCGTTTCGCCAAATCGAGTCCGACCGGAAGCGCTCCGACGGGAGCTCACTGCTCGTGTCCGTCGCCGTCTCACCGATCCGCGGCGCGGACGGCGAGCTCACCGGCGCCTCGGTGATCGAGCGGGACATCTCCAAACGCAAGGAAGCCGAGCGCGCCGCCGAGGCCCAGCGCCGGCAGCTCATGCAGGCCGACCGGCTCGCCGCACTGGGAACCCTGGTTGCCGGCGTGGCCCACGAGATCTCGAACCCCACCAGCTCGATCACCGTCAACGCACCGGTGGTTCGGGACCTCTGGTCTGGCGTCCTCCCGGCGCTCGAGGCCTATCAGGAGGAGCACGGCGACCTTGCCGTGGGCGCCGTCGCCTTCGACGTGATCCGCGAGTCGGTCCCGACACTGCTCGACGACATTGCGGTGTCGGCTGCTCGGATCGATGCAATCGTCAAGAGCCTCAAGGACTTCGCCCGGCGCGACGCGCCCGCGATGGACGAGGCTGTGGACATCAACGAGGTGGTTCGATCGGCCTTGACGCTGACCAGAAACCGTATCCAGAAGGCGACGCTGGACCTGGCTGTGGATCTGAGCGACGGGCTACCAACGGTCCAGGGAAGCTCACAGCGGATCGAGCAGGTGATCGTCAACCTGATCCTCAACGCCTGCGATGCGCTGGAGAGCACCAGCCAGGGGATCCGCATCGCCACCGCGCTGACAGACAATGGCTGGATCACCATCACCGTCGCGGATGAGGGCGCCGGCATCCCGTCAGAGCTCCTCGACCGGATCCGCGATCCGTTCTTCACCACAAAGCGCGACAGCGGCGGCACCGGTCTCGGGCTGTCCATCTCCACCGGAATCGTCGAGGACCACGGAGGCACCCTGGAGCTCACCTCCGAGGAAGGTCATGGCACAGCTGCCACCATCTCGCTCCCGACGAACCCCGCCAGCGAACGGAGTGCACCTCGATGAGCGATCCGATTCTCCTCGTGGACGACGAGCCGCACATCCTGCGTTCATTCGAGATGGCGCTGCGCATGGCCGGCCACGATCAGATCGTGACCTGCGACGACAGCCGCGAGGCGATGCAGCTCATCAGGGCTCACCGGCCAGAGATCGTGCTGCTCGATCTGACGATGCCGCACATCTCCGGCCAGGAGCTGCTCTCGAAGATCGCCGCCGAGCAGCCCGGCCTGCCCGTGGTCGTGGTCACCGGCAACGACACCGTCGAGACTGCAGTGGAGTGCATGAAGCGGGGGGCGACCGACTATCTGACCAAGCCGGTGGAGCGCGACCGCCTGCTGATCACGGTCCGTCAGGCCCGGGAGTGTGGCCAGCTGCGCCGGGAGAACCGGCGGCTCGTCGAGTACGTCAAGTCGAGCCACCTGGACAACCCCGAGGCGTTCGCAGAGATCGTCACCAACAGCCCGGCGATGGTGCCGGTGCTCCGCTACGCCGAGGCAGTGGCTCGTTCCCGCCAGCCGGTGCTGATCACCGGCGCAACTGGTGTCGGCAAGGAGCTGCTCGCTCGCGCGATCCATCGCGCCAGCGACCGAAGCGGCGAGCTGGTGGCGGTCAACGCGGCCGGCATCGACGCGCAGCTGTTTGACGACGCGCTGTTCGGGCACGTCAAGGGCGCTTTCACCGGCGCGGACCGCGCCCGCCGCGGGATGGTGGACCAGGCCGACCGGGGCACGCTGTTCCTCGACGAGATCGGCGACCTCGCCCCTGAGTCGCAGGTGAAGCTGCTCCGTCTGCTTCAGGCAGGCGTGTACGTCCCGCTCGGCAGCGACGCGCCCCGCCAGGTCAACCTGCGCGTGGTCGCCGCCACCAACCGGTCTCTCGAGGAGCTCGAGAGCAGCACTGGATTCCGAACCGACCTCTACTACCGGCTTGCCACCCATCACGTGCGGATCCCGTCGCTACGCGAACGGCTCGAGGACATCCCCTTGCTGGTGGAGCGGTTCAGCCGCGAGGCCGCCGAGGAGCTCGGGCACGACGAGCCCGATCCACCGAGCCAGGAGGTCCTCACTACCTTCGCCCAGCACGGGTTCCCCGGCAACGTGCGCGAGCTCCGGTCGCTGGTGTTCGACGCAATCAGCGTCCACGGCAGCCTGGATGCCGCCCTCGAGCATCTGCGCGCCCGGCTCCAGCCCGCCGATGAGCTCGACGACGAGCGATCGTCGCAGTCTTCGCCCTCGGTTGTCTTCGGGCCGAGGCTACCCACCATCGAGGAGGCCAAGGACCTGCTGATCGCGGAGGCAGAGCGTCGCACCGGTGGCAACAGGAGCCTCGCCGCGCGGATGCTCGGCATCACCCGCCAGGCGGTCAACAAGCGCCGGCGGCGAGCGGACAGCTCCTCGGAGTAGCCCCCAACACGGCCGCGGGCCGCAACCAAAGCACTGCTCCGGCGGCGCCGGTCCCACGACTGCGTAGTGGTAACTTGCTATTTTAACGTTGAGCTCTCCCATCCACCCAGTGTCACCCGCAGGAGTGACGACGCCGCAGCCCGGACCCGGAGCCGGTCCCGGCCCCGCGCCCGACAGCCGGATCCCGGCCATCCGGTCCCCGAGGATCATGCCTCGCTTTCCCGAAGATGCGCCGGTGTGAGGTCGCGAACGCCCCACACCCATTCCGTCGTCTCACTTGTGCACCTGCGCAATAATCCTGCTTCCTTGACAGCGTGCTTCTCAGGATGCACGATGGAGTCACAGAACCGAATCCACGGCTCATGCGACCACAGCGCGGAGGAAGCCATGCGTCACTACGGCGTGCTGCTCGGTGTCCTGCTCATTGCCTCGACCTGGTCCTGGGCTCAGCCCAGCCCGACGCGCTACCAGCTCACGACCGATATCCCGGCGACCATCGGAAGTGCCACCGTTGACGACGCCGATATCGTCGAGCACACCGCCTCCAGTGGCAGCTGGAGCATCGTCTCTGCACTCAGCACCGTGCTACCGAACGGCGTCGGCGTCGATGCGATCCACTGCTGGGCGAACGGAGATGTCGTCTTCTCCACCGACTCCAGCTTCACCTTCTCCGGTGGGAGTGCGGACGATGAGGATCTGCTGCTGTACTCGGGTGGCGTCCTGACTCTGCTCTGGGACGGCAGCGCTGCGGGCCTGCCCAGCACTGCCGATCTCGACGCCGTCGCGGTCCTCACCGCCACACCGCTCTCGATACTCCTCTCGCTCGATGCCTCCGCGATGGTGAGCGGCATCCCATGCACCGACGACGACATCATCGCCTTTAGCTCCAGCACGGGCTTCAGCGTGCTGCTCGCCGGCAGCAGCTGGCTCGGAGGCGAGGAGGACCGTGCCGACGTGGACGCGCTGGCGATGGTCGGCTCGCTGAACGACCTCTTGATCTCGCTTGATGTCACCGTCGAGCCAGTCGCAGGCCTCATCGCGGACGACAATCATCTCGTGCGGATCAGTGGAGGCACGCCGAGCAGCGTCGTCACGTTTCCGGCCATCTCGTCCGTGGCCGACGTGGACGGCTTCGACGTGCAGCTCGCGCCGACGCTCGCAACGGCAGCCACCAACTCCGCGATCGTCAACACCGCCACTGCAGTGACCTGGACCGTCACCTACACTGATCTGGACAACGATCCACCGGCTTCAGGGTCACCGGCTCTTGTCATCGACGGCAACCCAGCCGTCGCCATGAGTGCCAGCACCGGCTGCGGCGCGCCGCTGTGCGACGGCATCGTCGCCAACGGCGAGCAGTACGAGCACTTGGCAACCGTGACGTACGGCGCTGCCCACAGCTACTCGATCACCGCTTCCGACGGCCTCGACAACGCTACCCCATCGACCGGTACGACACCGACCTACGTCTCCGATCCGGCTGACGCTGATGGCGACACGGACATCGACGCCGGCGACGTCGCCTGGATCCTGATCGAGCACCACGACTCCAACGGCGGCAGCGATCTCGACCTGGTCCGCGGCGGTGTATGGACCGCCAGCTGGGGTGGCACCGACGCCGACTCCGACCACCAGGTCGGCGCGTCCGATCTTCCGGCAGCCGTTGCAGTGATCTTCTGAGCATCCGAACCGAAGCGCCCGCGGGCGCCGTCAAGGAGGGACACCATGCGTCGCACCATCATCGTTGCCTGCAGCCTGATCCTGATCGGGATCGCGCCGGCGGCCCACGGCTCGGACGGCTGCTTCGAGATCTCGCATGTGAACGTCGGGACAGTGGGCGCCCTGACCACACCTGGCTGCTACGTCCTGACAAGTGACATCACCCAGGGCCTCACCATCGGACCGGTCAACGGTCTGAGCCTGGACCTGAACGGGTTCTCGATCGTGCCAGCCAGCGGATCGGCCGTGACGCTCACGTCGCCACTGGAGAACTTCGAGATCCATAACGGCTCGGTCATCGGAGGCGACCCTGCGGTTCCCACAATTGACACCGTCGGATTCGGGGAGGGGCTCAACCACATCTACCGCGATCTCAGAGTTCAGAGCGCGGCTGGTGGCATCCGCTACCAGCTCGACGGTGGAGAGCTCGACAATCTCCAGCTCGAGAATGTTGTCGTTGTCTCCGAAGAGCATGGGATCCAGGTGATCGCCAATACCCTGCGCAACGTCGTACGGAACATCCGCTTGAACAGAGTCGAGGTCCGCAGCAACGGAATGGAAGCGATCTCCGTCTTCGGGAGCGCTTCAGCGGTCGCCATGCAGGTCTACGGGTTCCAGCTCGAGTCGTCCTCGATCACCACTACCATGAGCCCGGTCACGGTTTTTCTGGTCAACAGCGGCATGTCAGGCGCTGCACCGCCCGATGGCGAGTTCGAAGGGTCGATCAGGAACTGCGATCTGGTGGGCCCAGACATGGGCCTGAGTATCGTGCTGCTCGACGTGTTGCAAGGCTCGCTGCACTGCACCAACAACAACCTGACGGCTCTGACGACTGCGGGCGGCGCCGCTTCGGCCTTTGCGGCCCTTGGCGCCGGCGCCATCGTCATCAGAGACAACACGAGCTTCGTACCGATGGGCGCGCTCCCTGCCACCGGCTTCATCGTCTCCCCAACCATCGCTCACGACGGTACGAACCCGATCCTGAGCAACGTCGACGTGCGCAACGCCGTGGTGTATTGACGCCAACCGGCTGACCGACCGGAGCGGCAACCGAGCTCCCGTTTGCCGACGACAGGCTACAACGGCAGTCTTCGTAACGCCGAACCGATAAGCCCGTGCACTGCAGACGGTCGAGATCACCTCCTGGGGACGACGAGCACGGGGCAGGGCGCGACGTTCGCGATCTTTTTATCCACGCCCGGCGTCAGCGCCGCCACGAACGGGTGCTTCGGATCGTGGCCGACCACCAGCAGGTCGGCAGCCTCGGCGGCGGCTGCGATCACGTCCTGGTACGGGTCTCCCTCCTCGATCCGGATGGTCATGCGCTCAGCAACTTCGGCGTGACCGGCCTTGCGGATCAGCGAACGCAGCTCGTCCTCGTCGACCGACCTGGGTGCGTCCATCATCATGTGCGGCGCGTCGGCGCCGGGGGGGTTGACGTGCAGGACGGTAAGGTCCGCACCGAGCTCTCGGGCCAGTCGGATCGACTCACGTATGACGTGTACCTCGTCCGGATCACCTTCGAGGGCGACGGTCATGGTGCGGTAGTGCATGCAATCTCCTTTCGAGTCACGGCTCCAGCATCGGAGACTGCCGGGCCCGGTCCGATCGCACGACCCAGTTGACCGCGATCGGGGTGGCGATGGTGGTCACTACGGCCATGATCACGACCGCGGAGAAGAGGTTGGCAACGATGGAGGGCGGCGGGCTGGGTGTTTCGAAGAGCCCGGCGCGCAGCGCGATGTCGGCGATGATCAGCTCCACCGCTCCCCGGGCGCTCATGGCGGACCCCACCACCGCCGCGCCTGCGACGTCCCGTTCGATGGCGTAGCTCGTCAGCCCGCAGGCCAGCACCTTGCTGAGAAAAGCAATGAGCAGGAGCGCAACCAGGAACACCGGCACCTCGACGATCGCGGCGCCGCTGAGGTGCAGCCCGATGGACGCGAAGAAGATCGGCGCCAGGAAGCCGGTGGTCATCCCCTCGGCGCGCTCGAGCACGGCCTCGTGGATCTCCTCCTCGAGATGCTGTCGCTGGAAGTACAGCCCGGCCATGAACGCACCGAGGATGAAGTGCATGTCGAGGACCTCGGCGAGAGCGCCGAACGCGAGGGCGACGACCAGCACCATGCTGAACTCGAACTCCCTCGCCCGCGAGTGCTGCAGCAGTCGGCTGAACCAGGGGAACACCCAGCGCCCGAAGGCGATGGTCACCACGAAGAACAGCGCCACCTTGCCCACCAGCAGCAGCAGGCTGGAGAGCCCCAGCCACTCGCCGGTCCGCAGCAGGGAGGTGAGCACCGCCAGCAGGATCAGGCTCAGCACGTCGTCGTAGACGGCCGCCGACACGACGAGCTTCCCGGCGCGGGTGTTCAGCCGGCCGAGCTCGCGCAGGACCCGGATCGAGACCGGGACCGCGGTGATCGCCAGGGCGGTCCCCAGGAACAGCGACTGCGCGAGCTTCGCGTCGGAGTCGGGCAGAGCCCACCAGGCGAGGGCGAAGCCGCCGGCGAGAGGAACGAGCAGCCCGGCGATCGCGACCACGAATGCGCCGCGCGACGCCTCCGACATGTCCTTCGGACGCAGATCGAGACCGCCGAGCAGCATGAGGAAGAAGATGCCGAGGTCGGTCACCGCCTCGAATGCGGAGGTTCCCTGGACGTCGTGGATGAATTCGAAGGGGATCCCCGTGAGATTCGACAACGGCACCGCGAGCACTCCGAGAGTGATCCCCGCGACGAGCTCGCCCACCAGCCCTGGCTGGCCGAGGCGTTCCGCGATCTCCGCGAAGACGCGGCTCAGCACCAGCAGCACCAGCAGCATGAACAGGAGCAGCTCCATCGACACCTCCACGAGGTCCGGTCACCGCGACGATCGCCATCCCTGCTCCGGCAGCCACGCCGTCCGTGACCTCATTTACAGCTGAGCATGCCTCACGATCGCCGGCAACCGGAATCGGCCCGGTCCCCATCCCGGGCGACCCCCCAGCTCGATGGTCGTCATAGGAGTGACTGCAGACCGCCTCATCTTCGAAAATGCGAGGCAGTATCGCGGGGAGCCAGTTACTGGCCTCGAAGGATCGCCAGGCGGCAACCGAGTTTCCAGTGACAACCGATGCACCGCTT
>CAZEJK010000183.1:0-10297 GCA_964512045.1 uncultured Thermoanaerobaculia bacterium
CTGGTGTACTCGGCCAAGGACACCGAGCACAACAACGCGGTGGTGCTGAAGCAGTACTTGGAGATGCTCGGAGCAAAGTGAGCCAATGGATTGAAGGAGACATCATGATCGAGCTGCTGTGCAGAAACCGCGTACGAGACTTCGCAAAGTGGAAGAGCGTCTTCGATGCCCACACCGCGGCCCACCAGAAGGCCGGGCTGACATTGAAGGCGCTCTGGCAGGAGGTGGAGACGCCAGGCAACGTGCTCTTTCTGTTCGCGGTGGAGAGCATTGACCGGGCCGAGAGGTTCATGGCCGACCCGGTGTCCGAGGAGGCCGGCAGGGAGGCCGGCGTTATCGACGGCGAGTACTACTTCGTGCACCGCCTCGAGGGGAAGTGACAGCTCGCTGCGCCACTGCTCGCTCGCGGGCATCGTGAGGTTGCGACGTGGTGATGTGCCGCGGCGCCAGAATCGGCGGGGATGGGATCGGTGGCTTCCGGTCTCATCCCCGCCGTCGTGCTTTCAGCCTGATCGAACACGTCAGCACGCGTCGACCGGCGATACTCGACCCTCGCAGCCAGGCCGGATGCGGACCGGAGGTCCGCGGTCCGTGGAAGGTCGTCGATGCTCCCGGCCCTCAAGACGCGGGCCGCCACAACCAGATTGCGACGCGCTCCGATTGTGGAAGCCTGCGTCTCGCAGGCTGGGGGTATGGGCCGGTCTGGATCCTCAGCCGGGCCGGATGCGGACCGGAGGTCCGCGGTCCGTGGAAGGTCGTCGATGCTCCCGGCCCGCGAGACGTGGGCCGCCACAACCGGATTGCAGCGCTCTCCGATTGTGGAAGCCTGCGTCACGCAGGCTGGGGGCATGGGCGGGTCTGGGTCCTCAGCCGGGCCGGATGCGGACCGGAGGTCCGCGGTCCGTGGTTGGTCGCCGGTTCTGCGCTGCTCCGGTCCTTCGCAACGTGGAGGCGCCCTCCTCTCGTGAAGATCGCGAGGATGCGCTCTACTCGAGACGCGTGAGGCAGCGGTCCCAGCGGGGGGCGTACCACGAGTCGGGATCCACGGAGACTGCGACTGCCCACGCGCGACCGAGAATGTCGCGCTCGGGCACGGTGCCGAACCAGCGCGAGTCCCGCGAGTTGTCCCGGTTGTCGCCCATCACGAAGTAGCGGCCGGGCGGGATCTGCATCGGCAAGGTGACGTTCGGCGCCGGATGGCGGGGATCGAGCACGATCGGGTGGCGGACCTCGCCGAGCAGCTCATCCGTCACGATCACCGGCTCTCCGGCCTCGCACTCGGGCAGCCCGTTCGGTGCCGCATAGTCCAGCGTCTGACCGTTCAGAATGACGCGGCCGGAGACCACCTGCACCGTGTCGCCCGGTACTGCCACCACCCGCTTGACCAGCCGGCGGCCGTCCTCCGGCGACAGCAGCACGATCACGTCACCGCGGTGCGGAGCGTCCCAGATCGCAAGACGGATCCGGGTGAACGGTACGCGCAGGCCGTAGGCGAGCTTGTTGACGACGATGCGATCGCCTTCGACGATGGTCGGGCGCATGGAGCCGCTTGGCACATCGTTCCAGTCGGCGACGGCCGAGCGCACCGAGGTCAGCACGAGCACCATCACCAGCATCGGCCGCACCCACTCACGCCACAGATCGAGCATCCGTCTACGGTTCATCACGAGGCCTCCCCGCCTGGACATACGAGAACGAGCTGCGTCGGTTCTCGAGCAGCTGGGCTCCGCGCGACCGGGCCGGATCTCGTACACTTTCGCCATGTCACGAACAGTTCTGCACGTGCACTGCCGAGCTACTGCCGGGAGACGGAGGCCGCCAGCAGGAGCTTGAGCACACGTGGGTCGCCGTGATCACGGGCGACATCGAGCGGGGTCCGCCCGTGAACGTCGGCGAGCTCGGTGTCGGCCCCGGCATCCAGCAGCTCCCGCACCACATCGGCGTGTCCGGCCTCCACGGCATGCGCGAGCGCCGAGCGCCCATCCCCATCCACATCGTCGACGTTCGCACCGTAGCCAAGGAGCTGCGACACGACCTCCGGCAGACCGAGGCTCCAGATTCCGCTGGCCACCATCAGTGCCGTGCGGTCCAGCGCCACCTCGCCGCGACCGAGCTTGAGGTCGCTGCGCGCGTTCACATCCGCGCCGAACAGCATCAGCGTGTACACCACCGGACGGTGGCCGCTCGCGGCCGCCAGCATCAGTGCAGTGCGACCGTCGCCGTTGCGGGACTCGGGGTCGGCGCCGGCCCGCAAGAGCTTGCGCACCTGCTCCACCTTGCCAGCCCGCACCGCGGACAGCAGCCGCATTCGCTGGATCATCCCCATCGTGGGGCCTACTGTACCGCGACTTATCGCTCCTCTCAGGCCCTCGGTGCGACCACGACGCCCAGCGTGCGACCGTTCCTCTGACGGGCACTGAGGTTCGGCGCTGCGTCAACTGCGCTTCACTGCGGCAGCACGGTTGTGGGATCCGAGGTCACGTTATCCACCACCGAGCCGTAGCCGGTGAAGCGTCCATCCGACGTCTCGGTCCAGACGTCCACGTAGCCCCCTGCCACCGGCGCGTACGGAGCAAACACCTGGTTGATCTGGGTGTTACCGTAGGCGGACAAGGACCGCGAGCCCTCGCCGAGCAGTGTCCCGTCGGGAGCGTGGAGTCGGTACCGAACAGTGGTGGGACGATTGCCCGCAACCAGCCCGAGGTTCGATCGGAAGTCGGTGTTCTCGGACATGAACAGGACCCGGACCCGCTCGTTCGCTGCAACGAGATCTGCCTCACGAACCCCGGGAATCCCCTGACCGAAGGTCCCCTCCGCGCCCTGGTTGAAGGTCCGTGACATCGCCGACAGGCTGGAGCTCTCGCTCTGGACGAGCAGCGCGCCCACCGACTCGCTCAGACCGAAGACCGTGGCGAGAACGTTGTCGAAGCGACGCGACTCGCCAGGCGCCACCGCGAAGCTGTCTGAGCTCATAGGGGTGGCGTTGTCGGTGTTCCGGGGCAACCAGCGCAGCACGAAGGTCGCCGTCGCAGCACCACCATTGTTGACCTCGAGATCGGTCACGAAGAACGATCCCTCCGCGCCGGCAGCGACCGCCGCCGCCGGCACCAGGATCGTGCTCAGCTCGCCTGCCCCGTCCGCGCATGACGCTGGCGGAGCCGTCAGCCAGGGGTCGAAGTCCACCGACCCGTCACCGGTGATCTCCAGTACGTCGCCTTGGCCCGATCCCTCGCCTGCGGGCCCGGACGCGTCGCCCCACCAGTTCTGGACGGCCGCCAAGCCGATGGCGGTGCCTTCGTGGCGCAGGCCGGTCGCGTTGTTCTGGATGCAGTTGCCGGTCGAGGTGGTGTCCAATGAGGTCCCGTCCTCGATCAGAATACCCGTGTCGGTGAACTCGATCCGGTTGTTGGCGACGATATGGTTCTGCCCTTCATCGCCAAGCTGGATACCGGTCTCGACGAGCCCGGCGCCGCCTTCAGCATCCAGTCCGATCCAGTTCCCCACGACCAGGTTGTCGTCGCCACTCCCGGCCCGGGACGCGATCCAGACTGCCCAGCTCGCGGCTCCGAAGATGTTCCGCTCGGCCTGGTCGGCGAGCCCGTCGAGGTTGCTGCCAACAAGGTTGTTCGACGCGCCCTGGCGAATGTAGACGCCGGTACCCACCGAGGCGAGCGTGGAGCCATCCGGTCTGAGGCCGAACAGGTTGCCGCTGATGACAGAGTCGCCTCCGGTGTTGATGTTGACGCCCCGGAACCCGCCCGCGAAGACATTGCTCTCGGCGAGATCACTCGTTCCGTCGCCGTCTGTGCCGATCAGACACGGGCCCGCTGCAAAAGCATCGCACCCCAGACAGATCCCGTTGCGCATGCTCCGGACCTCCGACCCATCTGCCGCGATCCCGAAGAGCGTGCACTGCACCGTAGCCTGACCGTCCCTTTCGATACGGATCCCAGTCTCCGCCTCCATCAGGGCCAACCCGCGCACCGTCACCATCTCCTGGCTCGTGATCCGCAGAAGGTACTCGATATCTCCCTCAAGCTGCACTCGCGGTCGCAGCGGTGCACCGTCTACCGCGCAGACGTTCGCTGGCGCCGCGCCGTACCGCGGCTGCGTGGTCGCATCGATCACGACACCGGCATTCAGGTCCGGCAACGTGGACAGCAGCTCGATGCTGCAAACGCCCGCCGCGTCACACGCACCCTCGGGGATGTCAAACACGATGGTGTCCGAGCCCGGAGTGTCGTTGGCCTCCGTGATCGCCTGGCGAAGGCTCCCCGCGCCGTCATCGTTCGCCGTCGTCACGACGACCTGTGCAGCCCCGACGGGCAACACCAGACAGCAGCTCAGCACTCCCAGCACCAGTCTCAAAGCCGATGAAACATACGCAGCACGAGTCGTCGCGGTCGAGAGCATGACAACCTCCGGTTCGGTCACGAGCAGTGCCCGCCCACGGCGGGATGAAAAAACCGACCGATCCGACGGCTCTCGGTGTGACCGATCTCCTGCGAGGCGCCCTGAACCGGGGCCTCGCAGGTTCACCGCGGCGCAGAAGCGGTCGCAGTCAGTGCTGAACGCCAAAGAAGACGGTACCACAATTGCGTCTGAAATGCATTCTCAATCACAGAAAGAGACTCCGCGGCTTCGATGAGCTCAGTGCAGGGGGTGCATACCGATGGAAGAGCGGACAGAGTGCGGGGGTAAACCCCGCAGCTACGAGGAGGCGTCGGAGGATGCTGTAGGCGCGGGTTGATCCCCGCGCAGGTGTGGCTCAACGAAGGCGGTTGCCCCGGTCATGGTCATCGTCCCGGGTCGACTTGGAGCGTCGGCAGCTGCTGGCTGGCCGTCATCCGGGGCCGGCTTCCGGCTGCCGGGGCCGGGGTGATCGCCGGGGTGGGTGCGCTAGCCGCTGTGCACCAGCCGGACGTGGCCGGGAGAACCCGCAACGCAGCGGCCGACGATCGCAGCCGCGGGGAGGCGACGCACAAGTGCAGTGGCCCGATCAGGGGTACAGGCCACAAGGAGACCACCGGAGGTCTGCGGGTCGAGCGCCAGGTCGACGAGCACCGGATCGGCGCCGTCGTCCACCGACAGCACCGACGCGACGCTGTCGCGGTTCTTGCCGGCGCCGGCAGGCACCAGCCCCATCGCAGCCCCGTCGTACGCCCCCGGCAGCAGCGGCATCGCCTTCAGCTCGATCTCGACAGCCAGCTCAGAGGCCGCCGCAACCTCGGCGGCATGGCCCACCAGCCCAAAGCCCGTCACGTCGGTCACGGCGTGCGGATCTGCCGCCCGCGCCGCCTCCGCGGCGTCGCGGTTCAATGTTGCCATCCAGCGCAGCGCCGTGGACAGGTGCTCCGCCGCCACCATCTCGGCCTTGGCGGCGGTGGTGACGACACCGGTGCCGAGCGGCTTGGTCAGCACGAGCAGGTCGCCCGCCCGAGCACCACCGTTCTCCCAGATCTCCTGTGGATGGACGGTGCCGGTCACCGCCAGCCCGTACAGCAGCTCCTGCCCTTCCACCGTGTGACCGCCGGCGAGCACCGCGCCCGCCTCCTCGAGCGCCGACAGACCGCCGCGCAAGATCTCCTTGAGCGTGTCCTTGTCGTAGCTCGACAACGGAAAGCTCACCAGGTTCATCCCGGCGAGCGGACGACCGCCCATGGCGTACACGTCGGACAGCGCATTGACGGCCGCGATCCGGCCGAAGGTGTACGGGTCGTCCACCATCGGTGGGAAGAAGTCCGTGGTGTGGATGATTGCCACCTCGTCGGTGACACGCACCACGCCGGCGTCGTCCGCGCGCTCGATGCCGACGAGCAGATCGTCGGACTCGAGCTTCGGCAGGCCACACAGGATCGTGTCGAGCACACCCTTGGCGAGCTTGGCGCCGCAGCCGCCGTACGCTGTCTGGCTGGTCAGCGCCACGTGCGCCAGCTCGGCGCCGCTGGCGGCGGCGAGATCTGTTGGCAGCCAGGCAGAGCCGGATCGCCGGTACGACGCCTGCGGTGCGAGGCGCAGCTCTTCCAGCACCCCGGCGAGCGCTCCAGACTCCTGACGACGCGCCTCCAGCACCACCCCACACTCCGAGCTGACACTGCGTGGCGCCGGCACCGAGTCCACGTCGAGGCCGCGCTCACGGCCAGCACGCTCTGCGCGCATGACGCGCTGGACCGTCCCGAACACCACCAGCAGATCCCGCGGTTGCAGCTCCGCCATCGTCAATGCCCCCTCGTCTCGACATCCTCGCGCACGGCGGCGATCAGGGCGGCCACGTCATCGCCGGTGGTGAACGGCCCCAAACCCGCCCGCAGCGTTCCGTCCGGGAACGTTCCCAACCGCCGATGGGCCGCTGGCGCGCAGTGCAGACCGACGCGCAGCATCAGCCCCCGCTCTCTGTCCAACCACGCCGCCAGCTCACCGGAGTCCCGACCGTCAACCGTGAACGAGACGGTCGGTCCGTACTCGCCGTCGGCAGCTCGGCCGATCACACGCACTCCAGGAATCTCCATCAGCCGGGCCGCGAGATGCTTGGCCAGACCGGCCGTACGCTGGTGGAGCGTGGCCACGCCCTCCCGCTCGAGCCAACGGCAGGCGGCCCCGACTCCGGCGATTGCCGCGGTCGGCGGCGTTCCGGCCTCGAGGCGGTCCGGGAGCCACGGCGGCATCTCCTCGCTCTCCGATCGGGAACCGGTTCCACCACGCACGAGCGGCTCGACATCGGCGCCATCGGCGAGCAGCAGTACTCCGCACCCGGCGGGCCCGAGCAGCCCTTTGTGCGTCGACGCTGCATACGCCGCCACCCCCGAGGCTGCCACATCCACCGGGATCGAGCCGGCGGCTTGTGCGCCGTCCGCCAGCACCGGCACCGGCGCCACCGCCGCGACGATCTCGGCGATCGGCAGGACCGCTCCGGACACGTTGGACACGTGGGTGAGAACGACAAGCCGCGTCGGGGCCACAGCCACCGCCTCCGCCACCTCCTCGGCGGACGGCACCCCGTTGGCGGCAGCACCGGCAACCACCTCGACCTGTACGCCGCGCTCCACCTCCAGGTGGCGCAGGGGACGCATCACCGCATTGTGCTCGAGCGCCGAGATGACCACGCGATCGCCCGGAGCGAGCCAACCCTCGAGGACCGTGTTGAGCCAGAATGTGGCGCCTGGTCCGAACAGCGTCCGCTCCGGATCGCCTCCGAGGAGGCGGGCCACGCGGTCGCGCGCTTCCTCCACCATCCGCGAGGCGGCCAGGGTCATCTGATGGCCACCACGGCCCGGGTTTCCGGCGTTGGTGGACAGAAGCTCTGCCACCGCATCCGCGACACCCGGCGCCTTCGGGAAGCTGGTGGCAGCGTTGTCGAGGTAGATCGGCATCATGGGCGCACGATCGATCCGGCCTCCGCGAGCCGGGAGGCGATCTCGAGCATGTCGGTCACGCGACCGACGCGGAGCTCGGCGGCACGGCCGAAGAAGTTCAGGCAGGTGCCGCAGGCCAGGATCTCGACACCGCTATCCACAAGCGCCTGAAGATCGTCGAGCAGGGTCGAGCCTTCGCAGCAGAGGTGGACTCCGGTGTTGTAGAACAGGATCAGGTCCGGGCGCCGCTCCAGCTGACGCTGGGTCTTCAAAAACGACCGCATGAGCAGCTCGCCGAGCTCGTCGTCGCCCGTGCCCATGACGGTAGAGGTCACCTGCACCACTTGCGGTCTCCCGGATCCGCTCGGCGCCACGCTCTCCGCCGGCACCTCGCAGCTCAGCAGCGACTCCTCGCCGTCGCGTGCCTGATCTGAGGACGCCGATGCCGTGACATGGACCGCGAAGCCGCCTTCGGGCAGCGGCTCGGAGCTCACGCTCGCTCCGCGGGAGCTGGCGAAACGCGTCACGTTGGAGCGTGCCAGCTCGT
This sequence comes from uncultured Thermoanaerobaculia bacterium, assembly GCA_964512045.1. Lineage (GTDB taxonomy): Bacteria > Acidobacteriota > Thermoanaerobaculia > Thermoanaerobaculales > Sulfomarinibacteraceae > CAZEJK01. The sequence continues at coordinate 7,900 of CAZEJK010000183.1, forward strand.
CGGCGACAAGCATCCGGATCACGGACGTTCCGCTGTTCATGCGGTCGCGCAGCGTCAGCACCGGTCCAGGGCACGCCAGCTGGCGCACATCGATCTCATCCATCGTTCACACCTCCGAGACGGATTCTCACACAGTCGCAGCAGCTCGGCACGCGATCGCCGGTCCGGGTGACACGAGTCACAGCCACCCGAGCTGCAGTGGTACATTGTAATAGGAGCCATTCCTGTTTCAGGAGGTCCGCTGTGCCACCGACCATCGAGTCCCTCCGTCGCGGTGACCGACACGGTTACCGGCCTCAACCACGGTCGTTACCGCCCACCATTGCGCGCCACGCCCGCTCGAGAAGGCTCGAGACGCTCATCGGCTCCTTGGCGCACCGGCTCCGGGTCGCACCTCTGCAGGGCTTGAACAGCGTCCACCGCACGACCACCACGAGCCCACCTCCGCTGAGCACGATGGTGCTGAGCCGCACTGCGTTCGGTCCGTCACCGGAGGAGGTGGACATCTTCCACTCCCTCGGCAGCACGGACGAGGGGCGATGGAGTGCATGGATCGACCTCCAGCTGGACCCGGCGTCGATCCCCGACGACATGCTGGCAAACCGGCTCACGGCATCCGCCTACACCACCCTCGACAAGACCCTGTACCAGCTCTGGACCGAGCATCTCCTCGTCGACGACGATTTCGAGGTGCGGTTTCTGCCAGCACTGGAGACCCAGAGCGCCGCCATCCTGCGCGCCATCTACTCCCGCCGGCAGCTGGTGGAGGTGCTCGCCGACTTCTGGCACAACCACTTCAACGTGTTCGCCTGGCATGACCTGGCCGGCCCGATCTTCGTCCACTACGACCGGGACGTGATCCGCGCCGAGATGCTCGGGTCGTTCCGGCAGATGCTCGAGGCGGTGACGGCCGCGCCGGCGATGCTGCTCTACCTGGACAACGCGTTCTCGTCGGTGGACGGGCCGAACGAGAACTTCGCCCGCGAGCTCCTGGAGCTCCACACCCTGGGCGAGGACGCGTACTACGGCGCCATTCCCGCCGCGGACGTGCCTGCAGGACCGGACGGTGTGCCGCTGGGGTACACCGACGAGGATGTCCGCGAGCTGGCCCGCTGCCTCACCGGCTGGTCGCTGGATGAGAGCACCGGCGCGTTCCTGTACCGGGCCGCCTGGCACGACACCGGGGCCAAACGAGTCGTCGGGCTCGATCTTCCGGCAGGTCTGGGCCCGATGGAGGACGTGCGCCGGGTGCTCGACCGGCTGGCCGTGCACCCGGCCACCGCCCGGTTCGTGTGCACCAAGCTGTGCCGGCGGCTGATCGCGGACACACCACCGAGCTCGGTGGTGGATGCGGCTGCACAGACGTTCCTCGACACCGCCGATCAACCGGACCAGCTACGACAGGTCGTACGGACTGTCGCGACCTCGTCCGAGCTCGTCACCAGCTGGGGCGACAAGGTCAAGCGGCCGTTCGAGCTGGTCGTCGGCGCCCTGCGCGCGTTCAACCCGCAGCTCGCGTTGCCCGTCGGCGACGACGCCACGGACTGGTTCTTCTACCTGCTGTTCGCCACCGGCCAGCTGCCGCACGCGGTCTCGCCGCCCACCGGCTATCCGGACACCGCGGCGGACTGGCAGACCACCAACGCACTGGTGTCCAGCTGGCGGTTGATCAACCTGGTGGCAGGCCTGGATCAGGATCCCTACCGGATCTGCGATCCGGTGGGAGCGACGCCCCTCGGGATGCGGACTCCACAGGAGCTGGCGGACTACTGGCTGGAGCGAGTGCTGCGCCGGACAGTGGATGCCAGCACACGACAGGCGATCGTCGACTTCATGGCCCAGGGTTCGGCGCCCGATGCGGCGCTGAACCGCTCCAGCGCGAGTGTCCACACGCGGATCCAGGCGATGGCCGGGCTGCTGGCCCTGCTGCCCGAGTTCCAATGGCGTTGAGGAGGTCCCCGATGCTCCACCCGACCCGCCGAGGCTTCCTGCAAGGCTGCGTGATCACTGCCACCGCGGCGGGCGTCTCCCGCTCCGTTCTCGCCACCACCGCCAGCCAGCCGGACGTGCTCGTTCTGGTGTTTCTGCGCGGCGGCATGGATGGCTTGAACCTGGCGCCGCCGATCGCCGGCAACGACCGGACCCGGTACGACGCTGCCCGTCCCCGCCTGGGGGTACCCGCCAGTGGAAGCTCGGCCGCCCTGCCGCTGGGCGACGGCTTCGGGCTCCATCCGAGTGCCGAGCCGCTGATGCCGCTGTGGTCCAGCGGCCGTCTGGCCATGGTGCACGCCACCGGGATGCACGACCCGACACGCAGCCACTTCGAGGCGCAGGACTTCATGGAGCTCGGCACCCCGGGATCGAAGCGGATCGGCAGCGGCTGGCTCCACCGCCACCT
>CAZEJK010000184.1:0-3237 GCA_964512045.1 uncultured Thermoanaerobaculia bacterium
GGGTATGGCGCCTTCTCCTTCGACCGCGCGACCGATCACGGCTGGGTGACCACCGAGACCGCGCTCACCAGTCTGGACCTTCGCTGCAGCGCGTGCTCGCAGGTCACCGTCGCGGCCTCGCCCGGCCTCATCCGCACCGGCGGCGAACGGGCCGATCTCGTCGTGTCGGTGACCGACCTGGCGGGCAACCCGTTCCCGGACGCTGTGCTGACGGGCACGACGACCCGCGGCACCCTGTCGTCGTGGAGCGAGACCGGGATCGGGACCTACACAGCGGATCTGGTGTCGGGACCGCTCTCCGGGGACGCGACGGTCCAGGTGGCTCTCGACGGCATGCAGTGCGCGGCCACAACCACCATCACCATCGAGTGCGCCACCCCGCTTCCGGCACCTCCCACACAGGTGACGGCGACGCCTGCTCCCGGACCCGCGCTCGAGGTGTCCTGGCAGCCGACGGCCGGCGCCCGAACCTACACGGTGTACCGCGGCGCCGCCCCGATCGCGACCGTCGATGCGGGCTCGACCAGCTTCCTGATGACCCACCTCAGCGATGGCGCCTCGTACACCGTGGCGGTCTCTGCCACTGACAGCTGCGGCCGGGAGACCGACCTCTCGGCAGCGGTGGAGGTGACGTTACCGGGGGTCGGCGTCACCGCGATCGACATGCTGGCGAGTACGCGGCTCGGAGACTACGCACGATCGACCAGCTTGGCAATCCACCGATCCACCGGTTTCAGCGCCGACGTCGCCGGCGTCGCCATATGGGATCTGGGCGACCCAACCGCCGCAGAGATCGTGGGCCGTTGGAGCTGGCGAGACGGCGTCAAGTACGTGCAACCGGCAACGTCCGAGCACCTGGTTGTCGTCTCCGATCGGGGCGACATCGGCGTCTTGGATACTCGCGACCCCACCCAGCCGACTCTGGTCGGCGCCGTCCGAATCGTCAAGGCCGCACACGCAGTCGCCGTGTCTTCGGATGGACGCTGGGCGTACGTCGCGGCTGGCTGGAGCCTTCTCGTCGTCGACCTTGCAGATCCCAGCCGTCCTGAGGTGGTCGCCACGACCGGAAGTTGGGAGTATCACGACATGGCCCTTGCCGGCAATCGCCTGGTCGGCGTCCTCGGAGACGACAGCGTCGCTCTGATCGACATCAGCGACCCGACGGACCCCGAGGACGTGCGCATTGCCGCTGCTGATCAGCTCGCGGGAGCGCGCTGCGTCACAGCAAACGGCTCACGCGCGGTGATCGGCTTGACACAGGGCGTTGCTGTGATGGACACGGCTGACGGCACACTGCTGGGCAGGATCGACGATCCGGCGCTGCAGCTCGAGAGGCTCGCGACCATCGATGCCGATCACGTCGCTGGAGTCGATGGTTCTCAGGTGTGGACCATCGACGTCTCCGACCCCGCGCATCCAACGGCGACCGTGCGAACGATCACACCGGCGTCTCAGCTGGCCACAGGCAACGACATTCTCTGGCTCATGTCTCCAAGGGGATCTCACAGCATCGTTGACACCTCGTCGTGGACGGTGATCTCCGACCTGAGCGACCGCCTCGGCGATGCCCGCACCGTCGTTTCGGCTCCGGACGGCACCATCGCCGTGGCCAACGGCGAGGGCGGCGTCGTGCTTCTGGACAACGGCGATCCATCGCTGCCCCCCACCATCACCGCTCGCGTCCTGACCGCAGACACGGCTCACGATCTCGACATGCACGACGACGGTGCCGTGCTTGTTGCAAGCGGCTCCGCAGGGTTGGTCGTCCTGTCGACCGACGGCGAAGTGCTCGCCTCGCTCCCACTGCGTGCGCACGGGACCTCCTCGGCGGACACCGTCAGGGTCGTGGAGGTCGAAGGGAACCTCGCAGTGCTCGGGGGTGGTATGGCCCTGTACGCCGTCGATGTCACCGATCCCCACTCACCTGAGCTGCTCAGCACTTTTTCCTCCTCAGGCACAGGTACGACCACCGTGCCCACAGGTGCGGGGGCGCTCACGTTGATCGGGCACACTGTCTACCTCGGCGGTCTCGTCATTGACCTCACAGATCCGAGCGCACCGATCGTGCTCCAGCCACCGCCGGCCACACTCGGGTGCCTCGGCGCCGACATCGAGCGCTCCACGACACTGACCTTTGCCGCTACCGACGCACCACTCACCGTGTGCAGACAGCAAGCCGACGGCTGGTTGACACCGATCACCGACCAGGTATCCGGCCTCACGGTTCAGGAGCCGGGGCTCGAGGTCAGCCTGTCAGGGAGCACTGTGCTCCTGCTCACAGAACGGTTCCTGTACCTGATCGACAGCGCTGATCCCGCGAGACCAGTCCGCCGGTTCACCCACGTGCCACGGTCACAACCACCGCGGTCCTTCAGCTTCAACGGCCGGTTCGGGTACCTCATCAGCCCGATGGAGCTCTCAGTCGTCGAGCTCACAGGCCGGAGATGAGCCACGCCTTCCAATACCGGGTATCATGGTCGGGACAGCTCACGATCGGTACGCAGAGGTTCGGCACAGCGGCAGTTGACCGTTGTCAGAACGGGAGGACACAATGGCGAAGAAGGACAAGAGCTCGAAGAAGAAGGCCAAGAAGAAGCGTGCTGGCGACGACGCGAGCCTGATGCAGGACGCCAAGAGGATCTGGCTGGCCGGCCTGGGTGCTGCCGTGCGCGCTCAACGGGGCGACACGAAGCTGTTCGACGAGCTGGCCGAGACCGGCTCCGACTACCTGTCGGAGCGGAGCACGTCGGTGCGCTCCAAGTTCGAGACGCTGCGCGACGACGTCGTCGGCTGGTTCGAGTCCACCCGCGAGGACATCGGAGGCCGGATCGACGATCGGATCAGCGAGTCGCTCGACCGCTTCGGAGTGCCGTCGACCTCAACGTTCGAGCAGCTCACCACGAAGGTGGAGGAGCTGACGCGCCGGCTGGAGGAGATGGAAGGCGCCGGCGTTTCTGCAGCCGAGTCAGGGGGCCACCGGGTCCACGTCGAGGTGAGCCCGCACGCCGAAGGCTGGCAGGTATCCGCCGATCGCGAGACCGTGGCCGTGCACCGGACCAAGGGTCCGGCCGTGTCGGCGGCGCGCAAGCTCGCCAACTCGCGCACCCCCAGCGAGCTGGTGATCCTGAAGAGCGACGGCACCGAGCAGGAGCGGAACACTTACGACGAGTGAGCACACGAAGGCGGAATGGCGCGGGGATCTTGAGCTCGCAGGTCCTCAACCGTGAGGATCTTCGA
>CAZEJK010000184.1:3337-10202 GCA_964512045.1 uncultured Thermoanaerobaculia bacterium
CGGACGACTCAGGTCGGCCGGGCTGGAGCCAGGTAGCCGAGTGCCTGCTGGTTCTCCTCGTCCATATCAACGTTCAGGACGAGGCCGCCCGTCGCACGCGGCACGTCGATGACGCGCACGACATGCTGCATGTCGGCGAGCTCCGGCGCGAGCTCGACGAGCACGTTCGGCGCCTGGCGGAAGAACGTCTCGTTGTAGTTGCCGCTGGCTGCTGACGGATAGAGCGCCAGGTAGTGGATATCCGACTCGATCAGGTCCTGGAAGAAGTGGCTTCCGAACGAGACCTCCGGAACATACCCGTCCCGCGCACGTGCGATCTCCACCAGCAATGTGGTGTTGTTGATGTCGGAGTACCCCACTCGCACACCCAGGCGAAGGTCCTTGCTCCCCCACCGGCCGGGACCGAGCAGGGCGAACCGCCGGCCCTCGAGGCGCTGGTTCAGGGTCCGCACCACGCGTGCGACGCGACGCCGCTGATCGGTGGTCTGCAGCGCGTTGTAATCGGTGGGATCGATCACGACCACCACCTCAATGTCGTGCACGGAGCCGGCCATGACGTCGCGAGTCGCTGCGAACAGCGTATGGTCCGCCGGCACCTCGGAAGGCACCCGGACGGAGTGGTGCACCTGTCGCTGCGCCTGGGGCCGGCACTGCAAGAAGTACAGGGTCTTCCCGTCGCACGCGAACTCCACATCGATCGGTACCCGATAGACGCGCTCCAACGTCTGGACGCACCACTTGAGGAACGCCGGGTACTGCGAGCTCGACGTCATCCGGTCGAAGGTCACCACCAGGTCATCGGAGGCTTCCATCACTCCACCGCCGACAGCAGGCCGAAGGGACCCGTCCCGGTACACACTGAGCACGAGCTCGAGGCCGGGTAGACGCCCCCGCTGACCGAGCAGCGTGGAGGCCGGGATCTTGGTGAACTGGTTGCTCTCCAGGTCGATGACATCCACCATGCGCTGGGAGTACCGGACCACGTCCTCCGGCGCCACCTCGGCCCGAAGATCGGGCACACCGAGCGGCACCATTCTCGGGAAGTCCGAAGCCACCCGATCCACCGCTCGCGTACCGAGACCCATCACCAGCCGGGCCAGCCCGTCCTCCGGACGCACGCGGGGGTTGCGGCGGTAGTGGTTGCGCGAGAACGCAACCCCCGACCAGGTGGGGGCGAAGTAGCGGCCGGCCTGATTGCCGATGATGGTCTGGATCAGGATCGCCATGTTCTCGTGGAAGTCGATCAGCTGATGTCGCTTGCGGTAGGAGATCGGGTCCGGATGGAGAGCGCTGGCGTAGACCTCGGCAATCGCGCCGAGCAGCTCGCCCAGACGCTCCCGGTCATCACCCTGGTTGGCAACGAACACACTCCGGTACTTGCCGGCGAACGCTGTGTTGAAACGGTCCTCCAGCTGGCTCGAGGAGCGCACGATCAACGGTTGGCGACCGACACGCGCGAGGATCTCGCGCAACCGGTCCACGATCCACTCCGGGAAGTCCGCGTTCTTGAACAGCTCCAGGATCATCGGGTAGTCCTTCCGGATCTCCTCGATATCCCGGTACTTGTGATCCTGCAGATGCTGCAGGCCGTTGCTCTCCAGAAACCAATCGATGACATCCGAGCGGAGGTAGAACGACTCCGGCAACGCCAGAGGGATGTCTGGAACAGACGGGTCGTTGGCCCGCTCACGCTGGAGGATGGTGTAGCCCAGCAGCATGCCGCCGGCCTTGCCGCCGATCACCCCCGAGCCGTCCGGCGATCCCACCACGCGATCGACGAGGTCATCGAAGTCACGAATCCTGAGATACCGCTTCGCGACTCCGATGAACTCCAGCTGCTCGGACACGAAGTTCCGGATCAGCGCCACCCGTGCTGCCGTCGACTCGCGCTCGGGAAGGGTCGTCTGACCGCGTGGCAGTCGGCAGAAGCGCTTCACCTTGCTCACCAGGAGACCGAAGGAGACCTGCGTCAGTGCCGCGATCTCCTCCAGAGTCTGCGCCTCTTCCCGCTTGCGAGTGAGGTTGACCAGGTCGTCCACCTCGTCGGTCGTGAACGCCTGGGCAGCGTACTCGAGGGTCAGACGCTGAATCGCACGCCGCTCAGCGCGATCCCAGCGGTGCCCGATCTGGACGTTGTCGTCGTACTCGTCGAGCTGCTGCTGCACGCGGCGCTCGGCGCACTCGCGCGCCGAAGCGTGGATCTCGTCGATGGAGACGATCTCCCGGCTGTGCAGCGTCGTCAGGAGAGATCTGAGGATCCGGTCGCGCAGATCCGGATACGCCTCGAGAACCGACTCCAGGTGACGCCGCCTCTCCTCAGTCTGCCGGCCCTCTGACCCGTCCTTCGCGCCGGCCTCTCCGCTCGCCGAGACGTCACCCGACACGGAGGCACACCTTACCGAAGTGGGCCCCGGCGGCCATGTGCTCCAGGGCGGCGCGGGCCTCGTCGAGCTCGAACACACGGTCCACCACCGGTCGGATCTGCGACGCCACCAGCGCCCGGTTCATCGCCTCGAAGCTGGCACGGTGGCCCACGAAGATCCCCTGCAGCCGCACGCAGCGCATCAGCACCGGAATGACGTCGAGCTCGGTCGAGGTGCCCGATAGCACGCCGATCACCGCGATCTGACCACCGGGCCGTACGGCCTTCAACGACTGTGCGAGGGTGCCGGCGCCTCCCACCTCGATGACGTGGTCCACGCCCCCGGTCGCCTTGGCCACCGTGACGCCCCACTCGGGGTCCTCGACATAGTTGATTCCCATCCAGGCGCCGAGGGCCGTGGCCCGCTCGAGCTTCTCATTGGAGGACGACGTCACGATGACGCGAGCTCCGGCGGCGGTCGCCAGCTGCAGCGCGAAGACCGACACTCCCCCGGTGCCCTGGACGAGGACCGTCTCGCCCGCCGTGAGCTGACCGCGCGTCACGAGCGCCGTCCAGGCGGTGACGGCCGCACACGGCAAGCAGGCTGCCTCCTCGTCGGAGAGATGCTCTGGCGCCGGCACGAGACCGTCCTCATGGACGACCATCTGCTCCGCGAGGGTCCCGTCGAGCGGTCCCCCGAGCGTCGACCGGAGTGCCCGTGGACCCGGCTCGCCGTGCAGCCACTCCTGAGCGAAGATCGGCAGCACCCTGTCGCCAACCTGCACCCGCTCCACCCCTTCACCAACCGCCACCACCTCCCCGACACCGTCGGAGCAGGGTATGAGCGGGAGCGGCTGACGCGGGTTGTACAGACCGCGGATGGTCAGCAGGTCCCGGAAGTTCAGCGATACGGCGCGCATCGCCAGCTGCACCTGGCCGGGGCCGGGCTCCGGGCTTTCTCGCTCCACGACCTTCAGGTGCTCCAGCCCGAACGAACCATCGATCACAACTGCGCGCATCACATCCTCCCTTCGTCGCCCCGGTATTCTCACATAGCTCGCCAGCCGGCACCTGGGGGTTGGCAACCACGCGATTTCAGTGTAGACTCCCTCCTCGCGCCCGAACAGGGTTCGGGACAGCTGCGTCCACTACCGAGCGCCGCTCGCTGTTGCTGGAGGGTTCCATGGCACGTCGTTGCAGTCTGACCGGGAAGAAGCCGCTCGTGGGGTACAACGTTTCCCACGCTCATAACAAGACCAAGAGGCGCCAGCTCCCCAACGTGCAGTGGAAGCGGATCTACGTGCCCGAGCTCGACCGCTGGGTCCGGCTGCGGCTCTCGACGCGCGCTTTGCGGACCATCAACAAGAAGGGCCTGATGCGCTTCCTTGCGGACGAAGGTCTTTCGCTGCGCGACGTCGCCCGCCTGTAGCTCTCGGCTCTCCCACAGATGCTCTCCGCAGCCCGGCACTCGCCGGGCTGCTCGTGTTTCTGTCAGACGCACGGCTCTCGATGGCGGCCGCAGCCCTTTCTTCAACGGCACCGCCGGGGATCTCGGCCCCGGCTCCGGCCTGCCACGGCGAAGCTCAAAGAGCGACGACGGTTGGACGGGCCCTGGTTCGGTCCTGCTCCGGTTCCGCAACCGTTCTCGTGCGGCGTCACTCGATCGTGGTGAGGGCTTGTCTGTCGCCGCCGGACCGGCTGCTGGCTGCACGGATCACCGCGGTCTCATCACCAGCCGGTTCGATCACGGCATGGCCACTTGCGGCAACGCCGTTGGTATCGTCCCAGGCAAACACCGTCACCGCTGACGGCCGTTTGTCGAGCGACGGATCGACAGCGTACTGGGTTGCGAACGCCGGCCGGTCCACCGTCAGCTCGTCGACCTGCAACGCGGCGCCGTCTTCGTCAAGCCACTCGACACGAACCATGCCGGAGAAGTCCGCCACGCTCAGAACCAAACCCTCCGCGCGCAGTGCTCCAGCCCGCTCCACGACCTCCACTCGCGCCTCCTGACGCGGCTGCCGAACCGGCAACGCAGGATCGCCGAGAAGGTTGTACTGCTCCACCAGCGTGCGGTTCCTGATCTTCCGCTTTGCGCGGAGCACGGCCTCGCCGACGGTCGTACCGGAGAGGTTCAGCTCCTCGAGCACGATCTGTCCCATCGTCGACGACGGCGAGTTCCGCCACGACGCAGCGAACACGGCCACAGCACCCCGTTCTGGCATGCGCAGCAGCTTCTCGCCGATCGAGTCCGCATTCGGATGGTCGAACGGCGCCGAGTAGCAGGTCAGGGCCAGCACGATCGGCAGATCGGTCGTGGGCTCGAGCTTGTCCAGGTCATCGAGGGTGAACAGGTCGTGGTTCTTCCGGTAGTCAGGAGGCCCGGTTCTCCAGATGAACCGGCCGCCGTGGCCGAGAAACGAGACGGCCCACTTCCCTTCGTTCCACTCATCGAGGATCCGCTGCGTGTTCAGAGCGTTGTCCTCCTCGGAGGCCTGAGGATAGATCTTGGCGGAGCGGAAGCCCTCGGCCACCAGCTCGCGCGCCAGCCGGTCACTGCTCCGCTGGAAGCCGATCGACTCGTTGGTAATGAGCAGGAGCGACCGCAGCCACGGTCCGGGAGAGCTGGACCTGGCGTAGGCGAGGGTCTTGTCGACCACCGCCTCGACCTCCTCTGGGGTCACCACCGGGATGCGGCCGATCGCGAGGTCGGGCAGATAGTCGTCATCGTCGAGGCATGCGAACCAGCTATCACTCGCGGCGTACCCGTCGTACGTCATCGCGTTCCAGGTCGGGATCAGATTGCGGTGGTTCTCGTCGGAGTGGGACTCGTACGGCGTAATCGGGATGCGTGGGAATGACGCATGTCGCCTCGTCGGAGCGAACACCATGTCAGCGTAGTTCGTGTCGATCGCGTCCGGGTTGCGCAGATCCCAGCTCGCGTCCCCGACCAGCAGGACGAACCGCAGTCTCGGCTCCTGCCACTCGGAGTACGCGTGCTGCACGAAGCTGCGGATCGCGCGCGGATGCAGGATTCCATGGTTGAACTCGTCGTAGACATCCTCGATGTCCACGATGACGGTCTTCAGACCGTTGGCACGGTGGTACTCCGCCAGGGGCTGGATCGCATCGCGGAGCGTCCTGTGCACGATCATGATGTACTCGGCCGCGTTTGCCGCCATGCGCAGGCTCGAGGGGCGATCGACGACGATCCGGTCCGGAGCCCGCACACTCTCGTGCGTCGCGAAGACCAGGCTCGTCGCACCTGCGTCCACCACGAAGTCCGCCGTGCCATCGGCGCCCTCGAGGCCACGGGCATCGAGCCACCGGCCATCGTCGGTGGCTGCGACGGCGCCCCCACCGACGGTCGGCAGCTCGACGACGCCCTGATCGGCGCCCTCCACCGAGTACGCTCCCGGCGAGTCGAGCACGCCGCGATGGGCGAACTCGAGCTCGATCCAGTCGATCACGGCGACGTCGACGAGAAGCCTCTCCTTGTCATCGACGATCTCGGTACGGTCGACGACACGGACCGTGAGCTCGTTCCCGCTCGGCTGGAACAGATCGTCGGGAACGTTCTCCTCGAACAGGAAGTCGACCTGCCCATCCCACTCAGCGTAGCCGATCGTCGTGCCGTTGAGCCCGATGACAATCTGGTGGTCCTTCACGTCAGGCAGCGCTCGCGCCGCCTCGGAGACTCCCCTGAGGAGGACAGCGACGCGGGCTGGTGCTCCGGCACGCCAGCCGTTCGCAACCGGGAACTCCCAGCTGAAGTGGCCGCTCTTCCCCGGCCTCAGCTTGTGGAGAAACCAGGGGCTCCGCTCCTCGTTTCGAAGGCGAAGACGGATCCGCTCCTCCTCATGATGCAGGGTCACGGACAGTGGCAGCGGGCCCGCGCTAGCTGCAGGAACCGGTTTCAGCTCGAGGTACTCGACGCCCCCCCCGGACCCATCGAGAACATAGGTGTTGTGACGGGAGTACGGGTAAAGATACGACCTCTCGCCCCGGATCGCGTGCCCAACGAACTCGATTGCATCTCCCGGCCCGAGCTCACCGTCGCCCTGATCCGCACACCGGATCGGAACGACCGCGCCGCGGTTGGTGAGCCGCAGCTCTGCCGACGGCACCGGGCCCGTGAGCACCCCAGCCGCCGCGAGATCGTCGAAGGTCAGCTGATAGATCCCGGTATGCTCGACCAGGATCTTCGCGGCCCACGTTGACTGGTGCGTCTCAGCAGAGCTCACGCTGCTGGAAGCGACACAGCACACTGCCAGAACGGCGGAACAGATCCGCCCGAGCCGTACATGGAGCGTCTTGCGGTACATCATGACCGGGCGATCATAGCATCCACGTCACGATGACTGATACCTGTTCTCACTCAATAGTCCGGAGTCGGCACAGGGTCGTGTCAGTGCTCCGATGCTGCCGTTCCGCGGCCGTGTCGGTCCTTGCGTGCCTGCACCGCCTCGCCTATGCTCGCGGCACGACTGTGGAGGTCGGTTG
>CAZEJK010000185.1:0-10032 GCA_964512045.1 uncultured Thermoanaerobaculia bacterium
GGCGGTAGTTTCCGATGGAGGGCTAGCCCTAGGTCAAGAATCGTAATCCTTTTGCCATCTGCTAGTTCGATAAATGGCTCGTCCTTCGGAACACCCTTTAAGACTGGCGACGGTTTTCCATCGGCAAAGACCAAATCGATCTTCGTGACATCCACTTTGGTGTGGTTGAAGCAAATACCTTCGGGCATGAACCAGTCTGGAACATAAACACTGTCATCGTTGTACATAACGAGCGGAAATACCTTATGAGCTAGGCACTTCTTGATCGCTGATTTCGTGAAGCCAGAAGTGCTAACTATGGCTATGTTGTCAACATTGCAGTCGTTTGCCTTCAACACCAATGCTTCAATGATGTTCGGGCCAATTGCCCTCGCATGGTCCTTACACTCGATTGCGGCAAGGACAGCACCACCTTTGGTTTGGTGTCGAGTCACATCGAAGTCTCGGCCTTCCTCCGCAACCTCATCCCAAACGGGCATGTTCAATTGGACGACGGAATGTGGATGTTCGACGGATTCAATCATCGCGATGATTCGTTCCAGCCTGTGTCCCTTCTCCGTTGTCGACACCATCGCTGGCACCTGACCCATCTAACGACTGGAGTTCAGCGGACGCGAGCCGCGCTCGCGCGGGTCGCGGTCCGCTGGAACGCACATGTTAGGCATGGCTAAGGGTAGTCCACGCAGGTATTTAACTGTCCGCACTTGGTGCACTTGAATACGAAGCAACACACCCCCCATTCAGAAGAAGAGTCTTCGGGCCAGAGAATACGGTATTCAGGATGGATGGACCCGATGAAGAGGTCGTGACCGTTCCCATTCGCGCGATGGTTGAAATCCCGAGGTTGCCAGGGCCCCAGAAAGATCATGAACTCGCCACAGTGGTGTGGCCAGGCGACCTCGTTCCAGGTTGGGAAATCGGGAGTCCGACGGAGTTCAACAATCGAAGCTGCCTCGATGGTGGGATGTTGCTGCGGCTCTGCGGATTTGATGTCAACCGGTTTGCCGGACGAAGAGACAATTACAACCTCCTCATCCTCGGGCGGTGGGCCATAGTGTTCGAGGCCTGACGCGGCAAGATATCCAGCGGAAGTGATGTGGAAGAACTCAAACCGCCCTTCACGCAAGCAGCTGAAGCAGCCGACACCCGACCTGAGGCAGCCGACAGCCGACCTGAGATCGGGATCCTCCAAGCTGTCGGAGTCTGCCGTGCCCAAATCGAAGCACCTACCGGTTTTTCCGCAAAGTGAGCAGGTTCGATCTCCATCGAGAAGACCTCGCATCTCGGATTCCGGTGCTTCAAACAACCTGAATCGCACGGGACCTCCTTGAGGATGGCCTAACGTTTCGAGTTCAGCGGACACCACCCGCCCCGGGTGGGGGTCCGCTGGAATGAGTTGTTGGGCGATTCTTGCGAGTCCACGGGATCTCTACCGATTGCTCGAAATCTCGGCGAACAGTTGTGTCGCAGCGGCGTGAATTTCGTCCGGCGCCATTTCACGGAGTTTGGTTGCGATGCCCCATTCATGACCAAACGGGTCACGAACGCGCGCAAATCGTTCACCCCAGAACATGTCGGCGGGATCCAATAGTACGGTCGAACCATTGTTTTTCATGGTCTCGACCATCGCGTCACAATCATCGACATACAGATGAATCGCGACCGTTGTGGCACCGAGCCGATTTGGACTTGGTGTACCACCGTGTTCCGGGAGTTCTTCGCTAACGAAGAATCTCGAGTTTCCCATCCGAAATTCACAGTGCATGACTCTCCCATCCGGCATGTTGAGCAGGACCTGCGGAACAACTCCGAAGATCCGAGAATAGAACTCGATCGCTTGGTCGGCTCCATCAATACTCAGGTACGGGACGAATTCACAGGTTGACAGTGTCGGCATGTCGTATTTGCTCCTTGGATCGAGTGTATCTGGAGCGGGTCCCGCCCAACTCTGTTATTAGGTAGCAAGCTGGTTGGGGGGAAATGGGGTTGGGGGTGCGACGTTTTTGTATCTTCGTTGGTGGACAAGTGGTTGGGAGCGCATTGTTTGTTGCCTCGTGGGTTGGGGTCAATGGTGCGGTGGGTGCGACCTATGTCTTGGTGGGATAGGTTGCTGGGTGTGCTGGGGCTTTTGGAGCGGGTGGTGCGGCATTGGGGTGTGCAGGTCAGTACTCAAGCTGTTGATCGGATGTGGATCGGGTGTCTGGCGTGGCGTAGCGATGGTGCGGTGAGTGCGACCTCACTCGGTCTGGAGTGGTCCGGTTGGTGGCAGGCTGGGGTTGGGTTGTGTCGAGGGCGGCGGTGAGGGTGTCGTAGGGGCTGCGGACGCCGCGGCCGCCGACCTCGTTGAGGACGTGGGTGTAGATCATGGTGGTGGAGACGTCGCGGTGGCCGAGGAGCTCCTGGATGGTACGGATGTCGTAGCCATCAGCGAGCAGGTGGGTGGCAAACGAGTGGCGGAGCGTGTGGCAGGAGACGCGCTTCGTGAGTCCGGCCGCGCGTGCAGCAGTGGTGACGGCTCGCTGTGGGAGGCTGCGGTGCAGGTGGTGCCGGTGGATCTCGCCGGAGCGGGGGTCGGTCGAGAGGGAGCCGGAGGCGAAGACCCACTGCCAGCGCCAGTCCCTTGCGGCGCTGGTGTACTTGCGGGCAAGGGCGTCGGGGAGCCAGACGGTGCCGTGGCCGGCGTCAACGTCGGCGGCGTGCTGCTGGCGACGGCGCTCGAGGTGCTCGCCGAGCTCGTCGACGAGCGCACCGGGGAGCATCGTGCGGCGGTCCTTGCCGCCCTTGCCGTTGCGCACGATGATCAGCTTCAAGCCGAAGTCGACGTCCTGGACGCGCAGGCGGAGGGCCTCCATGAGGCGGAGGCCGGCGCCGTAGAGCAGGTTGGCGACGAGCCGGTGCTGCCCGTCCATGTGGGCGAGGAGCTGCCGGATTGTGGCATAAACAGAGTGTAAATCCGTGAGGTCAGGCTGTAAACCGGGGCGGTGGCCCGGAGGCATGCGTACCGGGCTCGACGGTGTCGCGATGACACGGTGTGGTGGTGCTCAGTGAGGGTGCGCGGTCCCGCCTGGATCGGGGTTGGGCGACGCTGCGAGTGTTGAGGCGGCCCGAGATGTCGGCAGACGCCGACTCTGGGTGGCTTGTGCAGAGGCACGTCGTTTCTTTTGAGCATGTTGGCTGCGGGATGAGACGTGGACCGCTGGCTGGGGAGCATGATGCGTCAAGCACAGCTACCGCAGCCTGTTGACATTGCGAAGTATCAGAAAAATAGCACCTTATCGAAAAACGGCCAAAACTTTTTCCGTGGTGCCGTGCAGTCTCATCTGTTGCTCTCAGTTTAGCGGTCTCGTAGTGGAGAATCAAGGCTTGCGAGTACAACGATAAAGTCAGGATATCGTCGACAAATTTGAAGCCGTGAGGAGTGTGGGGGCCCACGGGCTTGGGGTCGGGCAGCGGACGTCGGGTAGGCTGCAAACTGGTCGGTAGAAAGTTGTGCCAGACTGGTTGTTGGCACAGTCCAGTTCGGCTCGTAGGGTGGAGGCGTCATGTTGCTGATCGCGTTGGACCGTTCGAGCTCGACCCCGCTGCACCGTCAGATCGTGGAGCGGCTGGTGGAGGCGGTTGAGGCCGGGACCGTCGGGCCCGGGGAGCGGCTGCCGTCGACCCGGCGGCTGGCCCGGATGTGCGAGGTGCACCGGTCGACGGTGGCGCTGGCGTACCAGCAGCTGTGGTCGTTGGGGTACGTGGAGCTTCGCCAGGGTGCGCGGCCGCGGGTGCGCGACCGGATGGCGATCGCGGGGATGGAGCGAGCGGCGGGCTCGGGGCCGGAGTGGACCGAACGTGCCACGGAGGTGAGTGGCGAGCTGCTGCAGTGGCACCGCAAGCGGCCGTTCGCACGCGGTGGAGATGTCGACGGCGTGGTGTCGTTCGCCCGGCTGGACGTCGATCCGCGGCTGTATCCGGTGGCGGCGGTGCGCACCCGGCTGGCGCGGCTGGTGGCCGAGTCCGGGCACGAGCTGCTCGGCTACGGCGATCCGGCGGGGTACCGGCCGTTGCGCGAGCTGCTGGTCCGCCGGCTGGCGCAGCACGGCGTGGTGGTGACGCCGGAGGAGGTGCTGCTGACCAACGGCTCGCAGCACGCGATCGATCTGGTGCTGCGGGTGCTGACGGCGCCCGGAGATCGGGTGGTGGTGGAGGCGCCGACGTACGACTACCTGCCGCCGTTGCTGCGGCTGCACCGGCTCGAGGCGGTGGAGGTGCCGTTGGTGGCTGGCGGGATGGATCTCGACGCGTTGGAGGCGGCTCTGCGAGATCGTTCGCCGAAGCTGGTGTACACCATGCCGAGCTTCCAGAACCCGGCCGGAGTCACAACGGGCCAACCGCACCGGGAGCGGCTGCTGGCGTTGTGCGAGGCGCACGGGACTCCGTTGCTGGAGGACGGCTACGAGGAGGAGATGCAGTACTCCGGGGTCACGGTGCTGCCGATCAAGTCGATGGACCGGAAGCGGCTGGTGGCGTACTGCGGAACGTTCTCCAAGGCGCTGTTTCCAGGGCTTCGAGTGGGGTGGCTGGTGGCGGATCGGGGGCTCGTCGAGCGGGCGGCGGCGGTGTACCGCTGCACCGAGCTGTCGTCGCCGGTGCTGCTCCAGGCGGTGCTGGCCGAGCTGTGCCGCGACGGCATCTACGACCGGCACCTGGCGCGGATGCACCGCACGTACCGCCGGCGGATGGCGGTGCTGCTCGAGGCGTTGGCGGCGCACGTGGCGCCGGAGTGGGCGCAGTGGGAGCCCCCGCAGGGCGGCTTTCTGGTGTGGCTCCGGCTGCGCCGTTGCCGCCGGGGATCGGGGCGGAGGCCCTGGAGGCGCAGCTCGCCGCGCATCGGGTGGCCGCAGCGGCGGGACGGTTCTTCTTTGCTTCGCCAACGGACGATGTCTGCCTGCGCCTGTCGATCTCTGCCCTGGCGAGCGAGGAGATCGAGGACGGTGTGCGGCGGCTGGGGCGTGCCCTGGCGGCGATCTACGGTGACGATCTGTGAGGAGGCGCGTGATGGAGCTGTGGAGGACCAACCCGTTCGACAGCGACGTTCGGCCGGTGCGAGGTGAAGGCGCCATGCTGGTGGACAGTCGAGGACGCCGCTGGCTCGATCTGACGGCGGGTACCTGGTGCTCGGTGCTCGGGCATGGGCACCCGCGGTGGACCGCGGAGGTGGCGAGCCAGCTCGAGCGACTGGTGCACGTGGGCCCGACGCTGGTCACCGACGAGGTGGAGGTCGGCCTGGCAAAGCTGGCGGAGATCGTGCCCGAGGAGCTGTCGCGAGGGGTGTTCCTGAACACCGGGTCGGAGGCGGTGGAGCTCGGGCTGAAGATGGCCTGCGCGGCGACCGGTCGGTCGCGGGTGGCGGTTGTGGAGCGGTCGTACTTCGGCGCGACCATGACCGCGCTCGGTCTGTCGGAGGCCGGCAGGGCCGCCGAGTACGTGCCGAAGCCTGACGGTCTGCTCCGACTACCCGCGCCGTGGTGCAGCCGCTGTCCGCACGCGCCGTGCGACGGGTCGTTCCCCTGCCTGGCGCCGCTCGAGCAGGAGGTGGACAGCGGTCGGGCCCGGTCTCTGGCGGCCGTGCTGTACGAGCCCGTGCTCGCCAACGGCGGGGTGATCGTGCCGCCTGAGGGGTACGGCGTCCGGCTGCGGGAGCTGGTGACGGCGGCGGGCGCGCTGCTCGTGGCCGATGAGGTGACCACCGGGATCGGCCGCACCGGGCGGTGGTTCGGGGTGGAGCACGACGGGATCGTGCCGGACGTGCTGGTGATCGGCAAGGCGATCGGGGCGGGGCTGCCGGTGGCGGCCGTGGTGTCAACGACAGAAGTGGAAGAGCGCTGCTCTCCGCGGCTGATGCACGTGCAGTCGCATCAGAACGACCCTTTCTCCGGGCGGGTTGCGGCGACGGTCATCGACATCCTGCAGCGGGAGCGGTTGGTGGAGCGTGCAGCCGAGCGCGGGGCGCAGCTCCGCGCGGCGCTGGAGGCGATTGCTGCGCGGTGCTCCGAGATCCGCGAGGTGCGAGGTCGAGGGCTGATGGTCGGTGTGGAGCTGACAGAGGCGGCGGCCGAACGTGGTCCACAGATCGCCGCCGAGCTGCTGGCCGATGGCTATCTGGTGAGCTACCAGCCACACAACCGCGCGTTCCGGCTGTTTCCGCCGTACGTGATCTCGTCGGAGGAGATCGAGCGGTTCGTTGCGGACCTCGAGAGAGTGCTCGGTGCACTGCGCCGGATGTCGGTGTGATACGGGAGAGCACGACGATGACCATCAGCAACTGCTACGCGGACTCAGAGCGTGCGGCGGCGTACGCCACGCTCGACTTTCCTGGAACCTACTACCTGGCATTCCGAGACCTGCCGCAGATCATCGGGCCGCCGGCGCCCGGCGCTCGCGCGCTCGACTTCGGCTGCGGCACCGGCCGATCGACGCGGTTTCTCTCGAGCCTCGGCTTCGACGCGGTCGGGGTCGATATCGCCGCGGACATGATCGCGCAGGCACGGCGGTTGGATCCGGCCGGCGCATACCGACTGATCGCCGACGCGGATCTGGAGCCCCTTGCCGGGGAGCGGTTCCAGGTGGTCCTGTCGGCGTTCACCTTCGACAACATCCCGACCGACGCGGCCAAGCTCGCCAACCTCCGAGCGATCCGGTCGCGTCTCGCCGACGGCGGCCGGTTCGTCAACCTGGTCTCCTCGCCCGAGATCTACTGCCACGAGTGGGCGTCGTTCACCACGCGGGAGTTCCCCGAGAACCGCACCGTCAAGAGCGGCGACGTGGTGCGGATCGTGATGACTGACGTTGCGGATCGGAGACCGGTGGAGGACGTGGTGTGCACCCACGAGGCGTACCGGCGGCTCCACGCCCAGGCGGGCCTCGAGGAGCTGCAGGTGCACCGCCCCCTCGGCCGCGCCGACGACCCGGTCGCGTGGGTCTCGGAGACCGAGATCCCGCCGTGGACGGTGTCGGTGCTGCGTGCGGCCGCTGTTGACGGTAGCAGTTGATCAGCACGGCGGACCGTCTCAATTGCTGGTTCGCCCTCATCTGACGGGATCTGCCAGGCGGTGCGTCGAGCGACGCATCGGGAGCCGCCACCGCGCTGCGAGCCGCTCGCCTGTCGACGTGGCGGCACGTTTTCGGTGTCTTCGCGCTGAGTGACTGAGTGGTAGACTTGACGAAACATCCGAAGGAGATGAGGTCGTCGTGATGGTGGCGTGGGCGAGTGGCGTTCGCGCTTCCGTTTCGGGGTTCGCTGGCAGCGGGTGTGCCGACGGTGCGGTGTTCCGGTGCAGAGGCGAGACCGTGTCCTGGTTCGGGCTCTCCGGCTGGTGATCCACAGCCCTTTTCGCCGGGAGCTGGAGGCCTCGCTTTGGTACGAGATGCCCGTGATGGGCAGAACCAACGGGAGGTGGGTTCCATGTTCAGATCACAGAGGTCTCATCAACAGCTCTTCTTCGTGGCACCCTGGCTTGCCGCGATCGCCATGCTGATCCTACCCTCGGTCTCGGCGCTGGCCGCCGAGTACCACGTTGCGCCGGCCGACGGGGCGTGCAGCGACGCGGGGCCCGGAAGCGCGAGCCAGCCGTGGTGCACGCTCGAGCAGGCAACCGAGGTGCTCGAGGCGGGCGACACGGCCTGGCTTCACGGCGGAGTGTACGCGGAGCAGCTCATCACCATCCGTGGAGGTAGCGCCAGTGCGGGGTCCATCGTCTTTGCCGCGGCGCCTGGGCAGCAACCGGTGATCGATGGGACCGGGGTCACCACCGGCAACAACGGGGTCCTCGTCGGCCACGACTACATCAAGCTCCTCGGTCTCGAGATCCGTAACTGGAACGACAACGGCGTGTGGGTCGAGGGAGCGGGCTTTCTCGAGATCTCCGACTGCGTGGTCCACGACGTGACGTACGGCATCGGCCTGTTCGACGGTGCCCACGACTTCGTGCTCGACCGGGTCGAGATCTACGCCTTCGATCTGTACGGCTTCGACGCGTCGTACGAGAGTACCCCCTGCTACAACGGAACCCTCAACGACTGCGTGGCCCACGGCGCCCGCGATCCGGACCAGAACGTGGACGGCTTCGCACTCGGCCATGGCGCCCAGCATGATTTTGTCCTCAACCGCTGCGTCACCTACGACGTCTATGACGGCTTCGATATCTCGGCGAGGAGCACGACTCTCAATCGATGTGCCGCCTACGCGTGCGGTAACGCCTGCTACAAGATCTGGCAGGACGACGTCACCGTTGTCAACTCGCTCGGGTGGAACAGCGGCAATGCGGTGGTCGAGCTCGACTGGGACGGCGAGCCGGGCACGACGACATTGCGCAACTGCACCTTCTTCGACGCCACCACGTTCACGATCTGGGTCGAGAACGCAGGTGACAGCCTGCACATGACCAACTGCATCATCGCCGGCGGGGACAACATCGGGCTCGCTTTCGAGCAGCTTGGCGTCGACAACTATGTGGGCAACCACAACGTCTTCCACAACGGCAACAGCGCACGGGTGATCGTCGTCGGCTACGAGGACGAGTTCACAGCCGCCCAGGTGGCGGCCGGCGCCTGGGCGACCTACAGCGGCCAGGATGACCACTCTCTGCTCGAGGAGGACGTCGCAGCCCTCTTCGTCGACCCTTCGGGCTACGATCTCCACCTCCTGGAGGATGCGGTGGCGGTGGACGCCGGCACCAGCGTGAGCGCGCCGACCGAGGACTACGACGGCGACCCGCGCCCACAGGGTTCGGGGTGGGATATCGGTGCCTACGAGTATGGGGGAGGCCAGCAGCCGACGTATCCGTATGTCTACTTCCTCGAGCTCGCCGCGCACCAGCAGGGCAGCTTCGGAAGCCTGTGGGTCACCGACGTCGTGGCCTTCAACGAAGCCGCGGGAGATGCTGATCTGGAGCTGGTGCTGCACGCCGGCGCCGGCGATATCAGCACGACCGCCTCCGTCGTAGGAGGCGCCCAGGGTGTGTTCGCTGACGTGGTCGGGCTCCTCGTGCTCGAAGGCAAGGGCGTCTTGGAGGTGCGCTCGAGCGAGCCGCTGAGGGCTGCCGCCCGCACCTACAACATGGCGACGACCGGCACCTTCGGACAGGCGTTCGCGCTGTACACGCGAGACGATGGTCTGAGTGCTGGTGAGTCGGCGTGGCTGCTGCAGCTACGCCAGCAGTCCAACACATTCCGCACCAACATTGCAGTGGCCAACACCGGCTCGGTCGACGCCGAGGTCCGGGTGCGGTTGCGTTCCACCGACGGTAGCGAGCTCCACGTCTACACCCTGCGCGTCGAGGCGGCAACGGTGGTCCAGGACATCGAGCCGTTTGCGCGGCGAGCCAACCGTCCCGACCTGGGGTGGGGGTTTGCTCGAGTGGAGGTCGTGAGTGGGACCGGAGTCTTGGTCTCGGCCTCGGTGGTGGACTCTCGCACCAACGATGCCACGACGGTGGTCATGCGGCGGTGAGCGCAGGTGACAGTCACCCAAGCTGAGCGGTTCTTGCCGGCGCTGGTTACCCGGAGCTCCGCTCGATTCCGAGCGCCTTGAGGCGCCGGTAGAGCGTCGCGCGGCTGATGCCGAGCTGCTCGGCGGCGGCGTCCGTGCTGGCCGTGTCGTTCAGCGTGCGGCTGATGATCTCGCGTTCGGCGTGCTCGAGCTGGCTGGCCAAGGCGCCTGTGGTGGGAGCCGTGCGAGGGTGCTGCAGGTGCGAGCTGAGGCGACCGCTGTCGAGAAGCTCGCCGTCCTCGAGGAACAGGACGGCGCGGTTCATCTCCGTCTCCAGCTCGCGGATGTTGCCGGGCCAGTGGTAGGCGGTGAGGGTCTCCAGCGCCTGGCGGGAGACGCCGCGGACGCGGACTCCGGCGCGGACGCCGGCGCGAGACAGGAAGTGGGCGGCGAGGTTGGGGATGTCGGCCCGACGCTGACGCAGCGGCGGAAGCTCGACGACCCAGCCGGCGATCCGGTGCTACAGATCGGCGCGGAACGCGCTGCTGTCGATCATC
>CAZEJK010000186.1:0-9928 GCA_964512045.1 uncultured Thermoanaerobaculia bacterium
ACGGTGACCGCTCCTCGATCCGCTCAGAGTCAATAACCTCCGAAAGGTCCTCGGCAAACCGCCCATCGAGAACCACCGCCGGTCGACTCCGCAGAAGCGCACGACACTCGGATGCGCGCCGTCCTCGCACGGGCGGAGGAGCGATCACACAGACATCCCGTCCATGTCGCCGAACCACGAAGCGACGGCCCGCCTCGACCTGATCGAGGACCCGGGAGAAGCTCCGGCTCGCCTCGGTCGCTGTGAGCTGCTCTTCGCGGTTATCTGATTCCGTGGTCATAAATCTGATTCTACCGTCAACGCGCGAGACACGCAACGTCCTGCCAGACACATCCCGCGCCTTCAGAAGGCCACGCTGTGGGCGATGCCGATCATCTCCGTTGTGCATCCGATGTGGGTTGTGGCAGTCTGAAGCTGACCATCTCCAGAGCTGATCGACACTTCATGGGAGGCGAGCATGACCCATCGCGAGCACTTCAACCGACGCAAGCGGTCGTTCAGCGCCATGTTTCTGGCAGTTCTGGTTGTCGGCATCACGGCCGGCTTCGCCAGCGTCCTCGCGGATCTGGATTGGCTCTTCCTGGCCGCACTCCTGTGTATACCACTGCTCATGGTGGTGCTCTACATCGCGGTGATCTTCGGGTTCCGCTGTCCGAGCTGCCACGGTCAGTGGGGCTGGATCGCCATGTACTCCGGCTCGCCGACGGCCATCCGCCAGCAGCTGACCTACTGCCCGTACTGCGGCCTGGAGCTGGGGGCATCCGTCCCGGAGCCGGAGGCGGCCACGATTCGCAAGACGGCCTGATACCGCTCGACGAGGGGCGACCTGTGACCAGAGCCGTTCCCGAAGGACGCATCGTGGAGCGCGATGCCTACCTGGCACCCGCCGAGCAGGTGGCCCGGCGACTGCTCGGCACGGTGATCGTACGCACCACCGACGACGGCGTGGTCGCCGTGCGGCTCAACGAGGTCGAAGCCTACCTCGGCATCGACGACCCGGCCGCCCACACCTACGGTGGGCGCCGTACACAGCGGACCGAGACCATGTGGGGACCACCGGGACACGCCTACATCTACCTGATCTACGGCCTCCATCACTGCCTCAACGCCGTCGCGGGACCCGCCGGTACGCCCGCCGCGGTGCTCATTCGGGGAGGGATCCCCGTGGAGGGATGCGATCTCATCCGTGCTCGTCGAGGGAGTAGAGTCGGCGCAACGGACCTCACCAACGGGCCCGGCAAGCTCTGCCAGGCCCTGGCCTTGACCCGATCAGAAGATGGCCTCGATCTGTGCGACCACGAGTCCGGGCTCTTCATTCTCGACGACGGCGTCAACGTCCCTGACGCCGAGGTGAAGCGAACCCCACGGATCGGCATCGACTACGCAGGCGAGGCGGCGTCGTGGCCGTTGCGCTTCGTGTGGCGGCGCAGCAGCGTCTGAGCCCGACCGCGAACCCTACCGCTCGCGGAGGCGCCAGACGAACCACGAACCGATCAGCCCGAGGGCAACGACGACCACAGCGAGGGCCGGTCGCCCTTCGCCACCGGTCGCGAAGAGGATCGAGCTCGAGCCGACGGCGAGCCACATCACCACCAGCGTCGTCACCACGGCACGTCGGGGCATCCTGGCGCCGGGCTGGAGGTACCGGTGAAACGGCCGGAACAGCGGGATCCGGATCAACCGCTCCTCGAGCCACGGGCAGCTGCGCGCGAAGCACCACGACGCGCCGATCAGGAAGATCGTGGTCGGCAAGCCGGGAAGCACGGCGCCCACAGCACCCAGACCAACGAGCACAACGCCTACCGCCGCCAGCACCCAGCGGCGCAGGTTGGTGGGTGGCGCCGTCGCCTCGAGAGCAACAGTCTCGTCGTTCTTCATACACGGCAGCGGCCATCGACCGCTCTGGTGTGGGAACGGGCATGGCCGATCTCCGATTCCCTACAGCCCGGCCGAAGATCTGGGCCCCGCCCTCTGCAGCCATGTCTTCGCAGTCCCGCTGCGGCAGAAGATCTGCCCGCGAGACTGCAGGGTTGCACACACCAGAAGCTCCTTGACGGGTCACTGGCGCCGGTCAACAATGGTCTCAGCGAACCGGTCGGCACGACACAATATACTCCTGTGTTCCTGCTCCTTGTCGGGCCGGTCGGGGGCGGAGGAGGTTGTCGTGAGCCGTTCCGTACCCTTGGCCTGTCTGTTCGTGCTGCTGATCGTGTGCCCGATGTCCGCGCAGGAGGTGGTCAATACGCCGCTGCAGGCGTATGGGCTGCACGACGCACCGGTGATCGATGCCTCACCCGATGGTGCCCGGCTGGCGTTGGTTGACGGTGCCTCGCTGGTGCGCATCGTCGATGCCGAGACCGGTGAGGACGTGCTGTTATTCGGCCAGGGCGGCCTCGTCCGCTACGCCGCGGTGGCATGGTCCCCGGATGGCACGGTGCTCGCGACCTGTGGCATGAGCGGGTCGAACGGCGAGGTCGCCGTGTGGAATCCGGAGACTGGCGAGCTGCTCCGTCAGCTACCGCTGACGGGGAACGATGAGCAGCTCCTCGACGTCTCCTTCTCGGCCGATGGCAGTCGGTTGGCCGCCGCTGGATCCGCCAGCGGGGCGTACGACGGGCTGGCCGCAGTGTGGGACGTGGCAACCGGCGTCGAGGTGCGTCGTCTCGAGCTCGACAAGGAGATCCTCGGCGCCGATCTGTCAATGGACGGCACAGTGCTGCTGGTCTCCCAATGGCGAGACGGCGTACTGCTCGACGTGGTCACCGGAGCCGAGCTACTGCGAGTCGTTCACGATGACGAGGAGCGGGTCACCGACGTCGCCTTCGCGCCGGACGGGAGCTCGTTCGTTACAGCCGGTGGCTACGATGCAACCACTGAGTGGGGCTCCATGCGTCGCTGGGACACCGTTACTGGTGATGAGCTGCAATCCTACCCGCCCACAGCAGATCTCACCGAGTACATCGAGCGCGCCGAGTTCTCGAGCGATGGCGAGTGGTTGCTCACCGGGACCCGCGAAGGTCTCGCCGTGTGGGAGGTGGCGACCGGCGCGCAGCTGTTCGCCGATCGGCCGCCCGTACCAGGGTACGACTGGGAGGGCACCACACCTGCGGTCACGTTCGTCGGTGCTGGCCATGACCGGGTCGCACAGGTGCAGCTGGTCGACACCGATGCTGGCGACGACCTGCACGTGACGATGTCGGTGCTCGACATGAGCTCGGTGGTGCCGGATCGCACGTTCACCGAAGCGAGGATCCGCGCAGTCGCGCTTTCGCTCGACGGGACGAAGGCGGCTACTGGTTTGCCCGACGGCGAGGTGACGCTGTGGGATGTGACCTCCGGAGCCCGGCTATACGATCTCGCCGGGCACACCAACGACGTGTATGCGCTCGCTTTCTCGCCCGACGGCAGCGTGTTGGCCTCCGCTTCTGCGGACACCACTGCTCGACTGTGGAGCACCACCGACGGCTCCGAGCTCCATCAGCTGGCCAATCACAGCGACGGTGTGTACGACGTCGTCTTCTCCCCGGACGGAAGCCGAGTCCTGACCGCCTCGCGGGACAGGAGCGCGCGTGTCTGGTCGGTCGCATCGGGCGCCGAGCTGCACGCAGAGTCCGTCTCACTGCGAGTCAACGCCTGCGACTGGGGTGGCGAGATCATGCTCGCAGTCGGCACGACGCTCGTCTTCTACGACCCTTCTGACTGGACCGAGATGCGGTCATTCACGCACCCGGCGGTCCAGTCCGCAAGACTATCGCCCGATGGACAACGCGTCGTGGTCGGCTCCAGTGGCGCAACCTACGGTGCGATCCTCGACACCCTCACGGGGAACGAGCTGTCCCAGCTCGACCATTACAGCTGGATCAACGACGTCGCATGGTCGCCCAGCGGCAGCCGCATCGCCACCGCCGACCATGAGGGGGTCACCCGTCTGTGGGACGCGACCGGCAACCCGCGCGGCACCGTCGAGCACATCAGCTCGCCCTACTCGGTGGCCATAAACGGCAGCCACCTGCTCACCGGCGCCGGCTCGACGGCACAGCTCCTCGGGCTCACCCGACCTGATCCCGTGCAGTGGTCCGTCGAGCGGCCCGGAGTCCAGCGCTCCGGCGGCACCAAACCGGTCGCCCTGTCCCCCGACGGTCGACGTGTCCTGGTCGCCGACGACGGCTGGGCGCGGCTGTACGACGCTGCCTCCGGCGAGCTACTGATGTCTCTGGGCAGTGGTACCGGCAGCGAGGTACAGGCGGTGGCCCTGTCCGGGGATGGCGTTCGTGCTGCGACCGGCCACTGGGACGGTTCGGTGAACATCTGGCGGCTCGACACCGGCGAGCTCGAGCGGCAGCTGCCCGGCCACTCCAACTGGATCGCGTCGCTCGCGTTCTCACCTGACGGCGAGCTGCTCGCCAGCGGCTCGGCCGACGACTGGGCCCGCGTCTGGGATGTTGCCACCGGCGTCGAGCGGTATCCGTTGGCCCATGTCAACGACGTCCGGGTGGTGGCGTTCTCGCCCGACGGTGGGCTACTGCTCACCGGCGCCGACGAGGCCTGCCTGTGGACCGCATCCACCGGTGCGGCCGTGCGCACCTTGACCACCGAACTGCCGGTGAGGGCAGCGGTGTTCTCGCCGGACAGCAGTCGCGTCCTGACCCGCCGCAAACCGGGTCTGACGGTGTACGCAGCCGAGTACGAGGTCGCCACCGGGGTGGTCGTCAACGAGTGGGCGCTCTCGCAGGAAATGAACGCTGCCGCGTACCTGTCGGATGGGCAGCACGCGCTGATCGGGCTGAACTGGCCACACACCGTTGGCCTGTGGGACCTGGCCAGCCACACCGAGGAGCGCACCTTCATCGGTCTGTATGACGCGCCCGCCCAGATCGTCACCTCCGCCGACGGAAGCCTGATGCTCGTCGCCGACGAGCAGCGGCAGCAAGCGTTGTACGACACCGGCCTCGACGCGACGACCCGTGTGGCGGAGCCGATTGGTGCGGGCGACACCCTCTCCGGCACCGCCCACCACCTGCTCTGGCGCGACTTCGCTGTTGAGCTGAGCGCACCGGTGACCGGCTTGGTGGCGACCTTGCAACCGACCTCCGGCGCCGGCAGCTGGCAGCTGCTGGCCCGCGTGGGTGCGCTACCGACCTTGACGCAGTATGACGTGGCGGCGCTACCAACTGCCGACGGGACGTTCGAGCTCACGGTGACGGATCCGCCCTTGTCTGGGCTGTACCTGTCAGTCCGCTACGAGGAGTGGGGCAGCGGCGGCGACGGGACGTTCGTGCTCGCTGTCGACGCTGCCGAGCGGTACCTGATCGGCATCGACCCCGACGAGGGTGGCAACTCCGGCACGGTCACCTCCACCGTGCACGGCCTCGGCTTCACCGACGGCGTAACCGTCGAGCTCCGGAACGGGGGAACCGCGTTGACCTCGGCGGTGCCGACGAGCGTCCGGCCGACCACCCTCGCGGTATCGCTCGACCTCACCGGGCTGGCGATCGGGCCGGCCGACCTGTCGGTGATCTGGCCTGACCTGGCGGAGCTGGTGCGCGACGACGCGTTCTCCATCGTCGCCGGCAGCGCGCCCGCATACGAGGTACGCCTGGTCGGCTCGGACCGGGTCCGACACCTGCGCCCGACCACCCTGCTCGTCGAGCTCGAGAACACCGGCACGATCGACCTGCCGGCGCCTTTGCTCGAGCTCGAGTCGCTCGACGGCCTGTCGATGCGCGTCGCCGACGATCGCCCCTGGCGAGTGGAGCCGATCCGGCTGCTGATGACCGGACCGGCGGGCGAAGGGAGCGTTCCGCCGGGGACGATCGTGTCAGCGGCTGTCGAGGTTCTCCCCCAGGGGAGCGCCCACCAACCGTTGTACTATCGGGTCTCGGCACTCGACAACGAGTCCGCGACGATCGACTGGGGCGCCCAGGAGCCGGTGTTCGAGCCGGCCGGGGTCGATGCCACTCTCTGGCAACATCTGTGGCCGGCATTCACTGCCGAGGTCGGGGCAACCTGGGGTGACTACCGTGCGCAGCTGCTCACGGTCAGCGACCACCTGTCGACGATGAACCGGGTTGAGCGCGACCCGGCCAGACTGCTCGGACCGGTCTGGAACCACCTGCTCGGTGGTGGCGTCACGCCAGTGCTGAGCGGAACGATCGATGCTGAGCTCCCGGCGCCGGGTGGACGTGTGGTGCTGGCTCGATGGTACGAGTCCGGTATCGAAAGTCGGTTCGCCTCCGGCCGCTTCGGCCGTGGCTGGGTCGATAGCTGGCAGCTCGAGGTGGAGCCGCTCGCCTCCGGCGGCATCGCCGTCCGCCGCGGGCGCGCTGCGGTGCGCCGCTTCACCCAACAGCTCGACGGCGACTACACAGCCATGCCCGGCGACTCTGGGACACTGCTGGCGACGCCGTCGGGCTGGCTGCTGGTCGAGGCCGACGGCAGCCGGTATGAGTTCGACACCAATGGCCAGCTGGTGGCAAACGTCAGTCCGCACGGCTTTCGCGTCGAGGCCGAGTGGAGCGCGGGTCAGCTGGTGGCGCTGGAGCACGTCACCACCGGTGACCGCATCGAGCTCAGCTACGACGCGTTTGGCCACGTCGAGCTGGTCACCGATCACGCCGGACGGCAAACCTGGTTCAGCTACGACCCGGTCCTGACCGACCACCTGCTGTCGGTCGAGGCGCCGGGCAGCCGCACCACCAGCTATACCTACAACGGGATCGACGGGCTGCTGACCGACCACGCGCTCACGGAGGTGACCGACGCCGGTGGCGCCCACCTGGAGCTCACCTACGACACCCTCGGCCGGCTGGCCTCAATGGAGCGAGACGGCGACGCCGGCACCCTGACCTGGAGCTACCCGTCGACCGGCGTGACGGCACTGTCGACCGCCGATGGCGAGGCCGGACGGCTGTTGTGGGACGAGCGCGGCCGGCTGGCAGGCTTCGAGCCGTCCACTGGCGGACGCCTGCTCGCCGAGCGCTCGAGCGACGGCGACATCGTGCACGTCACGATGCCGACGGGGACCTCCTGGTGGTGGGACTGGGGACCGCTGCACCGGCCGGTGGTCCGCACTGCACCGAACGGTGACGAGGCAACGCTGCTGTGGAGCTACCCGATGAACGGCGGAGCGCTGCCGGTGGCGCTGATCGACGAGCAGGATCGGCTGACCCGAGTGCTGCTCGACAGCAGCGGCTGGGTCGAGGGCATCGAGTACCCCGATTTCTCGCAGGAGACCTACCTGTACGGAGCGGACGACCTGATCTCCGACGTCACCAACCGACGGGGCACGACCATCGAGCTCGACCGAAACCCGCGCGGCCAGGTGATCGAACGGACCGTTGCCACCGACACCGTGACCTACGGCTACGACACGGTGGCGCGTCTGGAGACCGTCACCACCGCCGCCGGAGCGACCACCGTGACGTACGATGCGCGCGGTTTGCCGGTGCGGGTCGACGAGCCGACAGGTCGCTGGCGGGAGGCGACCTGGGACGACGCCGGCCGTCTGACCGGCCGCACCGACTCGGACGGTTTCGCCGTGACCTACAGCTACGACGCGGCTGGTCGTCTGGACGAGGTGCGCGACCAGACCAACCGGCTGCTGGCACGCTACTCGTACAACACGGCCGGCCGTCTCGCCCGCAAGGACCTCGGCAACGGCGCCGCCACCACCTACGGCTACGATGCACTCGGCCGCCTGACCGAGGTCACCCACCTGGCACCGGGGGGTGCCGTGCGTCGCTTGGAGACGCTCGCGCGCGACAGCGACGGACGCCCGGTCGAACGCACGGTCGACGGCGACACGACGAGCTACAGCTACGACTCGCTGGGACGGCTCGTCACCGTCACCTGGCCGGACCTGAGCGTGTGGACCTACGCCTACGACAGCGCCGGCAACCGGACCCTGGTCGACCGCGCCGGCAGCAGCGAGAGCTACACGGTCAACGACGTGGACCAGTACACAGCTGTCGGCGCCGACACCCTGACCTGGGATGACGATGGCAACGCGCTGAGCCGGACTGGCCCCGGAGGTACCAGCACCCTCACCTGGGACGCTGAGAACCGGCTGCTCAGCATCGATGACCCGACTGACGGCCTGTTCAGCTACGGTTACGACGGGATCGGACTGCTCCACACCGAGCAGCACGGCGGGGCCAGCCTGGTGCTCGACCGCGGGCCGATCGGCTTCGCTGGCGAGTACGCTGGCGACGGCAGCCTGATCGCGCGCCACGTGTTCTCGACCGGGCCAGTCCTCCGGCAGCTCGCCGGAGGTGACGAGTACTGGTACCAGTTCGACACGTTCGGGGCGACGTGTCTGCTCACCGATGATGCCGGCAGCGTCGTCGCGAGCGCACAGTTCGGTCCATACGGCGAGCCGCTCGTGCCGCTGCCGAACGACGCCCGGTTCGGCTTTCTCGGCCGCTGGGGAGCGGTGACGTTCAAGCACGGACTGATCAGCACGCCGGCGCGATGGTACGACCCGTCTCTCGGACGATTCCTGTCCGCCGAGCCGCTACGCCTGCAGCAAGGGCCGCACCTGTACACCTACGCCGACAACAGCCCGCTCGCGCGGGTGGACATCGACGGTCTGAGTAGCCTCGGCACCGGCTCGGACGCCAACAATGCCAGCTCCATCGGCGTGGGCATGTTCAGCGGCGGTGGGGGACTGATCGGCGGATGGCTCACCGGAACCATCTCGATTGTCAGCGGCTTCATCGAGGCGTTCGACGAAGATGGGGGACCCAACTACCAGGGCACGCGCGCGCATGGCGCAGGCAACGTCGGCGCTGGTACGTTTGGCGTGCTCGAGTCGTTGGTTGCCTACGTGTCGGAAGGGTCAACCATCGGCACGATCGAAGTTCTGGGCCTTTCGACCCCAATCGTGGTGCCGGTGACCGCGATCATCCTCGTGGACGAGTGGTACACCCACCTGTACATCCAAGGTCTGAGAACCCACCACCACTACGACGCAGCCGTCCCGAACCCGTACGCGATCCTCGACACGGCCTACCCGGATGGTAACGTGCCGGACGATGTCATGGCGGCGCTCGACGACTACGTCAAGGGCCAGGTCATCCGCTCGAACGACCCGAACGAGAAGCTCGGGCCGTTCGGGGAAGGCTCGCTGCAGGCGATCACGGTCGACGAGGAGATCGCCTACACGGTGTTCTTCGAGAACCTCTCATCGGCATCCGCACCCGCCCAGGAGGTGTTCGTCAGCGACGCGCTCGATCCCGATCTCGACTGGTCGGCGGTCCGCCTGACCGAGGTCGGCTGGGGCGATCAGACCGTCGCGGTCACGGCCGGCGGGGCTCAGTTCGCAACGCGACAAACGATCTCCGACTGGCGCGACGGTGTGCTGCGACCGTGGTGGCTCGACATCACGGGTGAGCTGCGGCCGAACGGCACGCTCCAGTGGCAGTTCCGCACGCTCGACCCGGAAACTGGCGAGCTACCCACCGACCCCGACGCCGGCTTCCTGCCCGCCAATGACGCCACCGGTCGCGGCGAAGGGCACGTCTCGTTCGTCGTCAGGCCGCGCGCCGATCTCGCCGATGGCACCGAGCTGCTCAACGACGCGACGATCACTTTCGACACGAACCCGCCGATCACAACCAACAGCTGGCGCAACCTGATCTGGTCCGGCCCGTGCGACCCGTGGCCCGATGCCACCATTGACGCTGCGGACCTTGCAGTCGAGCTCCGTGTGATCACCGATCCCGCCTGGACGCCACCCGGCTCGAGCGAGTGCGACCTGATCGAAGGTGCCAGCGGCGGCGACCTACTCTGGCTGCTCGGCGCAGTGTTCCCGCAACAACCGTGACCTGAGCTATCGAGAAGGTGGATAGGAACGGGCAACTGAGAACACTGCAAAGGCAGCTCACATGCCGGATGAGTGAACCAACGGCGAGACCCGAAGGGTGGATTC
>CAZEJK010000187.1:0-9895 GCA_964512045.1 uncultured Thermoanaerobaculia bacterium
TCCAGTGCTCCTGTCGCTGCGTCGATCCAGCCTTCCAGGCGCTCGGCAAGGCGCGAGTCGTCCTGTTCCTCGCTCTCGGGCAGGCTCTGCATCGAGCGCGCATACTCGCTCAGCGTGACCGGGTTCTCCATGGCGCGCCGCCTCCTGAGAATCTCGCTTGCTGACTCCCGGTCATCCAGCTTGATAATCGCCTCATCCGATGCCGCAATCCGCTCCTCACGGACGAACACCTGCTCACCCTCGGCGTTCAGGAGCCCGATTCGCGCCGTATACATCCCTCGCGTCGAACCATGCTGTGAGATTCTGAAGGTCGCGTTCCAACCGTCCTCGTCCTCCACCATCGCCACCTCGATCGGCTCGATCCCAGCGCCCGAAAGCGATGCCGTTCCGGCGACTGCACCGAGGTCCCCGAACACCTCGGTGACGGTCACGTCGATCGGCTGAGGCGGCGACAGGACGGCGGGAGGACGAAACCGAACTCGCACCCGTTCGTCCAGAACGAAGCGCTCGATCTCCTTCCACGGGACAATGACAGGATGTCCCTGGACGTTGCCGCCCGACACAAGACCTGCCAGCGCTCCGTACCGATCGAGGACCGGGGATCCACACAAGATCCCGCCCGGCGCCGTGTCGTGGACCAGCACCGCCTGCCCGGCGACGACATCCACGGTTGCCCGTGCAACACGGCGGCGCAGCTTTCCCTCACCTGCGCCGTCCACAACCTCGATAACCCAGACCGTATCACCATCCTCCGCCCCGCCAGAGGCTGCAACGCGCTCGATCGTTGTCGTCGGCGCCGGCTGTGTCCTGACGAGTGCGATGTCCCCTCCGCTGGCGAGAATCGTCCCGACAGCCTCCCGCCCTGCAGGCGCATCAGCGGCGCGGGCGGTGATCCGTACGATCCTCATCTCGACGCTCCGGGCAATCCCCATGATCTGCGCCGTGCCCTGGGAGCTCACGGCACTGGCGCAGGTCACGACAATCCCCTCATCCCCAACCGCGACACCCAAACCACGCAGGTAGGAGTGATGCCCCTGGAAGACGCGATCCACCTCGAGGAGAACGGTTGCTGCACGCGCGTGATCCAACGGAGACGACGAAGTCTCGGCAGCCACTGCGACACTACTCACGGTCGCAGCGGCGATACTCCACAAAACCATGAGCCAACGCGACATGATCTCTACCACCCCTGTTCTCGTAACACACTCCGCATTCCGGCGCAAGCTCACGGATCACCGCACCGGCTGCTCAACGCTGTCGAACAGATCGCCGGGCGCTCGGAGCCCGTGCCACCTGAACCGGTCGAGATCGATGGAGTCGTCCTCCGCGAACTCGACTCCTTCCGCCTCCAGCAGCGTCCGCTGGAGACCCGGCGGAAGATCTGGCAGCCGCTCTGTCGAGCACCGTCCGGACGCGTTCACCACACGCTGCCACGGCACGTCCTCCGGACACCCGTGCAGTGCCCAGCCAACCGCCACCGGTGAGAGCGTGCCCGCCAGCGCCCGCGAGATGTCACCATAGGTCACGACCGTTCCCTGTGGGACCGAACGAACGAGCTGCCAGACCCGCTCCCAGGCGGACCTTCCGGGGTGCTCCGCCTCTCCATGAGCTCGAGCCATCCGCACCGGTGCTCGCGATCGTGCCATGTCACGACGGTACCACGACGCCGTTGCGTGTCACTCGAGTTCGCGGTAGCGTGCCGTCTCGAGGAGGCGGCGATGTCACAGGGCGAGCACAAGCTCTCTGGCGAGCGTATCTACGACGGCACGGTGGTACGGCTTGACGTCGACCACGTTCGGCTCCCCAACGGCCACGAGACGGTCCGGGAGGTGATCCGTCACGATGGCGCGGTCGTCATCGTGCCGCTGACCGACCAGAATGACGTCGTCCTCGTACGGCAGTTCCGGTACGCCATCGGACGTCGACTGCTCGAGCTTCCGGCTGGAAAGCTCGACGTTGCCGGCGAGTCGGAGCTGGAGTGCGCACGCCGCGAGCTTCGCGAGGAGACGGGGCTCGAGGCCGCCGCGTGGAGGCGGCTCGTCAGCTTCTTCACCACGCCCGGGTTCACCGACGAGCGGATCACGTGCTATCTGGCATCGGAGCTGAGCCAGACGAAAGACCCGGTCCCGACCGATCCGGATGAGATCATCTCGATCGAGCGATGGCCGCTGTCACAGGCCCTCGAAGCGATCACCGACGGTGAGATCCAGGACGCGAAGACGATTGTCGGACTGTTGCTCGCCGCCCGGCTCCAGAGTTGACAAGCTGAGCGGTTTCACGGCTTCTCCGCCGGAATGTAGAGAGCATCGCCGGATACCGTATCCACCACGGAGGCGAACGCGAAGAACCGCACGTCCGGGTTGACTGCTCGGACGATCGCGTAGCCATCGAACACGTTGGTTCGTGTGACGCAGTTCAAGATGTCGTTCTCCTGGTGGTACCCGTACGGATACAGGCGCAAGATCCGAGTCAGCATGTACGTGCCGTCGCCTCGGTACAGCTCCACCTGGACGTCGGTCTCGTACGGCGAGGCATTGAGGACACCGATGTTGGTGCGGAATCCGGTGCACAGATCGATGGAGTTGGCAAGGTGGATGATCCGGCCGGTCTCACCCCCCTCGATCGCCTCAGCGTCAAAGAAAGCCGGGATGTGCTGACCGTACTGGCCGTTGACGCCCCCAACGTTGTACGTCATCGCACTGGCGGCAATCACTCCGCGCAACGGTACGATCCGCAGCCCACCGCTCCCGCTGATCCGGAACGTGTCTCCGACGACGTCTGCAAGCCGCACCGTCGATCGCGCGGGCACCGACACCTGAACCCTGCGCGGAGCCATGGTGAACTGGTCCGCCAGGCGGAAACGGAGCTCACACTCGGCCAGCTCATCACCCGGGTTGTACAGCTGAACGTCCGACAACCAGTAGGTGTTGAAGCGGCCAACAGCGTTCGCCATCCCACCGAGGTAGAGCGGCTCGTCACTCGCCCGGACCGGCGACCCGTACACCGGGTCACCTGTCAGTCGGTTGACCACAGAGGAGTACACAGCGTAGTGGGCATCGTCCTCGACCGCACGAACCACAGCAAACCCGTCATCGATCGCACCGACGCCAAGCTCGGCCAATGCCCCGTCGACCTGGAGCATCTGGTACCCAGCGATCTGATATCCGCGCATCCCGATCTCGGCGCCATCGGCAAGAAAGTACCGAACCTCGACGTTGATCGGCGTGTCCATGGTGTTGACGAAGCCGATGTTGCTCCGAAACTCCTCGTTCCCCGTCAGCCCGATCAGCGCCGCCTCCTCGCGACCCTGGACCAGATCCTCCATCGCCAGGCCAACAATGTGCTGACCGAACCGCCCATTACCAACTGGGTTGTAGGTGGCAGAGCTGACCATCAAGCTGCCGTCCGCAGCGATCATCAGACCGCCAACCGCCGGATGCAGCTCAAACAGCCCGGCCAGAACGCTCTCCAGCTTTCGAGACTCCTGCGCCGGAACCGTGAGCACACGGCCCACCGGCTCCATGACGCCGTCACCCCGACGATCGAGGAAGTACACACGCGCCGTCACATCCGCGTCGCCGGGGTTGTGGAGCACGAGATCGGTCAGCCAGCGAGTCCCCAACGCGCCTGGAGTATCTGCGGCGGCCGGTACGAGAAGACGAGCTGTCGCTGACGCTGCGACAGGAGGAGCCGCCGCGGTTGTATCGATATCGATGACCGCGGCCGGCACCTGGGTCGAGATGTACAGACCGCTGGGATACCGCAGAATCCCGGTGGCTCGTCCTTCCTGCCGTGCCTGCTCGATCTGCTGCAGCCCCCAGCCGGCGATATCGTTGCCATCTCCCCAGACAGGTTCGCCGAAGCGGCCATCGGTCATCGAGAACACCGCACCCAGACCTTCGTCGGCTCTGAACGCGAAGATGAGCCGATGGAGCCCGAGCTCTTCCGGCGCCGTCTCGGAGATCGAGATCACGCGTTCACCCGCGATCGGGTCGCCGGCCGTACCGAGCGGTGACACGCTCTGTGCGGCAGAGCCCCAGGTGGTGGTCATCCCCATCGGTACCCGAGTGCCTTCGGGCCACGCACTCGACCAGCCGAGACGCACCTCACCGTTGATGGAATCGCCCGCCGGCACGCGTACTCTCTGCTGGTCGGCGCCCACCGGCACCTCGTTGACAGCCCCACCTCGAAGCTCGAGCGAAGAGGCGTCTCCGAAGTCGGTGCTCTCGACCACCAGCTCGATGGCTACCGCTGGAACCGCGACCTCTCTGTACTCACCGCTTCCCGATAGCAACCGCGCCCGGGTGCGACCGTAGGTGTTCGCCTCGTCGATCTGCTCGAGGGACCAGTCGGCCACCTCATTCCCATCACCCCAGCTCGGCTCCCGGTCGTCGGCAGTCATCGAAAACAGCTGTGCAGCGTCTGAAGCGCCGCGGAAGGCCAGCACGAGCCAGTAGCTGCCCGCCTGCCTCGGAGCCGTGATGTTCACCCGCAGATCGATCGGTGCGCCCACAGCGGG
Source organism: uncultured Thermoanaerobaculia bacterium (assembly GCA_964512045.1). Classification (GTDB taxonomy): domain Bacteria; phylum Acidobacteriota; class Thermoanaerobaculia; order Thermoanaerobaculales; family Sulfomarinibacteraceae; genus CAZEJK01. Next base: position 4,520 of record CAZEJK010000187.1, read on the forward strand.
GCTCGCCAGCTGACGGACGTCACCGTACGCTGTCGATGGGTCTCCCCACGTCGGTGTCAGACCGAACACCACCGGTTGGCCCGCCGGCCATCCGCTGGTGTACGCCAGCTCGAGCTCGCCGAACAGGCACTGTCCGGGCGCCACGGTCAACCGGTGGGCCCAGCTTGCTGGGTAGTGCACGCCGTTGATCACGCCAGAGACGATCTCAAGGGACGACTGATGGCCCGGATCCAACGTGTCGACCACAACCTCGATCGTTGTGGCAGGCACCCACACCTGACGCACACCATCCGCACCCTGCAAGCTCGCGAGCGTATGTCCGGAGGCATCCGCTGCCTCGAACTGGGAAACCCGCCACGACGCCACGTCGTTGCCGTCGTTCCAGCTCACAGATCGATCGTCGGCCGTCATCGACATCAAATGGCCGAGGCTGGGAGCGGAGCGGAATGCGAACGCGAGGCGGTATGTCCCGTTCGCTGTCGGCGCAGTGAACTGTACTGGCACCGAGATCTGATCATTGAACGCCGGGCTCACCAGCACGCCTCCGCCCACAGCGGAACCGGCGGGGTCGCCCCAGCTCGGCGTCCACCCGAGCTGCACCCGAGACGCCTCTGGCCACGCGCTGGTGTAGCGCAGGTGGACCGTTCCCTGCACCACCTCGCCAGGCGCGACCTCGAGCTGTCGCTGACCCGCTGTCACGACAGCGCCAGGGAACACGCCCGAAGACAGGTGCAAGGTGGAGTCGGCGCCCGGATCATCACCGATGACCACGACCTCGACGCACGCGGCCGGAACGAACAGGTGGCGGTAGCTCCCGTCAGGCTGCAACCGCCTGCCCAGGACGCGTCCGTTCTCCAGCGCCTCGTCGTGCTCGTCGTCGCCCCACGAGGCAACATCGTTCCCGTCGCCCCAGACCGGCGCCCCGACCGCCGGGGCGGTCATCGACAGGACGTTGTCGACGGTCTGCTCGGCACGGTAGGCGAAGAACAGGTGGTACAGACCCGGGCTGGGGGGCGCGGTGAACGTCAGTGGCACCGTAGCCGCCGCCGCATCAACGTCGGCGCCGAGCTCGCTCAAATCGATGCCACCTGTGGCCGGGTCACCCCACGTCGGCGTTGCGCCGAACGCGACTCCGGCGCCAGCGGGCCATGCGTTGAGATAGTTGAGCTGGACGCTGCCGCTGAGCTCCTCGCCGGCACGCACGAAGACACGGTTCTGCCCCTCCACCAGGGGCACACCAGCGAGCTCGCCGCCGGTAATCCGCAGGTCCGACATCGCGCCCGGGTCCGTGTCGTCCACGACGATCTCCACGGCCGCCGCTGGCACATACGTATCCTGGTACGCCCCATCATCGATCAGCAGCTGACCGATCACGCGCCCCCGCTCATTGGCCTCCTCGATCTGCCCCGGGGTCCACCGGGCAATATCGTTGTCGTCTCCCCACACCGGCGCCGCGTAGCTCGGCTCGGTCATCGAGGCGAGCTGTGCGGCATCGAGGCCAGCACGAAACGCCACGATCACCGAGTACACACCGGCCGTCTGCGGCGCATGCAAAGAGACCGGCACCTCATGCACAGTCTCTCCCGGCGAGACAGCACCCTGGTCGGCGTACTCCGTCTGCGGATCACCCCAGCTCGGCGTGGTCACCATGCGTACCGTCTGACCCGCATTCCAGTAGCTTTCCGTTGCCACGCGAAGCGTCCCGTTGATCGCCACACCCGGGCCGACCACGATACGGTCCTTCTGAGACAGATCGACGTTGTTCAGCGTGCCCCCGACAATCGTCGCACTCGAGCTTTCCGCCGGGTCGCCGGCGATGACGATCACCTCGAGAGCAGCTGCGGGCACCTGGATCGTGTCGTAGCTGCCGTCGTCGGCCAGAAGGCGCCCCGTTGCTCGGCCCTGAGCGCTGACCTGCTGCAGCTGCAGGAAGCTCCAACCAGCAATATCGTTACCGTCGTACCACACCGGTGATCCGCCTCGCCAGTCCGTCATCGACAGCACATGCTGCGCCGTGAACTGCTGCAAGAAGGCAAACAGAACCCGGTGTGATCCCACGGTCCACGGCGCCTCGAACTCAAGGTCCACCGTGATCGGCGCGCCGCCGGCGGGGGTGGCCAGCTCACCGAGATCGAACCCCCGTTGTACCGGATCTCCCCACGTGGGTGTCCCCGCCAGCATGACACGACCAGGCGGCTGGAACTGGCTCGTGTACTCCAGCTCGATCGTACCGGAAACGACGTTGCCGGCCTGAACCACGATCCGTGGTCCTGAACCAGAAATATCGATTCCGTTGAGTGTCCCTCCGGTCACGAAGAGCGATGAATTGACTCCGGGATCGGGCTGTGCAAATGCCGGTGAGGCCCAACCCACCGTGGCCATCAAAACCAGAAGAAAAATGCCGGCAAAGAACCGATCTCGAAACATCGGAACCCTCCTTTGAAGGGCCACTCCCGAACCGCTCCCGACCCGCCTCCACACGCCCGATCTGTGCTCGACAACCGTGCCGAGCGGACGTTGCGAGGAAACTCTGGTATCACGAGCGAAAGCGTTCATCACCAATAAGAACAGTCTGATGCTACGGGAAAAGGGCATCCCGGTCAAGGGACACGACGCCGTACGGCATTCCGTCATACCTCGACGGCGGGCGGCTGGAACGGGGCTCACAGCGGTGCACGAGAGCTTGCGTGTTCGCCGCGGGTCCGCGCTGGAACCCTCGGATGTCAAATAGAGCATGTCCACGGTCAATCTTCGGACAAAGAGCGCTCGATCTCACCGGTCATCGGCACGAAGCGAACAGGTATTACAGATCGTTCCTCAAACCCGTCCTCGGTGCGCGTAATGACCTTGAGCTCTTGATAAAACGAGCCAACGGGAATCACCATGTTGCCACCCAGGGTCAGCTGATCCAACAGGGGTTGGGGTACGCGCTCTGGCGCTGCGGTCACGATAATCCCGGTAAACGGCGCATGCTCCGGCCAGCCTCCGTACCCATCTCCACAACGGACGGTGACGCGTTCGTAACCAAGACGTTCGAGCGTCTCGGCCGCCTGCTGGCACAGATTGGGCAAGATCTCGATCGTGTACACGTCGACACCCATAGCTGCCAGAACCGCCGCCTGGTAGCCAGAGCCGGTCCCGATCTCAAGGACTCGCTCACCTTCCTGCACCTCGAGCAGCTCGCTCATGAGAGCCACGATGTAGGGCTGAGAGATGGTCTGTCCGTCCCCGATCGGGAGCGGCGAGTCGGAGTACGCCTGCGCGCGAAAGCTCTCCGGAACGAACTCATGCCGCGGCACGGTACGCATCGCTTCCAGGACTGCCGGATCACGAACGCCTCGAGCTGCGATCTGCTGCTCGATCATCTGCTCCCGCTGTGCCGCTCGCTCCTCCTCAACCGAGGGACTCGCCGGCTCACAGCCGTTCATCGCGACTCCAGCCAGAACTGCACAGGTCAGCACCAGCTTCATACATCCTCCGGCGGCCAGCGACTCGAGCGCATGTGGCCGCCCCGAGATCCCTACCGTCACCCATCGCACCAGTCTAGCCCAGCACCGTCCCTTCGCGAGGTGATGCTCGGCACACCACATCGCAGCGCCGGCGCCCGCCACATCGTCGATCACTCCGTCGCACCACCATCGCCTCGTGAGAACGCGAGGGTTACGGGGCCTGTCGGCGTCCGAACCTCGAGCTCGCAGCTGAGCCGGTAGCGCGGTCGTTCGAGGATGGCGTTGAGCCCGCTGCGCAACGCGCTCCCGACGGCAACGGTGCTCGCGATCGGCACTCGCGTCACCTCGCGGGATGCCAGAGTAAGCCCCTCGTGCTCATCCTCCACGACCTGCTGATCAGAGATCTCGAGCCGGTACGCCAACCGCTCGACGATCACGGAGAACGACAGGGGGTTGTACAGGAGCAATGTGGCGCGCACTTGCAGTCCCTTGGCGGATGGCCACACGCCGAGCTCGGTGACACGACCGTACTTGACGAACAGGTCCCAAGGACGCAGCTCCACCCCGCGACGCACCAACGGGTCCACAGTCCGTTCGGCAGCCAGCACGACATCTCCCGTTGGGCCGAGCCCCTCCCAACGGACCACCATCGGCTCCAGGCCGAGCGACAGCACCTCCTCCGGAACCGCCGCCAGGGGAAAGTCGAATCGGATCCAGCCGCCCTGCTGCGTGAGCTCCACCGTCGCCGCCGTGCCGCTGTCGATCGCGATCCGATTCGCTACCACTGTCCGATGCTGTACGAACAGCCGTGGCGTCGTCTCGGGCAACCGCGGCACCCGCAGATGCACCCGCAGAGTGTGGGCATCGATCTCCTCGAGCACGACGCTACGGACGAGAGCAGACGGCTGGCGACAGTCAGCACGGTCCGCCGGGCAGCCGAGCATCACCACGACCACCGCGAGCCATCTGCTCCAGACAGAAAACGTTCTGAGTCGGTCCAACGCCATGGACCGATGATACTGCACGCCCCGCTCGGGTTCGTGTGCAGACCCGCCGATAGAGGGTCGCCACGGGAAACGCGCCACGTTCCCCAACCACAGGATGACGATCGGCGATCCGATCCCGTATCATGAGCCAATGCCAATATCGATCAACCAGCTCGTTGCCAGGTTCGCGAGTCGTCTCCGCTACCCGTACCTGTTCGTCCTCCTGCTGGTCCTGTTCCTCCTGGATCTCGTCATCCCCGACGCGATCCCCTTCGTCGACGAGGCCCTGCTGGCGCTGCTGACCGTGCTCGTGGGTTCGTGGGGCAACCGCAGACCCACCGGCACCGCTCAGGAGGATCGCGATGACACCACCGAGGCACCTCCGACCTCGGCTGGAGATACACAACGCCCTGGTGGGCAGGGTTCCGGCAGCTGATAGCATTCGGTGAGCACCATGGTGGAGAAATTCATCTGGATCGACGAGAGTCTGAGCGTCCCTCGTGACGAGGTCCAGATCCGATTTGCGCGCAGCTCCGGCCCGGGGGGCCAGAACGTCAACAAGGTCGAGACCCGCGCGGTACTCCGGTTCAACGTGGCCGACTCCACCGTGCTGAGCGACGACGCCAAGCGAAAGATCTTCGAGCGTCTGGCACACCGCATCAACCGGTACGGAGAGCTGCATCTCGCCGTCCAGGAGCATCGCACCCGCAAGGCCAACGTTCAGCTCGCACTCGATCGGTTCGCGCAGCTCATCCGCGACGCTCTTGCCGAGGATCCGGAGCGACATCCCACCCGAGTCCCCCGCAAAGAGCGCCGACGACGTGTTGAGGACAAGCGCAAGCGGTCTCGCCGCAAGCGGTTGCGAGGGAAGATCGATGAGGACGGGTAGCGGCTCACGGAGCCGTATCTTCGAAAATTCGAAGCAAAGCGCCTGGGTTGAG
>CAZEJK010000188.1:0-9886 GCA_964512045.1 uncultured Thermoanaerobaculia bacterium
ACGAATGGTGACCACAACATGTAGGGGGTGGTGGAGCTAACCGACCACCCCCCTTTCGAAGATACGGCTCCGTGAGCGGCTACAGCAAAGGCTCCGGCAATGCCGGAGCCGTGATCTGCTGGGTTGGTGTCGGCGCCGAGTCGGTTGCGGTGGTGTCAGGCTGCCGAGGCTGCGGCCGTCGTCGACGAGGCGCTCTCGGTCTTCTGTGTTTCCGTGCTCGCCTTCGAGCTGTCTGTCTTCGTCTCGGTCGACGATGGCGTGTCGCCGTTCTTCGGCTGGGAGTGCTTCTCGGCGCTCGGTCGGTCCTTGCCCTTGCCGTAGTCGTTCACATACCATCCAGAGCCCTTGAACTGCAGGGCCGGAGCACCGATCTTTCGCCGCGCACTGGCGCCGCACTCGGGACACTCACGGCTGGCGGGCGCATCGGCGACTCGTAGAATGCGCTCGAAACGGTACCCACAGGTTGTGCATTCGTACTCGTACAATGGCATGATCTGACCTCCCCCTGGGTGGGCAAGGCGCCGGGCTCGGCGTCGGCCCTTCTCGATCGGTCGTACTATAGAATCTGATGATCGGCATGTCAATTCCAATCTTCGAGTGGAAGTGGTGAGTCGCAATGACTGAAGTTTCCTCACGTGTGGAGCCGGTGGCCATTCCGAACAGTCGTGGTGAGGTGCTCGCGGGCGAGTGGCATGCCCCGACGGAGCGAGCGTCAGCCGGGATGGCAGTCGTGTGCCATGGGATGCTGAGCTCGAAGGAGAGCGAGAAGCACCGTGCTGTGTGTGAGCGGTTGGTCGCGGTCGGCTGGTCTGCCCTGCGGTTCGATTTCGCGGGTCGCGGCGACTCGCAGGGAGACCCGGAGCTTCTGACGGTCAGCCGAGAGGTGGAGGACCTCACCGCGGTCCTCCGCTTCGTCCGGGATCGCGTCGAACAGGATCTGCCGTTGGTGCTCACGGGCTCGTCACTCGGGGGCACGGTTGCTGTGCTGACGGCGCCGACAACCCCGATTGCCGGTCTTGTCACCGTGGGAAGCCCTGCGCATCTACCTGCTCAGCCTCGCGCCGAGTGGGGCGGCAGCGGAGACGAGCTGCGCGGGCGCGTCCAGGTCGGCGACGACCAGTGGATCTCGGGCGAGTTCTTCGTGGACGCAGCACGGCACGACGTGCTGCGGGCGGCGCGACAGGTCGGGTGTCCGTGGCTGGTCATTCATGCAGTCAACGATGAGGTGGTGGCGTTTGCAAACGGGGCCCGCCTCGCCGAAGCGGGCAGCTCGACCCGGTTCGTCGTCCATCCCAGTGCCGGCCACCGGTTTCACGAGCCGGAGGATCAGGAGTGGCTGGTGCGTCAGGTGGTGGGGTTTGTCAGCGAACGCAGCCGGTGACGGGTGGCTGAGCGCGTGGCGTAGAATCCGGTGGTGGATAGCGGTTTGGGCCAGCAGTCAGTGGGCGTTCGGGTCAACCCGATGGTCGGGGCTTCAGTGCTCCGGGACCGGCTGCCGGCATCCGGGACGGGGGCCAGAGCCGGAGCCGGGACCACTTCGCTGCTCGGCGCTCGCGTGGTGAGTGGAGCCTCTGCGGAGAGTGTTGAGCTTTGCCGGGGAAAGCCCGGCACTGGCTGCCGGAAGCCGGCCCGCGGCCTCGGAGATGATGCCGCGGTTCTTCGAAGATGCGGCGGTCTTCAGTTGCTGAGAGGTCGGAGCTGAGGACTCACTCCGTCGGCCACACCAGCACTGGTGCGAAGTTGATCGCGTCGCAGGCCACCAGGCGGTACTGGATGCCGTGAACGAAACCTTCGACGGCCGTGGCGTGAGCCTCGGCAGTGTGCAGATGGCCGTACACGCACACTGCGACGCCCGCAGCCTGCAGACGATCGACCACCGCAGTCGGCTGGCCGCTCTCGTCAAACGGCGGGTAGTGCAGGGCGGCGATCAGGGGGCGTGAGGCCGCGATGCGCTGTGCAGCGTCGAGCGACCGTTCGAGACGTCCCAGCTCTCGCTCGAAGATCTTCCGATCCTGTTCCGTGGCCTCGGGATCGGTGGGAGCGAGCCACCCTCGGGCGCCAGCAACGATCGCCTCGCCGATGTCCACGGCATCCTGGTGGAGAACCCGACAGCTGGATGGCACCGTAGCGCGAACCTTGCCGACCGAGCTCCACCAGTAGTCGTGATTGCCGCGGCCCAGGATCTTGAGGCCCGGACGCTCGCCGATCCACTGCAGGTCCGGGACGGCGTCCACCAGGCGCATCGACCACGACAGGTCGCCGGGGCAGAGCACGACGTCATCCTCGTGCACGAGCGCGTCCCACGCCGTCGCGATCTTCTGGTGGTGGTCGCGCCACTGCTCACCGAAGATGTCCATCGGTTTCGGCCGCGCAAACGACAGATGCAGGTCTGCGATCGCGAGCACGCGCATCCGTGCAGAGTAGCGGATCGGACGCGAGGTGCGCTAGGTTACGGATGGAGGTTCGAGATGGAACGAGTGGTGCGCGTTGCGGATGGAGCGGAAGCGCGCTGGGCCGTCGTCGAGGACGATCACCTGGTCGCGCTGTCCGGTGTGCCGTTCGATCGGCTCGATCGGACCGAGGATCTCGGGCAGATCGAGAGTCGCAGGCTGCTGGCGCCAACGGCGCCGAGCAAGGTGGTCTGTGTGGGCAGGAACTACGCCGCGCATGCGGCTGAGCACGGTGCGGACGTGCCCACCGAGCCGCTCATCTTCTTGAAGCCTCCGTCCAGTGTGATCGGTCCTGGTGAGGCGATCGTGGTACCGCCGCAGTCGCGGCAGGTGGAGCACGAGGCGGAGCTCGCGCTGGTGATCGGCAGGCGCTGCCGCAACCTGGGCGTCGACAACGCATGGAGCGTCGTGGCCGGTCTGACGTGTGCGAACGACGTGACGGCTCGCGACCTGCAACGGCGCGACGGCCAATGGACGCGGGGCAAGGGGTTTGACACCTTCTGCCCCCTCGGCCCATGGCTCGTGACAGGTCTCGACGAGGGCTCGGTGGCCGATGTCGAGGTGACCTGCACGGTCAGCGGCGAGCTCCGACAGCGCGGAAGGACCGCACACATGGTGTTCTCGCCCGCTCACCTGCTGGCCTGGGTCACCTCGTTCATGACCCTCGAGGCCGGGGATGTGCTGCTCACAGGGACTCCGGCAGGGGTCGGTCCTCTCCTCGACGGTGATACGGTGGAGGTGGAGATCGGCGGGATCGGCAAGCTGAGCAACCCTGTCCGAGCTGCCACTGGTGGCTCGTGAAGCAGGGTGGGACAGCACGCTTCGAGAAGGTGTGACGCCGCGAGTGCAACTGAGACGCGTTCGCCTAAGAGTGCGAGTATACTCTGGCGGTAAAGGAGGGCCGAGCTGTGGGCCGGAGGTTGCGAACGTGTTGGGTCGTTGGGAGTGCGGCGGCATGGTGGAGTGTCGCTTGGATGCTGACGGCGCTCCCTGCAGTGGGCAGCGACGGACCGTACTTCGAGGACGTGACTGCCGAGGCAGGAATCGAGTTCACGCACTTCAACGGGATGACCGGCAACTTCACGATCGCCGAGATCACCGGTCAGGGCGCGGGCCTGGTGGACTACGACAACGACGGCGATCTCGACGTGTATCTGGTGCAGGGTAGCCTGCTCGGCGAGAAGATGTCCGAGGCAGTGTTCCCGTGGCAAGGCGAGGACCCGCCGCTGGACAGGGTGTACCGCAACGACCTGGTGGTGCACGAGGACGGAACGCGGACGTTGCGGTTCACTGACGTCACCGGCTCGACCGGCATCGTGTCGGACGGGTACGGGATGGGTGTCGCGGCAGGCGACTACGACAACGACGGATGGGTCGACCTGTACGTGACCAACCTCGGTGCGAACGCGCTCTACCGCAACCAGGGTGACGGTACCTTCGTCGATGTGACCGAGAAAGCGGGAGTGGGCGACCCGCGATGGAGCACCTGCGCGGCGTTCCTCGACTACGACCACGACGGAGATCTCGATCTGTTCGTCGCCAACTACGTTGACTTCGAGACCGATCCCGACCGCGAGTGTTACAACAACTCGAGCGCTCGCGACTTCTGTGGACCGGACGCCTACAACCCTGTTCCGGACAGCCTGTACCGCAACCGCGGCGATGGCACCTTCGAGAACGTCTCCGTGCGCGCCGGTGTGAACGCCGAGTACGGGGCGGGCTTCGGTGTGGTGGCGTCGGACCTGAACGGTGACGGCTGGATCGATATCTACGTGGCCAACGACGGAGATCCCAACCAGCTTTGGCTCAACAATCAGGACGGGACGTTCCGCAACGAGGCTCTATGGGCCGGCGCAGCGGTGAACTCCGAGGGCATGGCCGAGGCGAGCATGGGTCTGGACGCCGCCGACTTCGATGGCGACGGCGACGACGATCTGTTCATGACGCACATCATGGAGGAGACCAACACCCTGTATGTCAACGACGGCACGGGCCTGTTCGAGGATCGGACAGCGACAGCTGGCCTCGCCTCGATATCGCGTGGCAAGACCGGATTCGGGACCGGCTGGTTCGACTTCGACAACGACGGCTGGCTCGATCTGCTCATCTTCAACGGTGCGGTGCGGGCCCTTGCAGAGCGGGTGCGAGCGGGCGACCCGTACCCTCTCGGTCAGCCGAACCACCTGCTGCGCAACCAGGGGAACGGACGCTTCGAGGTGGTGAGCGATCGCGCAGGGGACATGTTTCCGTTGATCGAGGTGAGCCGTGGAGCGGCGTTCGGTGATGTCGATAACGACGGCGATATGGATGTCCTGATGGCCAACAACAACGGTCCGACCCGGTTGCTGCTCAACCAGGTCGGGAACGCGAGCTCGTGGCTCGGCATCCGTTGCCGACTCGCTGATGCTCCGCGCGACGCGTTGGGCGCGCGCGTGCAGGTCGTGCCGGAGAAGGGCCCTGTGATGTGGCGGCGCGTGCGTTCGGACGGGAGCTTCTGCTCCACGCGGGATCCGCGGGTCCTGGTGGGGCTCGGCAGCACCACACGCGTGAAGTCGATCACCGTGATCTGGCCGGACGGCAGCCGCGAGACGTTTCCGGGGTACGAGGCGGGGCAGTACGTGGTGCTCCGCGAGGGAAGTGCGAACACGGGCGCTACAGCAGGAGGCAGCAATGCGCAGTAGATCACGATGTCCGGTTCACATCCTGTCACTGATCGCGGTTCTCGTCGCGGTCGTCGGCACGGGTGGTGTGTCGGCTCAAGAGAGCACGGTCGAGGAGATGGCCCGGATCCGGGCCGAGCTGGGCCCTGTGAGCCGGCCCGATCTTACCAACCTCGACGAGGTCGTGGCCAAGCAGCTCCGTCAGGCGCGCCAGGAGATGGAAGCGGCCATCGCGGAGCCGGATGCCAACCCGCAGCGGCTGGCTGCGGCGTACGGAACGCTCGGTCAGCTGTACCATGCCTACGAGCTCTACGATCAGGCCGCCGAGGCGTACGCCAATGCGAGCTTCCTGCAACCGAACGAGTTCAAGTGGCACCATCTCCTCGGGCATGTGTTCCACAATCAGGATCGCTTACAGGAAGCGGTCGATGAGTACGAGGCAGCATGGTCGCTGGAGCCGAACGACTTCGCTGCGCTGGTGTACCTCGGAGATGCGTACCTCGGACTGAACCGGGAGGATGATGCCGAGATCATGTATGGGCGCGCACTGTCGCTCAGCCCGGGATCGTCGTCTGCCATGGCGGGGCTCGGGAACCTCGCGCTGCGACGTCGCGACTACGAGAGGGCGGTGGTGTACTTCACGTCGGCGTTGGCAGCGGTGCCCGAGGCCAACCGTTTGCACTACAGCCTCGCGATGGCCTATCGGGGGTTGGGACGGATGGAAGATGCCACCTACCACCTCAGTCGGCGGGGTACGGTTGGCCTGACGCCCCGCGACCCGCTCATCGACGAGCTCGCCGTGCTCAGGGAAGGCGAGCGAGTGCACCTGGTGCGCGGCCGGCTCGCATTCGCCAGCGAGCGGTACGAAGAGGCCCGAGACTCGTTCCAGAGGGCTGTCGATGCTGCGCCGGAGAGTGTCCGTGCGATCATCAACCTCGGTACCGCCTTGGCACGGACCGGTGATGTGGATGGGGCCATGCATCAGTACGAGCGAGCGGTCGAGCTCGAGCCGGAGAACCTGACAGCACACTTCAACCTGGCGAGCCTGTTGACGGCCCGGGGCGCCTGGGCTGCAGCAAAGCCCCACCTGATGCGGGTTGTCGAGGATGCTCCGGAGGACGGCGAAGCGCAGCTGCTGCTCGCGCAGACCTTCTCAGCGCTGGGGGACGACGAGGCTGCTCTGGAGCCGTTCGAAAAGGCGGCAGTGATCAACCCGGCGAGCTCGGAGGCGGTTGTGCAGGGCGCCGCAGCGCTCGTTCGCCTGGGCGAGTACCTCCGCGCGAAGAGAGTCCTCGACGCGGGACAGGAGCGGATGCCAACCGACGGGGCGATCGCCTTTGCCCTGGCACGGTTGCTCTCGGCCGCGCCGGAGGGAGGGGTTCGCGACGGAGAACGTGCCTTGGACCTGGCGCTGCGCGTGTACGAGGCGAAGAGCACGCCGCGGCACGCGCAGATCGTGGCGCAGGCGCTCGCCGAGCTGGGACGTTGTGCTGAGGCGGCCGAGTGGCAGGAGATCCTGGTCGAGAGTGCCCGCCGCGACGGCGCGGATGAGGCAGCGGAGGTTCTCGAGAAGGACCTCGAGATGTACCGGTCCGGGCCACCGTGTCGACCACCGTTGCAGTGATCAGGCCTGCCACTGCTGTGAGGAGGTGTGCTGCGTTGTGAGCCGAGCGTGCGGTGTGCTGCGGTCTTCGGTCCTGTTGACGCTTGGGCTTGCCGTCGCTCTGTCGACCGGCTGTCGCTCGCGGGCTCCGGTGTTCCCACCACCGGCGCCGCCAGCCTCGCACCAGAACCCGCCGGTCGAGAGCGTCTCGGCGGCTTCACGACCAGCGACCGGTGCGTCCCCGCTGCCGGTGCTCACAGACGACCTCGACAGCGCGAGCCTTGACGCAGCGTGTGCCGCGGCGACTCGCTACCTGCGAGGGCTCGAGCCGACACGGACGTTCGTGGTGGCCGGGCGGGAGTACCGTGCTGACGAGTTGGCTGCGGGGTTCGCCGACCTGTGCGAGACGGTGGTGCGGCGCGCTGATTCTCAGGCGCAAGCGATGAGCCTGCGCGAGCAGGCGGTGATCATGCCTTCTGCACGTCCCGATGGCTCGGGTGAGGCCCTGATCACTGGATACTATGAGCCGGTGCTGGAGGCGCGCTTGCGCCGTAGCGAGGAGTTTGCTGTTCCCGTGTACGGCGTTCCGGACGACCTGATCACCATCGATCTGGCGCAGTTCGGCCGCGGCCCGGGCCGGCTGGTCGGGCGTATGCGCGGGAATGTGCTCGAGCCGTACCCGGATCGGGCTGCGATCGACTTTGCCGGCGAGCTGGATGGCGTGGCGCCCCAACTGGCGTTCGTGCGCAACCGCATGGATGCGTTCATCCTGCACGTGGAGGGCTCGGGTCTACTGGAGCTCGAGGACGGGGGTCGTCTGCGTCTGGCGTACGCCGCCTCTAACGGCCACCGGTATCGGTCGATCGGCCGGTACCTGCGCGAGCGCGACCTGCTCCCCAGCCATGGGCTCTCGATGGACGCGATCCGTGAGCTCCTGCGACGTCGTCCGGATCTCCTGGAAGAGGTGCTCGGTCAGAACCCTTCGTACGTCTTCTTCGAGCCGAGGCCAGTCTCCGCGGGGGTGCCAGGCTGCTTCGGTGTGCCACTCGTGGCGCATCGCAGCGTGGCGCTGGACCGGTCTCTGTTCCCGGTTCCCGTGCTGGCGCACCTCCAGACCACACTTCCCACAGCAGATGGAGGAGAGGAGGCCGTGAACCGCTTCGTCGTCATGCTGGATACGGGGAGTGCGATCCGCGGTCCGGGTCGCGTGGACCTGTTCTTCGGCACCGGTCGCGAGGCGGCGGCGCGAGCCGGCCGGACGATGAGTCGTGGGCGGCTGCTCGTGCTCCTCCCGCGTCCCGTCGAGAACCGCCCCTGACTCGGACGTTTGCACCATCGACGTCTGAGCACAGGGCGGTCATCGTTGTGCTCCGGGTGGGTGACAAGGTACTCTTGAGTATGGGGAGATGGAAGGTCTTCGTGGAGATGAGCGGTCGTTCGGAGCAGGGACGATGAGTCGCACGACCGTTCCGGTGACCCGGGGGTTGGCACTCGGCGTGAAGGGGGACGCATGAGCAGCAGGGCAACAGACGGACGCGTGAGGTGGGGAGCCATCGTACTCGGAGCCGTGCTGGTCGCGATGGTGGTCACGGGCGCTTGGAGCCAGGAGACGGAGGTTCCGGAGAATGCCGACGCCATCATGGCGGAGGGCGACGCGCTGTACGCCCAGGAGAGGTACCTGGAGGCTGCGCTCAAGTGGGGTGAGGTGGCCGACGTGAACTCCTGGCACGCCAACGCCGGGGCGAAGCAGATTCTGGCCCTTGTCCAGGACTCAGTCCAGCAGGACCCAACGCCAGCGACCATAGAGGACGGGCTGTCGTCGCTCGAGCTTCTCGAGGGGATCGACTTCACCGACGAGTGGGCGGCCGAGGTGGACGCGGTGCGCCAGCGCTTGCAGCGAATGCTGTCCGATACGGTGAGCCCGACGGTCGAAGTGGGCGCAGGCGGCGGTCAGGTCGCCGAGGCTCCCACTGAGCCGATCGCCGCTGCGACGCCGCTGCCGACGCCGGTGCCGACAGAGGTGCCGACTGCGGTTCCGACGCCGGTGCCGACCGCGGTTCCGACGCCGGTGCCGACCGAGGTGCCGACCCTGGCGCCGACTCCGCCTCCGACGCCGGTGCCCACTGCGGTGCCGACGGTCGTTCCGACGCCCGTTTCCCAGCCTCCGGCGGAGACGGCTCGCCAACCGGCCAGGCCAGAGCCCGCAGACGGGTCGGTTCAGCCCGGCGATATCGTGCCGCTCGGCCCGGATATTGAGCGGCCGCGCCTGACCAACAGGGTCGCCCCGATCTATCCGGCGGCAGCCAGCCGTATGCGGGTGCGCGGCGTGGTTCGCCTGCAGGCACTGGTCGGCATCGATGGAACCGTCGAGGAGATGACCATTCAGCAGGTTCCGCGGGGTGGGCTGGGGTTCGAGCAATCGGTGCAGGACGCTGTCAAAAAGTGGCGCTTCGAGCCGGCGACGAAGGATGGCGTTCCGGTTCGCGTGTGGTTGCCGATCGCGATTCCGTTCCAGTAGGTCTGCTCGCCAGTGGGTGCGCGCCGTGCGGTGGGTCGGCGTGTCGACGGCTTCTGCTGTGACAGTGTTGGACGCGGCTGCCCACGGTCACGTTGGATGCTACGTTGTGCTCGATGGGATGGTGTACGTCCCGTCGAGCCGCGCCACGAGATCCTGGTAGCGGTCCTCCAGCTCCTCGAGCTTCTGTGCGCGCTGGGCATCGTCGATCTCGCCGCGCTGGTGCTGTGCTTCGACGGCTCTGGTTTGGTTCTCGAGCCACTGCTCCGGGTCGAAGTTGTAGGTCATCGCTGCCTCCGTCTCCGGCGGGCGAGTATGTTACCAATTCAAAACTCCGTACCTTCGAAAATGCGAAGCAAGGTCGTGAGTTGAGTTCTAAGTTTTGAATTTTTAGTTCTTAATGCCGCCCACCCGCCCCGGAGCCTGCTCTGCGAGCTTCAGATATCGAAGGGTGTTTCGACGCCTGCTGCAAAGGCAGATGGGTGGGTGGGGTAGCCAATACACAACCCGGACGAGCCGGAGCCAAACAGGGGGCGTGCTCCGGGGGGCACTGACCGCTGGGGGTGGTAGGTGCTCGGAATCAACGCAAAGGCGCCACGGCGCGAGGGCGCAAGGAAATGTTGCGTGACCGAGAACGAGATCAGCAAAGTGGTCGTGG
>CAZEJK010000189.1:0-9863 GCA_964512045.1 uncultured Thermoanaerobaculia bacterium
GCTGCGAAGCTGCGCGACGATCTCGGAGGGGGGAGCTTGACCGCCCTACCGGTGATCGAGACCCAGATGGGCGATGTCTCGGCGTACATCCCCACCAACGTGATCTCCATTACCGACGGCCAGATCTATCTGGAGCCGGACCTGTTCTTCGCTGGCCAGCGCCCCGCCGTCAACGTCGGTCTCAGCGTCAGCCGGGTCGGCGGCAACGCCCAGATCAAGGCGATGAAGTCGATCGCTGGCTCGCTCCGCCTCGACCTGGCGCAGTACCGCGAGCTCGCGTCCTTTGCACAGTTCGGGTCGGACCTCGACAAGGCGACCCAGCGACAGCTGGCCAGAGGCGAGCGGCTGATGGAGATCCTTCGTCAGGGCCAGTACCAGCCGTTGCCGGTCGACCTCCAGATCGTGTCGATCTTCGCCGGTACCCAGGGCATGCTCGATCGACTCAAGGTCTCTGCGGTGCGCGCGTTTGAGGGAGACCTCCACCGGTACGTTCAGGAGAACGCCGCCGACACCCTCGAGAAGCTCCGCTCAACCGGTCAGCTCGACGACGACATCCGCGAGGCGCTGATCAACGCCTGCAAGGCCGCCGTCGATCTCTACCTCAAGGAGCATCCGGAGGCCAGCGTTGCCTAGCACCAGAGATCTTCGACGCCGAATCCGCTCCGTCAAGGGGACGCAGCAGATCACCAAGGCGATGAAGATGGTGGCGGCGGCCAAGCTGCGGCGCTCCCAGCAGCGTATCGTTGCGGCCCGACCGTACGCATACACTCTCCGCCGGGTGCTCGCTGGCGTCCTGCAGCGAACGGAGCATAGCCATCCGCTCTTGGAGAAGCGGCCGGTCGAACGAGCCTGGCTCGTGGTCGTCACCTCCGACAAGGGGCTATGCGGATCGTTCAACACCAACATCGTGCGCGAGGCCGAACGTCTCCTGAAGACCGACGCCTGGCCCGATGTCGAGCTCGTGACCATCGGAAGGAAGGCGTGCGACTACTTCAAGCGCCGCCGCTGGACCATTGCGCACAGTGAGCCGACCCTCATGTCCAACCTCGGTGCGGAGGACGGGTTCGCCCTCGCCGAGATGTTCATCAAGGCCTTCACCACCGGGCAGGTCGATGCCGTGGTGGTGCTGTACGGGAGCTTCGTCTCCATGCTCCGCCAAGAGGTCACCCGCGAGGATCTGCTACCCCTCGCCCCGGAGGCGCTCGACCTCGAGGAGATGGCCGAGCCAGCAGTCGACTACATCTACGAGCCGGGCCCGCGCGAGCTCCTCGAGGATCTGCTGCCGAGACACATCAAGGTGCAGATGCAGCGGGTTCTGCTCGACTCCGCAGCGGCCGAGCAGGCTGCGCGGATGACCGCGATGGAAGCCGCAACCAACAATGCCAGCGAGATGATCGAGGACCTGACGTTGCTGTACAACCGCACCCGTCAGGCTGCCATTACCAAGGAGCTGATCGAGATCGTCTCCGGTGCCGACGCACAGTAGGAACAGGGGAGTCACACACGATGAGTGAACAGGTGCAAGGACGCGTGGTGCAGGTGATCGGGCCGGTGGTCGATGTGGAGTTTCCCGCGGACCATCTCCCGCCAATCTACAACGCGGTGCAGATCCTCGACGACCATGAGCTCGGTGTCGTTCCGATCGACGTGACCGCCGAGGTCGCACAGCACCTCGGTGAGAGCCAGGCGAGGTGCATCGCCCTCGAGGCCACCGACGGCATCGTCCGCGGGATGAAAGCCATCGACACCGGCGCCCAGATCACGGTGCCGGTGGGCAAGGAGGTCCTCGGTCGGGTCATCGGCGTCCTCGGCAAGGAGGTGGACGAGCGGGGCCCGGTGGAGACCGAGGAGCGCTGGCCGATCCACCGCGAGGCCCCCCCGCTCGACCAGCAGTCCACCGAGGTCGAGATGTTCGAGACCGGGATCAAGGTGGTCGATCTGCTCGAGCCGTACTCCAAGGGCGGCAAGACCGGGCTGTTCGGCGGCGCCGGTGTCGGCAAGACGGTGTTGATCATGGAGCTGATCAACAACGTTGCCCTTCAGCACGGCGGCTTCTCCGTCTTTGCTGGCGTCGGAGAGCGGACGCGTGAGGGCAACGATCTCTGGTTGGAGATGCAGGAGGCTGGCGTCATCGACCCCGACGACTGGCACAAGTCAAAGGTTGCGTTGATCTACGGGCAGATGACCGAGCCGCCCGGCGCCCGGCTGCGCGTCGGTCTGGCGGGTCTGACGGTCGCGGAGTACTTCCGCGATGCCGAGG
This sequence comes from uncultured Thermoanaerobaculia bacterium, assembly GCA_964512045.1. Taxonomy (GTDB): domain Bacteria; phylum Acidobacteriota; class Thermoanaerobaculia; order Thermoanaerobaculales; family Sulfomarinibacteraceae; genus CAZEJK01. Next base: position 2,261 of record CAZEJK010000189.1, read on the forward strand.
GCCAAGACGTGCTTCTGTTCATCGACAACATCTTCCGGTTCACTCAGGCCGGCGCCGAGGTGTCTGCGCTCCTCGGGCGCATGCCGTCGGCCGTCGGGTACCAGCCGAACTTGGCGACCGAGATGGGTGAGCTCCAGGAGCGCATCACCTCCACCAAGGGAGGTTCCATCACCTCTGTGCAGGCGATCTACGTGCCCGCAGACGACCTGACCGATCCCGCGCCGGCGACGGCGTTCGCCCACCTCGATGCCACCTCGGTGCTCTCCCGCCAGATCGCCGAGCTTGGCATCTACCCGGCCGTCGACCCCCTTGCCTCCACCTCGCGGATCCTCGATCCAGCGATCGTCGGCGACGAGCACTATGCGGTGGCGCGAGAGGTCCAGCGGATTCTCCAGCGCTACCGGGACCTGCAGGACATCATCGCGATTCTGGGAATCGACGAGCTCGGCGAGGAGGACAAGCTGACGGTTTCTCGCGCCCGGAAGATCCAGCGGTTCTTCTCGCAGCCGTTCCACGTCGCCGAGCAGTTCACCGGCTACAAGGGCCGCTATGTGAAGGTCGAGGAGACGGTCCGCGGGTTCAAGATGCTGTGTAACGGCGAGCTCGACCACTTGCCCGAGCAGGCGTTCCTGTACGTGGGGACGATCGACGAGGCGATCGAGCGCGCCGAGCAGATGCAGGCCGGAGACTGACGTGGACGGGCCGCTGAAGATCGAGGTCGTGACCCCGACCCGTGAGGTGCTGGACCGGCAGGTCGACGAGGTGGTCCTTCCCGGTATCCAGGGTGAGATCGGAGTGCTTCCAGGGCACACGCCTCTGCTGACGGCCCTTGGGACCGGCGTGCTGCGGTTGCTGGTGGATGGCCGGGAGGAGATGCTCGCGATCTCGGAGGGCTTTGCCGAGATCTTGCCCGACCAGGTGACCGTGCTGGCGTACCTCGCTGAACGCCCCGACGCCGTGGATCTGGACGCCGCCCGGCACGAGCTCGAGGAGACCGGGCGCCTGCTGGCCGATGCGGATGCATCGACCCTCGCCGAGCTGACACGCCGACGCGAGATCGCGTCGACGCGACTCGAGGTGGCTGGCCGGGCTCCGGGTTGAGCGGACAGACCGTGCTCTGAACGGAGCAGGGAGGCAACGAGTGGGTGCACCAGACCGGGGAGAGTGGAGCTCACAGATCGGGTTCATCCTCGCCGCCGCCGGCTCCGCCATCGGCCTGGGGAACATCTGGCGGTTTCCATACATCGCCGGCGAGCAAGGTGGCGGCGCCTTCGTTCTCGTCTACCTGGCCTGCGTTCTCCTTCTCGGGCTTCCGGTGATGCTCGCAGAGATCTCCCTTGGCCGGGCGACCCAGCGGAACCCGGTCGGTGCGCTCGAGCAGATCCGCCCCGGTACCCGCTGGAAGCTCCTCGGCTATCTCGCTCTGCTAACGGGCCTCGGGATCCTCTCGTACTACGCGGTGATCGCAGGCAAGGTCGTGGCCTACCTGGTCGGCTACGCCTCCGGCGGAGGCGCTGAGGCAGCAGGCGTCCTGTTCGGTGGTCCATGGAAGGTGTGCGTCTTCCTGCTGGTCTTCATCGTGCTGACGGTTCTGGTGGTGGTCGGCGGCGTCAAGCACGGGATCGAGCGCTGGGCGAAGATCTTGATGCCGGTGCTCCTGTTGATGATGTTCGCGCTGATCGTGCGCGGTCTCTTTCTCCCTGGCGCCAGTGAAGGGCTCGCCTGGTTCTTGACTCCGGACTTCAGCAAGATCTCGTTCGAGGTGGTGCTGTCGGCCATGTCCCAGGCGTTCTTCTCGTTGTCGTTGGGGATGGGGGCGATGCTCACCTACGGCTCATACCTCTCTCGACACCAAAACCTCCTGCGCTGCGGAGCGTGGGTCGTGGTCTTCGATACGGGCATCGCGATCCTCGCGGGCTTGATGATCTTCCCGGCCGTGTTTGCCCTCGGGCACGATCCGACCTCCGGTCCCACCCTGATCTTCGAGGTGCTGCCGTCTGTGTTTCTCGGCCTGCCGGGCGGTGTCGTTGTCGGCTTCGCCTTCTTCTTCCTGCTTTCTGTCGCCGCGCTGACCTCCACGGTGTCGCTGCTCGAGGTGGTCACCGCGTACTTCGTCGACGAGCGTAGCTGGAGCCGGACGACAACGGTCATTGCGGTCGGCGCCGCCGCGTTCCTCCTCGGCGTGCCGTCGGCTCTCAACGAGGCTGGTGTGGAGCCGTGGACGACAGTGACAGCCTTCGGCACCACCGGCTTCCTCGGCATCATGGACTTCCTGTGGGGGAACCTGTCGCTGGCGGTGGGCTCGCTGCTCCTGTGCCTGTTCGTGATCTTCGTTTGGAAGGTGGAGCGCTGTGCCGACGAGATCGAGTCGACGGCGCCGGAGTTCCGGCGCCTGCGCACCCCGTTTATCCTCGCGGTCCGCTTCCTCTGCCCGATTGCGATCGCGGTCATCCTCGCGAGCATCGTGTTGCACTGACGCGACCCAAGAAAGTCCCGACATCGCGCCAGATCCGGCCGCACCGCGCTTGCGATCTGCCCGTGCGTTGTGTAGAATTCCCGTCCGGTTCGAGCGGGGCGTAGCTCAGCCTGGCAGAGCGCACGGTTCGGGACCGTGAGGCCGGTGGTTCAAATCCACTCGCCCCGACCATCCTTCCACTCGGCGCCGGCCGTCACCGGAGCACGGCGAACAGAGATGATGTCCTTTCTCACCGAGCGTCAGCATCAGGTCCTGGAGTATATCCGGTCGACTCTGCGGTGGCGGGGCGTGGCCCCGACCCTGGCGGAGATCGCGGCCGAGTTCGGGTTCCGCAGCACCGCCTCTGCGCAGAAGCAGATTCAGTACCTGGAGCGCAAGGGTTACCTGCGGCGTGTCCCGAATCAGGCCCGGGGCTTGATGCTGGTCGAGCCCCCTCCGCACACCGGCGGAGACCTCACGGAGCATGACGAGCCGCAAGAGCTGGCGTCGATCCCGCTTCTTGGGAGCGTGGCGGCAGGCTCGCCGATCAGTGTGGAGGAGCAGCAGGAGACGGTGTCGGTTCCGCCAAGCCTGGTCCGCTCGAGCGGTTCCTTTGCGTTGCGGGTGCGCGGTGAGTCGATGATCGACGAGGGGATTCAGGACGGTGATCTCATCATCCTCGAGCCACGGGCCGAGGTCGTCGACGGCGAGACCGTTGTCGCGTTGGTTGACGGCGAGGCGACGCTGAAGCGGCTGTACCGCGAGAGTGGCGGCGTGGTCCGGCTCCAGCCGGCAAACGCTGCCGTCGACCCGATTCGGGTACGGGGAGCCAGAGTTCAGGTACAGGGAGCCGTGGTCGCGCTGCTACGGTACTATATGTAGCATGTAGACTTGGCAGACGCGACCAGACGCGAGCACCAGCAACGGTGTCGTGCGCGCGCTGCGCAGCAACCGCCCGCATTGACAGAAATGCTCGCGTTTGCTATAAGAACCGGTCTTGACGAGAGGTGGTCATGGGTCATTACGCGATTGTGGAGCACGGTGGCAAGCAGTACAGGGTCGAGCCTGGGGACGAGCTCCTCGTGGAGCGCCTCGAGCCAGAGCTGAAGGCAGGCGACAGTCTTCTCTTCCACCGGGTTCTCCTGGTGAATGACGGAGAAGGTGGGGTCCGTGTCGGAGCTCCCGTGGTCGACGGCGCATCTGTCCGAGCACAGGTGCTGGCACCGGAGCGCGGCGACAAAGTTATTGTTTTCAAAAAGAAGCGGCGCAAGCAGTATAAGCGGACAGCCGGTCACCGGCAGGACTACTACCGCGTTCGCATCGGTGAGATCGAGGCCTAGGAGAGAACATGGCGCACAAGAAGGGACAAGGCTCCAGCCGCAACGGGCGGGACTCACACGCAAAGCGCCTCGGTACGAAGCGGGGCGACGGACAGCAGGTCAGCGCGGGAACAATTATCGTTCGCCAACGCGGGACTCGCTTCAAGGCAGGTCCGAACGTCCAGCGCGGCGGTGACGACACGCTGTTTGCCGTGGCCGACGGCCGAGTGCGGTTCCAGGACCGCGGGCGGCGTGGCCGTTTCATCAGCGTGGTGACCGAGTAGCACGTGCATGCTCGTCGACTCCGCGCGCATGACCGTCGTGGCGGGGCGCGGCGGCGATGGGTGCGTCTCCTTTCGGCGTGAGAAGTACGTTCCGCGCGGCGGCCCCAACGGTGGCGATGGCGGCCGCGGCGGGGACGTGGTGCTGAGCGTCAACGCGCAGCTCAACACGCTGCTGCACATCCACCATAGAACGATTGTCCGAGCCGAGCGTGGCCGTCATGGTCAGGGGTCGAACAAGACCGGCGCCAGCGGCTCTGATGCCATGGTCGAGGTTCCCGCTGGAACGCAGGTGACCGACGCTGACAGCGGAGAGCTGCTGGCGGACCTGGTGGATCCCGGACAGAAGGTCATCGTCGCCGCCGGCGGAGCCGGCGGACGGGGCAACGCCCGTTTCGCGACCTCGACCCAGCGTGCGCCGCGCCGCGCCGAGGAGGGCCGACCCGGGCAGCAGCGCAACCTCCACCTGACCCTCAAGCTGCTGGCGGACGTCGGCCTTGTTGGTCTTCCCAACGCCGGGAAATCGACCCTCCTGTCGCGTCTCAGTGCTGCCCGCCCGAAGATCGCCGACTACCCATTCACGACGGTTGAGCCGCATCTCGGTGTCGTTCGTGCCCCGGCGGATGAGCACACGACCTGCGTCATGGCGGATATCCCTGGCCTCATCGAAGGGGCGCATGCCGGCGCCGGTCTCGGCATCCAGTTCTTGCAGCATGTCGAGCGGTGCCGCCTTCTCCTCCATCTCGTCGAGCTGGTGGATCTTCCGTCCCTGCCCGCGCGGGTCGAGACGGTAGCCGCGGAGCTCGCCGCATGGGACGGCGAAGGGCGACTGGCCAGCAGGCCGGTGGTGCTCGTGGGCACGAAGCTGGACGTGGTACCCGGCGAGGAGCACGATGCCGCCGGCGAGGCGCTCGCCACGCTCCAACGGGCGCACGGTGTGGTTGCAGCCTGCGCCGTGTCTGCAGTCACAGGCGCCGGCCTCGACGAGCTCCTTGGTGCGGTCTTCCAACTACTCGCCCGGGAGGCGTGATGCAGCGCAGAATCGCCGTGTACGGCGGCTCCTTCGATCCGTTCCACCTCGGCCACCTGATTCCCGCAATCAGGGCCCAGGAGACGTTTCACTTCGAGGCCGTGGACTTCGTCCCGGCGGCAAGGCCGCCGCATAAGCTCGACGCACCGATGACCCCGATTACCCATCGGTTTGCCATGGTGGCTCTGGCCACGCTGCCGTACGACAGGTTCTTCGTTTCTGATCTGGAGATGGTCGAGACCTCAGTCAGCTACACCGTGGACACCGTCCGCCGGTACCGTGAGCGCTGGCCCGACGACCACCTGTACTTCATCCTCGGCTCCGACTCGTTCTCGCAGATCGCCACCTGGCACCGCTGGGAGGAGCTCGTGGATCTCGCGCACCTCGTCGTACTCCATCGGCCGCACATGTGGGGGGAGACCCTCCTCGCAAAGGTGCCGGCAGCCCTGCATGACCGGCTGCGTCGCGTCCGCTCGTTCGCCGCCGTTGCCGATCCGGAGGAGCCGACCGTGTTCTTGCTCGACCACGAGCCGTTCCCGATCTCGGCGACCTCCATCCGCGATCGTCAGCGGAGAGGCCTTCCGATCCGCGAGCTGGTACCCCATGAGGTCCACGCCTATATCGTCAAGTACGACCTGTATCGGCCGGATGCCGAGCACCCCCAGACCGAAGACCGGCAGGAGTGAGACATGCTCTCCCCAGATGTTCACGAGTTGGTGACGTTGGCTGCCGAAGCCGCTGCCGCCAAGAAGGCGTTCGAGATCGTCGGCCTCGAGGTCAGCGAGCTGACCTCCATGGCCGATGTATTCCTTCTCTGCTCGGGCGGAGGCGCCCGGCAGGTGCACGCGATTGCAGATGAGATCCGCCGGCGTCTCAAGCCCCATACCTCCCTTCTCCACAGCGAGGGCGAAGGCACCAGCGAATGGGTCCTGATCGACTACGGTGCTCTCGTTGTGCACGTCCTGACGGAGGAGCGGCGCTCCTACTACGCCCTGGATCGACTCTGGGGCGATGCAATCCGCATGGAGCTTGCAGACGGAGGCTCCTCCGATCCCGCGGATTGAGCCGTGCACGTGAGCGTGTACTGGTTCGGCCGGCCGGCCGCCTCTCCGTACTCTGCCGAGGTCGAGGTCTACCGGAAGCGCGTGACACGGAGGTGGGAAGCGCATGACGTTCCGTTACGTCCGGCGCCCGCCTCGGCCGACGGTCCGGTTCGTTCGCTCATGATCGAGGCGGAACGTGCCCGACAGCGGCTGCCGCGAGGCTGCCGTACAGTTGCGATGGACGAGCGCGGCGAGCTCCTCACCAGTGGAGAGCTTGCCGGCCGCCTGCAGCGCTGGGAAGGCGCCGCCGTGCCCCATGTCGTCTTCATGGTCGGTGGGGACCGAGGCCTGGACCGTAACCTTGTCGAAGCCGCTGACGAAACGCTTTCCTTGAGCCCGCTCACCTTTCCCCACCAGCTCGCGCGCCTGATCGTATGGGAGCAGCTGTACCGGGCGGTCGATATCCTGTCCGGTGGCCGCTATCACCGCGGCGACGTACAATCGTGACGCCATGACTCCGTCCTCCCCATCAGCAGCGGTGCCGCCCAATCCCGGGGTCCATCTGATTGCGTGCCCTGATGACTACCTTCTCCAGCGCGCGGTGGACGACGCCGTCCGCGCAGCAGCAAACGCCCTGGCTGTCGAGCCAGAGCTTCTTCCGGAGGAGGCCACGCCGCAGGATCTTGCGTTCGAGCTCGGCTCCCGGTCGCTATTTGCAGCGCACCGTCTGCTCGTCTGCGAGGACATCGCGAGCTGGTTGTCGAAGGGGGGCCGTGGCCGCGGCTCGGCGTCCGCGGAGCTGGAGCCGTTGCTCGCTCGGCTCGCCGGTGGACCCGAGGAGGACACCGTGGTGATCCTCGGCGCCTGCTCGAGCCGGGAGCCCTCGGGAGCCCTGGTGGACGCGATCTCCAAGGCCGGCTCTGTGCGCTGGCTGCCCCTGCCGCCTCCACCAAAGCCGTGGGAAGATACGGTTCTGTCGCCGGAGCAGCGCGCCGTGCTCCGTCAGGTGCTCACCTCCGAGGCTCCAGACCTGCGCCTCACCCGGGCTGCGGAGCAGCTGCTCCTGGATCGCCTTGGTTTCTCGCCGCGCCTCCTGGCGCAGGAGGCGCGCACGCTCGCCGCCGCCGCCTCGGGTGGAGGCGAGGTGGACGAAGCGCTCGTCCGCCGACTCTCGTTTCCCCCGGAGCAGTCGCTCGATGTGGTACGGGAGTCCGTTCTCCAGCGCTCGCCGGCCAAGCTGCTCGGCCTGCTGGCAGCTGCGGCGGCGGGTCAGCCGGTCCAGGACTGGCGAGGTCAGCGGATGGCAGCAGCCGGCGTGCCGGTAGTCGTCGCCGGTCAGGTCGCCGCACTTCTCATTCAGCTTCTCTACATCCGCCGGCTCTGTCGGTCGCTGGGGCTGCACGAGGCGCTCGACACCACGGCCATCTCGGCACGCCGCTGGTATCCATCGGTTTTCAAACCGAGGTACGCCCCCC
>CAZEJK010000190.1:0-9847 GCA_964512045.1 uncultured Thermoanaerobaculia bacterium
TGGGGAGCGTGGCGGGGGCATCGGCTGCGAGCTGGATGCTCTTGTCAGCTGCAGCCTGCTTGTGACCTTCGCAGCACCGCCTGAGCAACGTCGACAGATCGACGGGTGTGAGGTCCAACTTCATGGTGCCGCTCTCCAGCACCGAGAGGTCGAGGAGCCGCTCGAGCAGGCTGAGTGTTCGGCGACCGGTATCGATCAGCTGGCTCGTCCTCTGTGCCCCTTCTTCGGATGAGATGTCGCCCTTGAGCAGGCGGAGACGGAGGAGCTGAAGGCCGCTGAGGATGCTGGCGAGGGGCGAGCGAAAGTCATGGGCCGCGATCCGGAGCACCTCGCTCTTCGCATCGCTGGCAGTCTTGAGCTCGTCGAGCAGCCGTGCCTTGATCATCGCCGCCAGAATGTGTCCCTTGAGCTTGCGGAGCAGCTCGATGTCCGTTTGATCGAATGCGTGAGCTCTCGAGATATTGATCAGCACGAGCAAGGCCGTGACCTCCCCGTCGATGCGAAGCTGCAAGACGAGCAGCGAACGTGCGCGAGGGAGGGTGGCTCCGGTCTGAGGTAGGTTTTCAGAGGTGTCCCGCGCAATGAAGATATCAGGATCGATCTCCTCGGTGCGGTCGAGGATACTGCTCTGGAGCTCGTCGCTGGTCAGCACGCGATCGTCCATGGACTGACATCGTTTGCCAGTGGCCGCACGAACGCGAAACTGACGCGTGCCGGGCTCACGCACCAGCAGGCACGCTCCTTCGAGCCCTTCGATGCTGCGCACCTGGTCGAGCAGCGTCCGCAGGAGATTGTCGAAGCTCAGCTCCGTGTTGATCGCCTCGACGATGCTCGTCACGGTTTCCAGCTGCTCTGTCCGTGTTGCCAGCTGCTCCGTGCGCTTCTCGACGAGCTGCTCGAGGCGGTCGCGCTGTCGCTCCAGCTTGAGCGAGCGGATCGCCACGATCCCCCAGATGAGGAGCACGGCGCCGGCCGTATACGCCAGGTACGCCCAGACACTCCGGTACCACGGCGGCGCGACCGAGAACTCGTAGGTGACAGGACCAATGAGCGTGCCGTAGGTGTTCCGGGCCTCGATCTCGAACAGATAGCGGCCTTCGCGAAGCCTGGAGTATGTTACTTCGGTGTCGGGCTTCCACTCGGACCACTCATCATCGATCCCTTGAAGCCTGAACCGGTACCGGTTATCCCCCAAGTCGTCGTAGCTGGTCAGTGCGAATGCGAAGTCGACGGAGTTGCTGTCATACGGCACTGTGACGGAGGGCTCCGGATCGAGGGGAAGCGCCGGGCCGCGTGTCGTTGCGACGCGGGTCAGCAGCAGGCGTGAGTTCGAGACGTCATCTTTCGGCACGTTCGTGTCGAGTCGATAGAGCCCTCGGGGGCTGCCGATCCACACGATCCCGTTGTCCTCGGGATAGAGGGTGGTGATGTCCGTTGTCGGGAGACGTCGGAGACCGGGCTCTTCGATCGTGTAACCGCCGTTGCTGTCTCGTCGTGCCAACAGCGGCAGGTGCTCGGTCATGACCAGCCACAGATTGCCGTCGGTGTCGTGGATGATGTCGTGAATTCCGAGCTCTCCAGCGGCAAGGCTGTCGCCCAAGAGTGAGCTCGGCTGCGCGGCGCCCGTGCTGTCGATCGCGAACAGCCCGGCGGTTGATGCGAACACCATGCCGTCAGGGGTTGGTACGGGTCGGATCGAGCTGAGTGTTGGTAGCCCTGCATCGGCGCCGAAGTGTTGCGAGACTGCGATCATGGGACGTCCATCGGATCCGATGTGGAGCTCCGTGCGGATCAGCCCGTGGTAGCGTGTCCCGAGCCATATGGAGCGATCGTTCGCCTCGGCGATGCCCCGAACCTCATGCTCAACCTCTGCAACCGCTCCCAGGTCGAGCCACTCGGTATCCTGTCGTTGCAGCAGTCGAAGGCCGCGGGTATCACCGACGAGCACAACGTCCGGTTGCTGATCGAGCTGGTGGAGAACGAAGGCGTTTCGACAGCTCTGGATGCTCTCCGCACGACGGCCGCGAACTCTGTACGTTCCCTGGTAGGTGCCGACGAGCAGCTCGTGCGGTGCGCCTGTGGACGGGACGACCGTGAGGAGCGCCCAGCACGGTGCAGGCACCCCCTCGAGCTTTTCGAAACGCTCGCCGCGGAGCCGATAGAGACCTGTGCTGGTGCCGACGTGGAGCGCCCCGTCGTGCCGCAGCACGGCTTCTACTGTTCCGTCAAGTCCAGAGCTTCGAGGTACGCGCAACAGAGCCGTGGAGGTTTCGACGCGAGCGATGCCCCTGTTCAGGCTCAGCCAGAGCCCGTCCTGGTGGTCCACGTACAGGTGCCATACGGACAGGTCCGGGAGGCCGCTCTCGCGATCCAGCTTCAGGACCATGCTGCCGTTCCGGTCGATGACGACGGCTCCGCCGTCCATGGTGGCGAGGGCGATGTTTCCGTTCCCAAGCGCAGTAGCCCTGTACAGTCGGTGCGTCCGCAGCAGCTCTTTCGCCTGGTGCTCCAGTGGTCTCAGCTGTGGATCCGCCCGTGCGGGGCGTGAGTGCACCGTGAACCTGAAGAGGTCCCCGGAGCGGGTTGCCAGCAGAACCTCGTCAGCACTCCACGGCAGGATCGCCATCACCTCGAGCGCGGCAGTCTGCTCGCCTCCCGGGAGGAGCACGAGCTCCTCACCGACGAGCATCGTCAGTCCGGTGCCGCGTTCGTTGTAGATCAGCCTGTCGTTGATGGAGGCAACGAAGACCTGTGGGGTGAAGTCCCAGCTGGAGAACGTGTCGTTGTGCCAGCGCAGCAGGCGTTCAGTGGCGCAGAAGTAGATCCCTGTGTCGGTTGCGAACGTCTGCCAGACATCAGCAAACTGCTGGAGCTCCGGTGACAGGCGATCGACGAGTGAGATGTAGCGCTGAGCTCCGTCGGCTTGCCGTTGCAGAAAGCCCACCTCCCCGACTGCACCCACCCAGACTGTGCCGTTCCTGTCAACGGCCAGGGAGCGGACGATCGACTCGTTGGGGGTCCGGACGAGCGTCCAGTCGACTCCGTTGAAGACCAAGACTCCGGCGGTGTTCCCGAAGTACATCATCCCGGCGGGCCCTTGCACGGCGCACCAGTTCTGACTGTGTGCCCCCGCGCTGTCGGGTTTGGACGCGTAGACGTCCGGGAGGAAGGCGGTCACGAACGGTTGTCCGACGTCTCCGGATGCCGATGCCGAAGCGAGGAGGATGAGTGTCCAGAGAAGAGGCAGCGTCCGGCAACGCCGGCGGCCGTGGCGAGAGCCGTGACAGGAAGAACCGTCCATCGAACCTCGGTGTCTCATAATCCCACGTGCAGCCTCGTTCGTTCGCTCCATTCTACATCCCATCGCTACACAGAGCGAGAATCATTCTGACAGCTGCGACGCGAGCTACAAGCTTCGTATCAGGAGATGGGAGTATCGGGTCGGGGATCGTACGCTGGGCGGAGCCTGAATGCGCAGACCGTGGTTGGTACGGAGCGTTGTGCTCTCGGAATCGTGCCGGGTCCAGACTTCAGGCGCGACCTGTCGGCCCCGATCACATGAAGCCGTGCTGTCGCATCCAGTCGTCGTTGTAGATGGTGCTCATGTAACGGCTTCCAGAGTCGCAGAAGAGGGTTACAAGCCTGGCTGGCCGGCCGAAGCGAGAGGCGACCTCGCGAAGTGCCCAGAGGTTCGCGCCGGACGAGCCTCCGGCGAGGATTGCCTCGCTCTGTGCCAGAAACCGGGCGTGCTGGAACGCCACGCCGTCGCTGACCCGGAGCATGTCGTCGATCAGCTCGAACTCAGGGCAGCCGATGATCTCCTCGTCGCCGAGACCCTCGATCAGGTACCTTCCAGGACGCTCGAGACGTCCATGGTGGAAGTGGTCATAGAAAACGGAGCCTTCGGGATCGACGGCGATCACCTGGATCGAAGGGTCCTGCTCCTTCAAGTACCTGGCGACGCCGCAGACCGTGCCGCCGGTACCGATACCGGCGACGAACGCGTCGATCCGGCCCTCCATCTGCTCCCAGATCTCCGGGCCGGTGGTGTGGTAGTGGGCCTGGTTGTTCTCCCGGTTGTTGTGCTGGTCCGGGAAGTACACGCCCTCGAGCTCGGCGGCGAGCCGTCGCGCGGTCTGGTTGTAGCTGTTCGGATCCTCTGGAGGCAAGTTGCCGTCCACCAGGATGAGCTCGATTCCCATGGCTCGCAGACAGTCCAGCTTCTCTTTGCTGGTCGATTGGCGGAGCACCATCTTGCACTCCAGGCCGTTGAGGATCGCCATCATCGCGAGGCCCATGGCCGTGTTGCCGGACGAGTTCTCGAGGATCGTATCACCGGGTCGGATGCGGCCATCCGCGAGTGCGCTGTCAATCATGTAGCGCGCGATCCGGTCCTTGACGCTTCCCATCGGGTTCATGAACTCGATCTTCGCGAACGCTTCGCAGTTGATGTCCTCCACGCTGCGGTGGAGGCGCACCATTGGTGTCCAGCCAACTGCCTCGGCGATGTTGTCGTACACGCGATTCATGCACGGTCCTCCCACGCAGCCATAGCACCGGTCGTCCGTGGCAGCGCCGTGGCGGCCTTGGGGCGATCCGGCGACGGCCCATACTCTAGCGCTGCTGCGGGACGGAGACAACGCGGCGCGGCATCGGATTGGCCCAGACCGCGATATGATGCCCGTTCGAGATTGGAGGTCTGCGCATGGCGCTGTGGTTGCTCAAGGGCGAGTACGAGGCTCCGGGCTGGAAGAAGCTCGAGCAGGATGCGAAGGATGAGACGATCGACGTGGTGATGTTTGACCGGCTGGCCTGGGCCCTCATCGAAGCGGACGAGGCGCCAGAAGGCTACGAAGGCCTCGAACCCACGGCTCCTCCGGACGGTCTGTACCTCAACCCGTACGGCACCCCGGCGTACGTGGTGGATGGAAAGCTCGTGGATGGTCCGATGGACGTGATCGAGGCACTCGGTGCGGATGCCAAGGCTGCACTGGCCACGGTCGGTGATCCGGATACCACATTGGAGCGGCTGGGCAGGGTGTACTGACGCGTCCGCGGGTCGCAGCAAGAGCGGAGCTCCGAATCTGCCGATTCCACGGTCGCGACCATCAACGTGGGAAGGTGGCCTACTCGCTGCTGGCGAGCCGCCGGTTCAGCTCCTCCGCAAACTCATTTTGCGTGTCGATGGTCTGGTCCCGGATGTAGGCGGCGATCCGGCCGCCAATGAGCGGTATGTCCACCTGCAGGTCCGCCAGGACGGTGCGGACGCACTTTCCGTCGTCGCTGTCGCGGAACGCGCACGTCCCGGAGAGGTGGATCAGCTTGGAGAGCTCGAACGCCACGCTCCAGTCGTAGGAGTAGCGGTCCTCTGACCAGATCTGTGTCTCGACGTACGATGATGAGTTGCCGAGTGCCGAGCGGATGAAACCGGGGAGGTTGACGGGAGGCGTAATGGCGAGCACCCGACGCGCGGTGTCGTCGTCCTGCTCGATGAACTCCCGCTCCTCCCATTGCTCGTAGTCGAGCCCTTCGAAAAGGGACTCCTGCAGCTCGATGTCCAGAGTGGCTTCGATCACGTCGTCGGCGGAGTGGTCGTACTGATTGACGATCTCGAACTTCATGCTGCCTCCTGGTCGGTATGGCCTCGGGCCTTCGAACCCGCTGATCCATGATGGGAACGAAGCCGATTGTAGCAGTGGTCGGCCCGATGGGGGATGCCCTGAGATTCCGGTCGTGGAGAGCGTTCCTCGGTCCTGCGTGGTACGGGCATGCTACCCTTCAGTAGCAAGCCAGCCCCGGGCTGTGGTCGCGTGTCTGAAGAGTTGTGCAAGGACGGCAACGCGTTTCCGTGGTCCGGGAGCGAGCCGACACGGAGTGTGCATGACGGGTCAGAGACGTTCGAGCCGTGCCGCGGTTTTCGGTGAGGTCTTGTTTGATGTGTTCAGTGACGGTGCCGAGGTCTTGGGCGGTGCACCGTTCAATGTGGCGAGTCATCTCGCCGCGTTCGGTCATCCGCCGGTGATGATCTCGGCCGTGGGAGACGATCACCGGGGAGAGAAGGTCTTGGAGCGGATGCGTCACTGGGGGCTGCCGACCGACTGGATCTCGGTGGATGCGCAGCGACCGACGGGCACGGCACAGGTGGATCTGTCCGGCGGAGAGCCTTCGTTCGAGCTGGTCTCTCCGGTGGCGTACGATGCGATTCCCGCAGATCCCGCGGTGTCCTCCGAGGCGCCGTCGTTGCTGTACTTCGGGACGCTGGCGCAACGCGGTACCCGCTCGCGGTCGACGCTCGAGCAGCTCGTTGAGGTCTGGCAGCCAGAGACGTTCGTGGACCTGAACCTGCGTCCTCCGTGGACGGAGACCAGCGTGGTCCAGTTCAGCTGTGCGCAGGCAACCTGGCTCAAGCTGAGCCAGGACGAGCTTGCAGAGCTGACGCCGGGATCGAGCGCGCCAGAGGACCCGGCAGCGGTGCTCGACGCGGCGGGCACGCTGCTCGATCGGTACGCGCGGATCGAGTGGGTGCTGGTGACACTGGGAGATCAAGGGGCACAGGCCGTTGGGCGCGACGGTACGGATCTTCGGGCCCCTCAGCAGGCGGTCCGCGGCGACGAGCTCGAGGACACCGTCGGCGCGGGCGATGCCTTCAGCGCCGTGTCGATGCTCGGACGGCTCGAAGGTTGGTCGATGGAGATCACGTTGCATCGGGCGGTATGGTTCGCTGCGATGATCTGTCGGGTTCGGGGGGCGTTACCGGACTCCGACGATATCTACCGGCAGGCGAGCCAGGAGTGGAGCTGAGCAGATGGAGGAGCTTGATATTGCCGGCGGCGGAGACTCTGGGTTGTACATCTTCATGCTCAGCATTCACGGTTTGATCCGGGCGAACGAACCGGAGCTGGGCCGGGATGCGGACACCGGCGGCCAGGTGCTGTACGTTCTCGAGCTCGCGCGAGCTCTCGGCCAGCGCGAGGAGGTCGCACATGTTGATCTTGTCACGCGCCGGGTGATCGATCAGCGGGTGGACCCGATCTACGCCGAGCGCTCGGAGCCGCTGAACGACAAGGCCCGGATTCTTCGCTTCCACTTCGGGCCGCGTCGCTATCTGCGCAAGGAGCGCCTGTGGCCCTATCTGGACGCGATGACGGATCGCATCCTGCAGTACTTTCGAGAGATCGGTCGCGTACCAGACGTCATCCACGGCCACTACGCGGATGCGGGCTACGTCGGCGCGCAGCTGGCTCGGCTGCTGGGCGTCCCGTTCGTGTTCACGGGACACTCGCTCGGACGGGTCAAGCGCCAGCGGCTTCTCGATCAGGGGAAGAAGCCAGAGGCGATCGAGAAGCAGTACAACATCACGCGGCGCATCGAGGGCGAGGAGACCGCCCTGGAGTCGGCCGCATTCGTGGTGACCTCCACCCGACAGGAGGTGGAGGAGCAGTACGCCATGTACGACCACTATCTTCCGCGCCAGAAGTCGGTGATCCCTCCTGGCGTGGACCTGAGCCGGTTCCATCCCCCGGGTCGGCGGATGCGGCGAACGAAGATCCGCAGTGAAGTGGAACGGTTCCTTCAAGAACCATCCCGACCGGCGATCCTGACGATCTCGCGCGCCGACGAGCGCAAGAACATCTCCACACTCGTGGAGGCGTACGGTCAGTCGGAGAAGCTTCGCGAGCTGGCGAACCTCGTGATCGTCGCGGGGAACAGGGACGATATCGATCGTCTGGAGTCCGGCGCCCGCCGGGTGCTGAACCGCTTGCTGAAGCAGATTGACCGGCTCGATCTGTACGGGATGGCAGCGTACCCGAAGCACCACGACTCCGACGACATCCCGGATCTGTACCGGTGGGCTGCCGGCACGAAAGGGGTGTTCGTGAACCCGGCGCTCACGGAGCCGTTCGGCCTGACCCTCCTGGAGGCTGCGGCCTCCGGGCTCCCCGTTGTCGCCACCAACGATGGTGGACCCAACGACATTATTCGCAACTGCTCGAACGGAGTCCTCATCGATCCGCTCGACACCGACGGACTGACCAAGGCGCTGGAGGATGCGCTGAGCGACCGGGCGCTCTGGAACCGCTGGTCCCGTCAGGGGATCCGCGGAGTCGATCGCCACTACTCGTGGGATCGGCACGTCGATGCATTCTTGAAGCGGTTGGGCCAGGAGCGGACCAAGGCGCGCACCTACCGCACGACGGTCAGTAGGAGAAGCATCCTGCCCACGGCGGACCGCCTGCTGATCTGCGATGTGGACAACTGCCTTCTCGGTGACTCCGAGGCCCTCCAGCGCTTTCTCGAGGTGCTCAACACGCACCGGGAGCAAATCGGTTTCGGGATTGCGAGCGGCCGCCATGCCGGAAGCTTGCTGAAGGTGCTGAAGAAGTGGGGTGTCCCGGAGCCCGACCTGCTGATCACGGCAGTGGGCTCGGAGATCTACTACGGCAAGAAGCTGGTACCGGACCGCAGCTGGCGACGGCACATCGACTATCAGTGGGAGCCAGATCGGGTGCGGGAGGTCATGGCCGCGATCAGCGGTTACAAGCTGCAGCCGGATCGCGAGCAGCGCCGCTTCAAGATCTCGTATGTGGTGAGCACGAAGAAACCGACGCCGAAGGAGGACGTGGAGGCCGCGCTGCGCTCGGCGGGGCTGAAGGTCAACGTGGTGTTCTCGCACGAGGCGTACCTGGACATTCTTCCGATCCGAGTGACCAAGGGGCTGGCGGTGCGGCATCTTGCATTCAAGTGGGCGCTGGACTTCGATCGGATCCTGATCGCCGGCGACTCGGGCAACGACCTGGACATGCTCTCTGGCGATGCTCTGGCCGTCGTGGTGGGCAACTACAGCGCGGAGCTGGAGGTGCTGCGCGGCTGGAACCGGGTGTACTTCGCGGACGGCGAGTACGCGGATGGGATTCTCGAGGGTATCGAGCACTACGACTTCCTGGGCTCGGTTCAGATTCCGGAGGATGAGGA
Source organism: uncultured Thermoanaerobaculia bacterium (assembly GCA_964512045.1). GTDB lineage: Bacteria > Acidobacteriota > Thermoanaerobaculia > Thermoanaerobaculales > Sulfomarinibacteraceae > CAZEJK01. The sequence continues at coordinate 8,974 of CAZEJK010000190.1, forward strand.
TGCAGCTTGAGGCGCTGGAGAGGATTGTCGAGTCGGAGCAGGCGGCGGTTCGCCAGTATCTGCGGAAGCTGACGGTTCTGGATCGGCCCTTTGTGCTGCACAGCGACCTGAGCGTCGAGCTCGATTCGCTGGTGGAAGAAGGGCCCGGGGAGCCTCTGGTCAACACCGAGTTCGAACGGCTCGTGCGATCGGCGCAGGAGGCGGTGATCTCATCGCCGTGGGTGTACCTGTCGGTTCGTACGGCGATCGGCCGCTGGTCCTACTGGCGGATCCAGCTGGAGGACCTGAAGGTCGGTGAGGTGGAGGTGGACGAGTTTCTCGCGTTCCGCGAGCAGGTGGTCCAACCTGAGCTCGCTGACCGGCTGTGGACGCTCGAGGTTGACCTCGGACCGTTCTCCAGGGGGTTCCCACGCTTGCGGAACACGTCCTCCATCGGACGAGGCGTCGAGTTCCTCAACCGTCACCTGGCCGGACAGCTGTTCAACCGTGAGCGGATGGGTGAACGGTTGCTGCTCGACTTCTTGCGCGTCCACAACGTCCGCGGACGTCAGCTGATGCTCAACGGCGCCATCGAGAACGCGGACGAGCTCCGCGAGGCGATGCGCAAGGCCAAACGTACTCTCGGCGACCTCAGTCCGGACACGGCGTGGAGCGAGTTTGCGGTCCAGATGCGAGGGCTGGGGCTGGAGCCCGGGTGGGGTGGCACCGTCGGCCGGGTGCTGAGCACGTTCGAGCTCCTGTCCGATATCTTCGAGGCGCCGACGCCGGAGAACCTGCATGAGTTCCTGTCCAGGGTGCCGATGATCTTCTCGATCGCCATCCTGTCTCCCCACGGATACTTCGGCCAGTCTGGCGTGCTCGGGTTGCCCGACAC
>CAZEJK010000191.1:0-9699 GCA_964512045.1 uncultured Thermoanaerobaculia bacterium
GCCGGTCGCACACTACAACCTGGCGTTGGCGTACACCAAGTCGGGGCGCATGGAGGCCGCGGAGTCCAGCTACCTCAAAGCTCTGGAGCTCGACCCGAACATGATCGAGGCGTGGGTCAACCTGGGCGGTGTGCGCCTCCACCGGTGGGACTTCGAGGGCTGTCTGGAAGCGTGCAAGGAGGCGATCGGGCGCGATGATCAGCTCCTGATCGCGTACTACAACCTGGGCCAAGCGCACCTGTACATGGGTGATGCCGAGGGTGTGGTCGCTGCGAACGAGAAGGTGCTGGAGCTGGATCATGACCACGCAGCAGGCCACTACTACATGGCCGTCGGCTTGCTCGCCTTGAAGAACGTTGGTGCGGCCCAGCGGCACCTCGGTCGCGCCATGGAGCTGGGCCACCGGCCGACGCCGGAGTTCATGAAAGCACTGGAAAAAGCAGAGAAGGCCAAGGGCGCCGGCTCACCGCCGGTGACCATGGAGATCGGTTGAAACCTGGGAGCGCGGCTCCCACGAACGTCAAGGAGGATGAGAGCATGGCACTTTTCGAGCATGGCGATATCTCTATCGAGGTCGACGAAGACGGCTTCATGCAAGAGCCGGATCAGTGGAACGAAGAGGTCGCTGCCGCACTGGCGACGACCGAGGGCGTCGAGGAGCTGACCGAGGACCACTGGAAGGTCGTCAACTACCTGCGGGACTACTACCTGAAGTTCGGCGTGGCGCCGATGATCCGCAAGCTCTGCAAGCAGACCGGGTTCTCGCTGAAGCAGATCTACGAGCTGTTCCCCTCCGGCCCGGCGAAGGGCGGATGTAAGGTGGCAGGTCTGCCGAAGCCGACTGGCTGCGTCTGAGACCTCGAGGAAAGAGCTCCGAAGGTTGAGCACGGCTGGGCTCCGTGCGCGGGGCCCAGCGCGTGTGCACCTGCCGGAAACCCGTGTGCGGAGGGCTGACGAGGGCCTCCGGGTAAGGACTGACGATGCGGCTGCTGGGCGACATCGTGTCCGCGCATCGAGCGGACATTGTCGAGAGATGGCGTGCTGAGGTTGTGGGCTGCTACGCCCCGGAGACCGTTCGGTTCCTGAGGGCTGAACGGGATCCGTTTGCCAACCCGGTCGGCGCCACGATCCAACGGGTCACGGACGGCGTCGTGGCTGCGATCATCGCGGGCGACGAGCCGGCGGACGTGGCCGACCTGGTGGAGGCCGTGGTGCGGATCCGCGCCGTGCAGGACATGGCGGCCTCTGAGGCCGTGCAGTTCGTTCTGCAGCTTCGTACTGCTGTCGAGCAGGTCCTGCGAGAGGCCGGAGTGACGCTGGAACGGGCCGTTGCGGACGAGCTCCACGGCTGGGTCGACCGGCTGGCCCTGCTGGCGTTCGACCGCTACGCCAGCTGCCGTCAGCAGGTGTACGAGATCCGGATCCAGCAGGTCCGCAGCCGAGCGCTCGAGAGGATGGAGCGTCTGCAGGAGTGGGAGAGCTCTCGCGATGGTGGCACGAAGCAGCACTGAGCCGCCAGAAGCGGTGGAGAGATCGAGGGGAGGTACGGAGAACATGGGCGCGTTGGTTTCCCTTGTCGCGGTCGGCGTGCTCGCCCTGGTGGGCTACCTGGGTGGAGTCGTTGGCGGCCTGGACTGGATGCTCGCGGTAATCGTGCCGTGGGTAGCGTTCGTCGTCTTCCTCGGCGGCATCATCTGGCGGGTGGTGGACTGGGCGCGATCCCCCGTTCCCTTCCGCATCCCCACGACCTGCGGGCAACAGAGAGCGCTGCCGTGGATGCGGGGGCAGTCGCTCGAGAACCCCCATACCACGCTCGGCGTGATCGGCCGGATGGCGCTCGAGGTGCTGTTCTTCCGCTCGCTGTTCCGCAACACGAAGGCCGAGGTGATGCCGGAGCAAGAGAAGGTCGCCTACATGGGGACCAAGTACCTGTGGGCCGCCGGGATGGCGTTCCACTGGGCGATGCTGGTGATCCTCATCCGGCACGGGCGGTTCTTCGCCGAGCCGACCCCGTGGTTCGTGGAGCTCGTGCAGAGCCTGGACGGGTTCCTCCAGGTCGGCGTTCCGACGCTGTACGTCACGTCGTTCCTGTTTCTCGCCGGGCTGCTGTACCTCCTCGGAAGGCGGCTGCTCGATCCGAACATTCGCTACATCTCCCTGCCGGCGGACTACTTTGCGCTCTATCTCCTGCTCGGCGTTGGCCTGTCTGGCGTTGCCATGCGGCACCTGTACAAGGTGGATTTGGCACAGGTGAAGGCCATGGTGGGCGGCTGGTTCGCACTCGAAGCCGTGGTTCCCGCCGGGGTCGGGGGTGTGTTCTTCATGCACCTGTTCTTGGTGTCGGCGCTGTTCGTGTACATCCCGTTCTCCAAGCTGGTGCACATGCCCGGCGTGTTCCTCAGCCCGACCCGGAACATGGCGAACACCAACCGCGAGAAGCATCACACCAACCCCTGGAACGCACCTGTCGACGTCCATACCTACGAGGAGTGGGAGGAGGAGTTCCGGGACAAGCTGGAGGCCTCCGGGTACGTGTTGGAGGGTAAGTGATGGCTGAGAAGAGTCCTCAGGAGCTGATTCAGGTCGATCTCGCTCCACCGCAGCGGGACTGGATGGACCCCTCCGTCGACTTCGAGAGCACCCGGGGCACCTGGAGCTACCCGGGCGCCGCGAAGAACCTGCAGTACATGGGGTTCCCCAACGCGCGCGAGTGGTCGCCCACGGACGACGACTGGAAGCTGCCGGAGAACTGGCGGGAGATCATCCATGAAGGGTTCAAGGAGCGGCTGTCGAAGTACAGATCGCTGAAGGTGTTCATGGATATTTGCGTGCGCTGCGGTGCGTGCGCCGACAAGTGCCACTTCTTCATCGGCTCGGGCGATCCGAAAAACATGCCAGTGCTCCGTGCTGAGCTGCTGCGGTCGATCTACCGCAAGGACTTCACGACCGCAGGCAAGATCCTTGGACGGTTTGCAGGAGCCCGCGAGCTCACGCCAGAGGTGCTCAAGGAGTGGTACTACTACTTCTTCCAGTGCACCGAGTGCCGCCGATGCTCGGTGTTCTGTCCGTACGGTATCGATACCGCGGACGTCACCATGATGGCCCGCGAGCTGATGAACCTGGTGGGTCTGAACATCAACTGGGTGATCGAGCCGGTCGCCAACTGTCAGCGTACCGGTAACCACCTCGGGATCCAGCCGCATACCTTCAAGGACAACATCGAGTTCCTGTGCGAGGAGCTCGAGGACGTCACCGGCGTCCACATCGAGCCGCCGATTAACAAGAAGGGCGCCGAGATCCTGTTCATTATCCCGTCCGCTGACTACTTCGCGGACCCGGGGACGTTCACGTTCGTCGGCTACCTGATGCTGTTCGAGCACCTGGGGCTGGACTACACCCTGTCGGCGTACGCCTCCGAGGGTGGGAACTTCGGCCTGTTCACCTCCCATGAGACCATCAAGCGCCTCAACTACAAGATCTACGCCGAGGCGAAGCGGCTCGGGGTCAAGTGGATCCTGGGGGGAGAGTGTGGCCACATGTGGCGGGTCATGCACCAGTACCTCGATACCATGCACGGTCCGCCCGACTTCCTTGAAGTGCCAGTGTCGCCGATTACCGGCACCCGTTTCGATCACGCCAAGTCCACCAAGATGGTGCACATCTGCGAGTTCACGTCGGACCTGCTCCGCAACAACAAGCTCAAGCTCGACCCGAGCCGGAACGACCGGTTCAAGGTGACCTTCCACGACTCGTGCAACCCGTCGCGCGCGATGGGACTGCTGGATGAGCCTCGCTACATCCTCAAGAACGTGTGCAACCACTTCTACGAGATGCCGGAGAACACCATCCGCGAGCAGACGTTCTGCTGTGCCGGCGGTGCAGGGCTGGGCAACGACGAGAACATGGAGATGCGGCTGCGCGGTGGTCTGCCCAGGGGCAATGCGGTCAAGCACGTGCGCGACGTCAACGGTGTGAACCGCCTCACCTGCATCTGCGCCATTGATCGCGCGACGCTGCCGCCGTTGGTGGAGTACTGGGCGCCGGGGGTCGATGTCTCCGGGATCCACGAGCTCGTGGGCAACGCCCTGATCATGGATGGTGAGAACGAGCGCACCACCGACCTGCGTGGCGAGCCACTCAACGACGAGGAGGGATCGGACGATGTCTGACACTGTCAAGATCGGCCTTGGCCTGGCTGTGTTCGTCGTCCTGGTGACGTCGCCACTCTGGTGGGCGGCGGTCAGCGGCGGCGAGATGCAGCCGCCGGAGCTGGAGAAGGCGGCGTACGGCGACGACTGCGTCGAGCCGGCAGAGTACATGCGTGCGTACCACATGGACCTGCTCAACGACTGGCGCGATCGCGTGGTGCGTGACAACGAGCGGATCTATGTTGCGGCTGACCAGGCGACGTACGACATGAGCCTGTCGCACACCTGCCTCGACTGCCATCAGAACAAAGAGGAGTTCTGCGACAGGTGCCACAACTTCATGGCGGTGGATCCCTACTGTTGGGACTGCCATGTCGAGCCGAAGAGGAGTTCGTGATGGACGGCAGCCGGAGGAACTTTTTCAAGCTCGCTGGCCTGACCGCCCTCGGTGTGGCCGGGGGGACCGCGGTGAAGCTGACCGAGGCGCAGTCCCCGAAGCACCGTGAGACCGTCGAGGCCCTGAAGAACCCGCTCACGGCGAAGCGGTGGGCGATGGTCGTGGACCTGCGCAAGTGCTCCGAGCACGGAGACTGCGACACCTGCATCAAGGCGTGTCACGCGGTGCACAACGTGCCGGAGTGGGACAACCCGAAGGACGAGGTGAAGTGGATCTGGAAGGAGGAGTTCGAGAAGGCGTTCTTGACGCTGGAGAACCACTACCATCCAGGCCATCTCAACCACACTCCGGTGCTCCTGCTGTGCAACCACTGCGATGAACCGCCGTGCACGAGAGTGTGTCCGACCGAGGCGACATGGAAGAGAGAGTCGGACGGCATCGTGATGATGGACTGGCACCGTTGCATCGGTTGCCGGTACTGCGTGGTCGCGTGTCCGTACGGCTCGCGAAGCTTCAACTGGCGTGACCCGCGGCCCGCGGTCGACGAGATCGACGACAGCTTCCCCACGCGCACGCGCGGTGTCGTGGAGAAGTGCACGTTCTGCGACGAGCGGCTCGCCAAGGGGCAGATGCCGGCGTGCGTCGAGGCGTGTCCACACAATGCGCTCGCCTTCGGCGATCTCGAGGACCCGGACTCCGAGGTTCGCCAGCTGCTCGCCGAGAACTTCACTATCCGACGCAAGCCCGGGCTGGGAACCCAGCCCGAGGTGTACTACATCGTGTGAGGCCGACATGATCGAGAAAGCTCTCATAGGCGATCGACGGTACTGGGGTTGGGTGGCGATCCTGTTGGCACTGATCGGCGTTGGCGTGGTGTGCTACCTCTGGCAGCTGCGCGAAGGCCTGGCGATCACGGGGCTCAGCCGGGATGTGGTGTGGGGGTTCTACATCGCCCAGTTCACCTTCCTGGTTGGCGTGGCCGCTTCGGCAGTGATGGTCGTGCTCCCCTACTACCTGCACAACTTCAAGGTCTTCTCCAAGATGACGATCCTTGGCGAGTTCCTCGCCATCTCCGCCGTGCTGATGTGCATGCTGTTCATCTTCGTGGACATGGGCCAGCCGATGCGGATCATGAACGTGATGCTCCATCCGAGCCCGCGCTCGCTGATGTTCTGGGACTCGGTGGTGCTGTCCGGTTACCTGGTGCTGAACGTGATCATCAGCCGCGTGACCCTGCGCGCCGAGCACAAGGGCGTGGCGCCTCCGAGCTGGATCCGCCCGGTGATCCTGCTGTCGATTCCGTGGGCGATCAGCATCCATACGGTCACGGCGTTCCTGTACTCCGGGCTGTCGGCGCGGCCGTTCTGGATGACAGCCATCCTCGCACCGCGGTTTCTCGCCTCGGCGTTCGCTGCGGGCCCGGCGCTGCTGATCCTTCTGGCGCTGATCGTGCGCAAGCTGACATCGTTCGATCCCGGTGAAGAGGCCATCCAGAAGCTGGCAACGATTATCACCTACGCCATGTGCATCAACGTGTTCTTTGTCCTGATGGAGATCTTCACGGCGATCTACTCGAGCATTCCCGAGCATGTGCTCCACTTCGAGTACCTGTTCTTCGGGCTCGAGGGCGATACCTTCCTGGTGCCGTTCATGTGGACCTCGGAGATCCTCGCGCTGGTCTCGCTGGTGCTCTTGATCGTTCCGAGGTTTAGGGCTCAGCAGCGTCTGCTCGTGGTGGCGTGCATCGCCTTGTTCGTCTCGTTGTGGATCGACAAGGGTCTCGGCATGGTGGTGACCGGCTTCATCCCGACGCCGCTCGGCGAGGTGGCGCACTACCGGCCCACGGCGCCGGAGGTGCTCATCACCCTCGGCATCTATGCGGTCGGGGCGTTGGTCATCACCGTCCTGTACAAGGTCGCACTCTCTGTGCGCGGTCAGCTCGAGGCGCGGTAGCGGTATGGCTGGATCGCGCCGGGTGGTCATCGTCGGGGCGTCGGCGGCCGGTCTGCGCTGTGCGGCGCGGCTGGCTCGCCTCTGCCCGGAGATGACCGTCACCGTGGTCGAGCAGTCCGAGCGGTTCTCCTACGCTGCCTGCGGCCTGCCGTACGTTCTGTCGGGAGATGTCGACGACAGTGAGGAGCTGCTGCGGACCGTGTACGGCGTCGTGCGCGACACGGACTACTTCGCGACGGTCAAGGGCGTCGACGTACGCGGCGGCTGGCGGGCCACCGAGGTGGATCCCGAGGCGCGTACGGTGACGATCCAACGGGGTGAGCAGGTTCAGAAGCTGGAGTGGGACGAGCTGGTGCTTGCCACTGGTGCTCGCCCCCGGCGACTTCCGATCCAGCCGGACCACCCGAGGGTGCAGTCATTCCACGTCCTGGAGGACCTCAAGCCGCTCCAGGCGGGTTTGATTCGCGGCGAGATCGAGCATGCGGTGATCATCGGCGCCGGCCTGGTGGGCTGTGAGCTCGCGGAGGCGTTCCACGCCCTGTGGGGCGCTGAGGTCACTCTCGTGGAAGCCGCCGAGTGGACGTTGCCACAGGTTCTGGACCGCGAGATGGCGGCGGCCGTGGGCGCGGCCCTGGCCGGCGAAGGCGTGACAGTTCACACCGGCCTCGCGGTCTCCGCGATCGAGGCCGACGACGACGGCGTTCGCGTGACCGCCGGCGATCTGACGGTTGCCGGCGACGTGGCGGTGGTCGCGGTGGGCGTGGATCCGGAGGTCTCGCTGGCGGTCCAGGCCGGTGCGAATCTCGGCCCCACAGGAGCGATCGCGGTGGACGAACGGATGGCGACCTCAGTGCCGCATGTCTGGGCCGCCGGCGACTGTATCGAGGTGGCCCACGCGGTGACCGGACGTCCTGCGTTCCTCCCGCTCGGATCCCTTGCCAACCGCCAGGGTCGCGTGTTGGCGAACGTGCTCGCCGGACGTGGCGGCGCGTTCCCACCTCCGGCGGGTGCAGTGGCGGTCAAGGTGTTCGATCTCAATGTCGCCGCCGTCGGTTGTACGGCAGAGCAGTCGGCGCGAAGCGGTCGCAGCGCGCGCTCGGCCTGGATGACCGGCACCGACCGAGCCCATTACTACCCTGAGAACGAGATCATCCATCTCAAGGTGGTGTATGAGGCCGAAAGCCATGTGGTGATCGGAGTCCAGGCTGTCGGCGAGGGCGAGGTCGCCAAGCGGGTCGATGTTGCCACCGCCGTCATCGCCCGAGGCGGTACCCTGGAGGATCTGGCCGACATCGAGCACGCCTATGCGCCACCGTACGCGCCGGCGGTGGACCCGCTTGCGGTGCTGGCATGGACCGCGCTCAACCAAGAGGACCAAGGCGCTATGGCGGTGCCGCCTGATGTGGTGGTCGATGGACATCGCCTGATCGATGTGCGCGAAGCGGAGGAGATCGAGGCGGCACCGACTGATTTCGAGGTCGAGTGGACCGTGCCAGTCGGAACGGTGCGAGAGCGGCTGGCAGAGCTTCCGGACGACGTGCTCGTCGTCTGCGAGCGTGGTACCCGCTCTGCGGAGGTCGTGCGCTGGCTGACCAGTCGCGGACGCCGGGCGTCCTATCTCGGCGGCGGGATGCAGCTGCGGAGGCGACGATGACCGAGGGCCCCATCGTCATCGGTTGCTGGCCGGAGCCCGGCGGCGTGGTCGACGTGGCGATGCTGAAGGGGCGCGTCGACCCCGCTCGCACCCCGCCGGGCGGTGTGCTCCTGAGCACGTGCCAGCGGATCGAGCTGTACCTTGAAGCGTCACTGCCCGTTCCAACAGCCGCCTTGGCCGACATGCTCGGGATGTCCACCGACGAGCTGGCCGGCCAAGCGATCCTCCGCGGGCTGGATCGGCCGCGAGCTGTCGAGCATCTCCTGCGCGTCGCTGCGGGCCTGGAGTCGGCTGTGCTCGGGGAAGATCAGGTCCTGGCTCAGGTTCGAGCGGCGTACTCCGAAGCGTGCGCCCGGCGCACACCTGGCCCGTTGCTGCACCGGTTGTTCCACAGCGCGCTCCGAACCGGCAAGCGTGTGCGCAGCGAGACCGCGATCGCCCGCGGCAACACCTCGCTGGCGGGAGCAGCAGTGTCGACCGTCAAGCGACGTCTTGGTGGCGCCCGCGGCCGCTCCGTCCTGCTCATCGGGGCAGGAGAGATGAACCGGATTGCGGCGGACGGACTGGCCAAGGCGGGGGTCGAGCGCCTCCTGGTGACGTCGCGCACCATCGCGTCGGCCGAACGTCTTGCCGCCAGCTTCGGTGGTCAGGCGCTTGCGTGGGCGTGGCGAGGGGAGGCCCTTCAGGGAGTGGACGCCTGCATTACGGCCACCGGGGCGTCGCACGCTGTGCTGGAGACGGCGGTCGTGCGCCGGGCGGCAGCCGCGCATACGAGCTCTGCGCCGCTGCTGATTGTCGATCTCGCAGTGCCTCGAGACGTCGAGGTGGAGGCCGCCGGCGACAGTGCGGGTCTGAAGTACGAGAACGTAGCGTCGCTTGCTGCGGTCATGCGGCGGGACCATGACCGGCGGCGCGCAGAGGTGGCGCGCGCCGAGGCGATCGTGGCTGAGGAGAGCGCGCGCTTTTACGAGTGGCTCCAGCGACGCACAGAGCATGCCCGTTGCGGACGCCGTCTACGCGCCTGAGACAGCCGTTTCCTTCTCCGTGGTAGAGTGCTGCAACAGTACTGGCAGTGCCGTTGGCACAGTCGGTACGGTGCGGAGTCACTCCCTGGAGGCTCGATGTATCCGGTAGCTCTGGGGATGCAGAACATCCCCTGTCTGGTGATCGGTGGAGGAGCGGTCGCTTCCCGCAAGGTGGCGGACCTGGTTGACGAGGGCGCGCGGGTCACCGTGGTGGCGCCTACGGTCGTCGACTCGATAGCGGCCCTGGTCGACGCAGGTGCAGTGACCATGTACCGCCGGGAGTTCCGCGACGGTGACGTCGCAGGATACCGCCTCGTCTTCGCGGCCACCGACGAGCCGGCCGTGAACGCTCGGGTCGCCGACGCCGCACGCACCGCCGGCGCCTGGGTGAACGTGGCCGATGCTCCTCAGCGGTGCACCTTCCAGCTCCCGGCGACGTTGCGACGCGGCCGACTCCTGCTCACAGTCTCCACCGAAGGTGCTGCGCCCTTTGCCGCGAGACTGCTGCGCGATCGGCTGGAG
>CAZEJK010000192.1:0-9645 GCA_964512045.1 uncultured Thermoanaerobaculia bacterium
GAAACGTCTCGGTGGTCGGCTCTTCGTTAAATACTGGGGCACGTTGCGTCCGATCGATGTAGTCGGCCATCTCGTCCTCCATTGCTCATGGTACGGCGGCGGCGTGGCGCCGCCAACCTTGTACCGGTCAAGCGCGTGCGCGTACACTCACAGATGGAGGTTCGCCATGCAACGGTTCTGGCTCGTCGTGATCGCTCTTTTGATCGTGGTCGGGGGCGGTGGCTACCTGTACCTCGGCCACCAGCACCAGACGCAGCAGCAGGAGCTTCGGGCGACGTACGAAGCCGAGCTCGATGCGCAGCAGGAACGTACCCGGCAGCTGGCGCGCGACCTCGCCCACGACTTCACGGCGGCGCTGGCAGGCGGTCTGGTCAATGAGGTCGTTGGCGGAGACTCGCAAGCGCTGCAGGACCGGATCGTCGCGGCAGTGAAGGGACGGCGAGTCGCCCGGATCATCGTCCTGGATCCCGAGGGGCTCGTCCTCGCTTCCACCGACCTGCGCTATACCGATGGCACCATGGAAGATCCTCTCACACGGCAGGTGCTGGCCGTGGAAGACATCCAGGTGCTGGACAGCGACGTCGAAGGAGGAGCTCTGAACCGTCTCGAGGTCGCTGCGCCAGTGCGCGTGGCCGCGCAGAAGGTGGCCGCGGTTCGGGTGACGTTTGACCTCGGGCCGGACGAGGAGAGCTGAGTGCGGGCCATCGTCGTGGGCGGAGGCCTGGTGGGCTCGACGCTAGCCTCAAAGCTGGCCAGCGACGGGCACGATGTCGTTGTCGTGGAGCAGAACCGGAAGCTGCTCGCAGACTTCTCGGAGAAGCTCGACGTCTCGACACTTGCCGGCAACGGCGCCACCGTCACCGTGCTGGTGGAGGCGGGCATCCGTGATTGCGACCTTCTCCTGGCCACCACGAACTCCGACGAGGCCAACATGGTTGTGGCGCTTGTCGGATCTGCGCTGTTCAGGGTGCCGAGGGTGGTGGCTCGACTGCGTGATCCGGGGCACGAAAGAAGCTTCCTGTCGATCGCTCAGGAGGTTTCAGGAGAGCGCCTTGCAATCAACCCGGATATGGCGGCGGTGCAGCGTCTGCGATCGTTGGTCGGTGTTCCGGGAGCGACGGACGTCGTGCGGTTCTTCAAAGGGCGGCTCCTGGTTGCCGGCTTTCAGATCCGCAAGGAGAGCGACTTCGCAGGCCTGCTGCTGAGCCACCTGCGTCTTCTCTTCCCGACCACGCCGCTCCTGGTGCTGGCAATCCGCAGGGAGCGTCAGTGGATCATCCCACACGGAGATGATGAGATTCTCGCTGGTGATCTGGTGTACTTCGCCATGGACCCGAGCGAGATGGAGACTGTGATTGAGCTGCTCGGCGTGGCGCCTGCGCGGGACCGGCGCGTGATGATCGCTGGCGCCACGCGAATCGGAATGGCCCTGGCAAAGCTTCTCGAGGAGGACGGGCTCCCCGTGACGGTGATCGACGAGCGGGCGGACGCCTGTGAGGAGGCTGCGGCTCAGCTCGACGCGTCGCTGGTGGTCCACGGTTACCCAACCGATCGTGAGCTGTTGGAGGAAGAGAGCGTCGACAGGGTCCAGGCGTTCGCCGCCTGCACGAACGACCACGAGGTCAACGTCGTCTCCTGTCTCCTGGCCAAGCGGATGGGCGCCGGAAGGACCTTTGCCGTGCTCGATAACCCGGCACTGGTCGGCTTGATCGGCGAGGTGGGTATCGACTCGGTGATCTCCCCGCGGATGCTGTCGGTGGAGGCTGCGCTGCAGTTCGTTCGGCGTGGGCGGGTGACGGCCGTGGCGGCGTTGCTCGAGGACAGCGTCGAGGTCATCGAGGTGGAGGCCGAGGAGCGGAGCCGCCTGGTTGGCAGGTCGCTGGCGAAGATCGAGCTTCCGCGCGGCGTGCTGGTGGCAGCGTTAGAGCGGGAGGGGCACATCCGGGTGCCCTCCGGTGATGACGTGATCCAGGTCTCCGATCACGTTCTGCTGATCACCACGAGCGACCAGACCGCTCGTCTGGACTCGTTCCTCGAGACGGAGCGGTAACGCCCGTTCACCGTCGCGGTACGATGAGCGCGGGCTCGTAGTCCTCCGGTGCGCTGAGGCCGAGCAGGAGCAGGATCGACGCGGCGATGTTGGCGAGACCCGGCGCGTCGATCGAGGTGTTGACCTGGAACCGGTCCGCATCGACCCCGGTGAGCAGCCACGGCACCGGGTTCAGCGTATGGCTGGTGCGGACCGAAGGCTCACCGTTCTCGTCGAGCTTGATGTTCCCATCGCGGTCGACGTCGTACATCATGTCGGAGTTGCCGTGGTCGGCGGTGACGATCAATGTGCCCCCGACCTCGTCGATGGCGGCCTCGATCCGTCCGAGACACTCGTCCACAACCTCGACGGCCGTGACCGCTGCCTCCAGCACACCGGTATGACCAACCATATCGCCGTTGGCGAAGTTGACGCGGATGAACCTGTGGTTGCCGGTCCGGATGACATCCTCGACGGCGCCGCACACCTCGCGCGCCTTCATCTCGGGGCGCTGCTCGAACGGAATGTTGTCAGAGGGGATCTCGATCCAATCCTCGAGCTCGGGGTCGAACTTGCCAGAGTTGTTGCCGTTCCAGAAGTAGGTGACGTGACCGTACTTCTGGGTCTCGGCGCAGGCCAGCTGGCGGATGCCGTTGCGTGCCAGGTACTCGGAGACGGTGCGCGAGATGGCCGGTGGCTCCACGAGGAACGTGGGTGGAATATGGAGATCTCCGTCGTACTCCATCATCCCTGCGTACCCCACGTCCGGCACGCGCTCCCGGTCGAACCTCTCGAGGTCAGGCTCGGTAAACGCGCGTGAGATCTCGATTGCCCGGTCACCCCTGAAGTTGAAGAACACGACAGCGTCTCCATCGCGGATCGGACCCATCGGTGCTCCGTCGGAGTCGGCGAGGACGAACGGTGGCAAATCCTGGTCGACGACCCCGGGGTTCTCCTCGCGCAAGGTCGTCACTGCCTCCAATGCATTGGTGAACGTGCGCCCGCGACCAAGAACGTGGGTCTCCCAGCCGCGGCGGACCATCTCCCAGTCGGCGTTGTACCGGTCCATGGTGATCTGCATGCGACCGCCGCCGGATGCGATGGCTGCATCGACCCCGGCGTCGCGCAGCTCGGCGAGGATGCTCTCGAGGCGTTCGAGGTAGCGGTGAAAGCTGCGCGGCTCCACGTCGCGGCCGTCGGCAAGGGGATGGACCCGAACCGCAGGAACCTTCTCGAACGCGAGTCGGCGGAGTAACGCCTCGAGCTGATCGATGTGGCTGTGCACGTTGCCATCAGACAGAAGCCCGATGAGGTGGAATGTCGAGCCGTTGCGCGTCACCCGATCGACGAGCTCGCGCCACGCGTCGCCGGAGAACAGGCGTCCGGACTCTATCGCGCTGTTGACGAGCTTCGCCCCCTGGGCAAACACCCGGCCGGCGCCGATCGCGTTGTGGCCGACCTCGGAGTTGCCCATGTCCGACTCGCTTGGCAGCCCGACCGCTGGCCCGTGTGCTTTCAGCTGCATCCGAACAGACGCGCTGGCGAGCAGACGATCCAGGTTCGGCGTGTTTGCAATGTCGACGGCGTTGCCGCCGTAGCCTTCTGCGCGACCGCGGTAGAGTCCAACGCCGTCGAGGATGACCAGGACGAGCGGGCCGGGAACGCCGGAGAATGCAGGGTGTGCTGTCAGGGAGAAGTCCGTCATTGAGCCTCCAGCAGGCCGGGCATCATAGCCGGCGCTACCTGCCGATGGCAACCGGCGTCCTCTGGCAGGCATTCCGGTATCATGGCCCGGTGAACCTGCGCTTCGATCTGTACTTGCTCGGCTGGCTGCTGCTGTTGGGAGGCTCCTTTCTCGTCGTTCCGCTGATTGCCGCCCTGGTGTTCTCCGAGCCGGTGCTCCCGTACCTCGTGACAGCTGCGCTGGGTTGTGGCGCAGGTGGCGCCATCGCTCGAAGCTTGCGGACCTCGGATCGGCGAATCCGACCCCGCGACGGGTATCTCGTCGTCGCCGGCGCGTGGATCGCTGTGTCGTTGCTCGGGGCGGTTCCGTACCTGGTCTCCGGGGTCCTCGGCCCGATGGATGCCGTGTTCGAGGCAGTCTCGGGCTTCACGACGACTGGTTCCACGGTGATCGCCGACACCGGGAGCGTTCCCCGTGCGTTGCTGCTATGGCGGGCGCTGACCCAGTGGCTCGGTGGGATGGGGATCATCCTGTTCACCATTGCCATCCTGCCGCTGCTCGGAATCGGCGGCATGCAGCTGTTCAAGGCAGAGGTGCCGGGACCGGTGGCCGACAAGGTGCGGCCTCGCCTGGCGGCCACCGCGCGCTCGCTGTGGGGCATCTACGTAGGCCTGACGGCAACCGAGTGGGTGGCACTGCGGCTGGCGGGAGTGAGTGGCTACGAGGCGTTGTGCCATGCGTTCACCACTCTGGCCACCGGGGGGTTCTCGACGCGCAACCTGTCGGTCGGGGAGCTGGGTGGCGCGACGGTACAGTGGATCGTCATCGTCTTCATGTTGCTCGCAGGATGTAACTTCGTACTGCACTACCGGCTGTTGACTGGTAGGGTGCGGACGGTGCGGCAGGACGCAGAGCTTCGCTACTACCTCGGAGTCGTCGTCGTGGCGACCGTCGTGCTGGCACTCGCGGCTCCCCATGGCGATGGTGGCCTCGAGGCTACGGTGCGCACAGCGGCTTTCCAGGCGATCTCGGTGCTCACCACGACCGGCTACGTGACGGCAGACTTCGAGCTCTGGGCGCCCGTAACCCATGTGGTCCTCCTGGCGCTGATGGTGCTCGGGGGGATGTCCGGCTCCACCGGCGGAGGAGTCAAGAGCCTGCGTGCGCTGCTCGCTGTCCGCTCGTTGCGGACCACGCTCCGTCGCCTCATCCACCCGCACGCGGTCATTCCGGTCAAGTACGGCAAGGAGGTGGTGTCGGACCGGCTGCTGGCGGGCGTGTGGGCGTTCCTCACAGCCTACCTGTTGATTGCAGCTGTCTCTGCAGCCATACTGGCGTCCCTCGGTCTGGATCTGGAGACCTCGCTGTCTGCGGCACTGACCGCGATCGGTAATGTGGGTCCCGGGTTGGGCTCGGTCGGTGCGTATGACAACTTCGCGTCAGTACCGGTCGTAGCAAAGGGCGTTCTGGCGATCTGCATGATCTTCGGACGCCTCGAGGTGTTCACTGTGCTCGCGTTGCTCACGCCGGGGTTCTGGCGTCGCTAGAGCGACTGTGCGAACGCCATCTCCACAGCATCGCCTTGGTTGCGGTCCGGGGCCGTGCTAGCGGGGCTTTGCGAGCCTGGCAACGAGTGCATTGAGCGCGGCCTGTGCCTCTGGCTGGAACCACTCCTCCAAGAGCGTGTCCAGGTCCGAGCGCCAGTGTCGGGCGACGGCCTCCATCAGGTCGGCGCGTGCGGACTGGCGGGTCGCGGCAAGGGTTCGCCTGGGTCGCGAGAGCGTCTGGGAGCACCAGGAGGTCGCCTCGTCGATGACCTGCTCGGCGGGGACCACCCGGTCCACGACGCCGAGCTCGCACGCCGTCTCCGGGTCGAGCAGCCGGCCACTGACGACCAGCTCCTCGGCACGCCTGGCACCGACGAGCCGTGCCAGAGCGCACACGATGGTGCGCGGCATCGGAACGCCCACCTCGATCTCGTTGAGGCCAATGACCCATCTGCCGGCGGCCATGACGCGCCGATCGCAGAACATGGCCAGCACTGCACCGCCGGCTGGGCTATGCCCGGTGATCGCTGCGCATATCGGCACCCGGGAGCCAGCGATGGCCTCCATCACAGCGAAGAAACGCTCCATGGCAACACGCAGCTGCTCCTCGTCCAGGCGGAGCAAGGTCGGCACGTCCAGACCGCCGCTGAACATCCCGGGAGCGCCGGAGAGCACGAGCGCTTCGGCGGATCCCGGCTCACGAATCGACTCCAGGAGCGTGTTCAGCAGCTCGGGGTCGAGTGCGTTGGCGGGTGGGCGGGCGAGGCGCAGCTCACGGACGGAGCCGTGGTCGTGGTGCTCGAGCATGATGGCCTCCTCGGCGATCGGCTCACGATAGTACACTGGAAGCGACCTGATGTGGATACGTATACTGCTAGGGAGTTCACCGCATGACGGGGAGCGGCTGCGAGTGTGGCCGAGTGTCGAGAGGACGAAAGGAGTCCCGAGTGGCCTTTCTGGTGATACGAGCTGAAGGCGCCGAGGAGCGAACGGTCGAGCTGGATCGGCCGACGATGGCGGTTGGTCGAGCTGCGATCAACGATCTCTGTCTCGAGGATCCGGGGCTGTCACGTCGACACTTTCAGATCGAGCGCGATCCAGGGGGCGTGTACCGGCTGACTGATCTCGGCTCGAGCAACGGTACCTATGTCAATGGACAGCTTGTCGAGACGACACAGGTCGTGCAGCCCGGTGATGAGATCTGGGCCGGCCATACGACATTCACGCTGCGAAGTGATCCGCCGACAGCGACTGCCCAGAGCCCGGACACGCCTCCATCGTTGGGCGATGCCCCGCAGCCTCCACCGCCAGCGAGCAGCCCGTCTGTACCGGAGTCGCCTGCGCCGGTTCCTCCTCCTCCGCCCGTCGACGACGTGCCGGATCGTCCTCGTCCGCCGACGGCGCCGGACGTCCCGGCGCCGTCGCAACCACCAGAACCACCACAGCCACCAGAACCACCGGAGCCACCAGAACCACCGGAGCCGCCCAAGCCGCCAGACTCAGCTGAGCCGCCGGAGGTCTCGGCGGAGCCGGCCCCCGCTGCCGAGCAGCAGACGACACCGCCATCGGCGGGAGGTGAGGGTGTCAGCTCGGGGTCCGGCGAAGGGGTTCCAGCCGCGGTGCCACCACCACCGCCAGAGGAGGACGCACCATCGGGGACCATCATGTTCCGTGTCGAGGACCTGTTGGTCCCTCCGGACGAGTCGGAGCGCGAAAGCCTGGTCGTCATCAACACCCTCGGCAAGGAGATCCTCGGTGTGGCCTCGGAGGAGGAGCTGAGCTCGTTGGTGGTGCAGCGGCTGTGTGAGCTGTTCGAGGCGGACCGTACTGCGGTGGTATACAGGGACCAGGAGGCGGAGCTCGGGTTCGACATCCGTGCGGTCTCGGGGCGCGACGGAGAGCCTGCCGATCATGAGATCACCATCAGCTCGACTGCAGCCCATCACGTGTTCAACGACAAGATGGCGCTCCTGATTACCGACTCGGGAAGCGACGAGCGGTTCATGAGTCAGAAGAGCATCCTCGGCCTGCGGATCACGTCGATCCTGTGTGCGCCGCTGTGGCACGGAGACTCGGTGTTCGGTCTGCTGTACTTGGACACCACCGGACGTGCGGGAGTGTTCGACCGGCGTGCCATGGCGTTGCTCAGTGCGATCGCGAACCTCGCGGCCATCAAGATCGACAACTTGAGGCTGTTTCAGGCCGCTGTGGAGGCAGCCCGCATGGAGCGCGAGCTCGCGTTGGCGGCGCGGATCCAGGACACCATGCTGGCGCACACGGACGCGCGTGTAGAAGGGTACGAGCAGATTGGCTTCACCAAGCCGTGTCTGCAGGTGGGGGGCGACTACTTCGACTTCATCAGAGCCGGCGAGCGTCTCACCGTTACGATAGCCGATGTGTCCGGGAAGGGGGTGGGGGCAGCGCTTCTGATGGCATCGTGCAAGGCGATGCTGACGGCTCTGGTGGAGTCCGGCTGCTCACTTCAAGAGCGGATGGAGCAGCTGAACAGGTACGTCATGCGCAACAGCCTCGACTCCAAGTTCATCACATTGCTGCACGCCGAGCTGGAAGCAGGCTCCGACATCGTGCGTTTCTGCAA
This sequence comes from uncultured Thermoanaerobaculia bacterium, assembly GCA_964512045.1. Taxonomy (GTDB): domain Bacteria; phylum Acidobacteriota; class Thermoanaerobaculia; order Thermoanaerobaculales; family Sulfomarinibacteraceae; genus CAZEJK01. The sequence continues at coordinate 7,860 of CAZEJK010000192.1, forward strand.
CGCGGGCCACAACCCGGGCCTGGTGGTCGACCGCGACGGTCAGGTCGAGCAGCTGCAGGCCACCGGCCTCGTGCTCGGCCTGATGGACCGGGAGTACGCTGTAGGCCAGGTGGCGCTCGGACCAGGCTCGATCCTCGTGCTGTACACCGATGGGGTCACCGAGGCGGAGAACCCGGACGGCGAGGAGCTCGGCCACGACCGATTGGTGGAGCTCGTGCACGGTCTCGCTGGTCGTGCACCAGACGAGTGTCAGCGAAGGATCCTCGAGGCTGTCGAGGAGCATCGCGGCGACCAGGACGCCGGTGACGATGTGACCCTGGTCGTCGTGCGCAGACAGGAGTAGCGGCCGCGGCGGGTTTGCTTCCTGCGGGACCTCGCCTCACACCGGCTCGGCGAAGACCTCCGCCGAGAACCTGAGGATCTGGACCTCGGGCACGCGCCACTCTCCCGCCGGCAGACCGGCCTTTCGGCAGGTGGCATCGAGGAAGCCGATCGCATCACAGCCGAGCTCCGTCGCCACCTGTGGCAGGAGGAGACCCCGCCATGGACCGCGCTCGATCATCAGACCGTCCCGGCCGATCACGATCTCGTCGGGCCCTGAGATCTCCTCCAGAGGTGTCAGCGCCGAGACCTCGATGCGAACCTCCTCGAGCTCTTCGGACGACAGCTGCGGGAACCGGGGGTCGTGGAACGCCGCGTTGATGGCGTTCGAGCGCACCGAGAGCCACAGGGCTTCGGTCGCCACAACGTGTCCGATACAGCCGCGGAGCTCGCCGTGACGACGGAGCGTCACGAACGCGCCCCGGTGCTCTCGAAGGGCCGGTGACGGATCGGTCAGCGCCGGAAGATCGTTCCTGCTGAGGTGGGCAGCAATGGTTGTGCGAGCCAGCTCCAGGAGGGTGCCGTGGTCGTCGCTGGTCAGTGTCGACATGGGGGATCCTTCCGGTCATGGATGCGTGGGTCTCTGGCCGATGGTACCAGACCGCCCCATACGTTCTCGCACGGAGTGCTCGTCCCGGTTCGGGTACGCTGGAGCTATGCAGGTGGATGTCCCCTACGGGTCAGGCTGGTGGCCGCTGGAGCTTGCCGGGGTCGAGGTGCGCCCGCTCGCTCCCACGGCGCCGATGGTGCGAACCGCCGTAGCTGATCTCGTGGCTCGAGCGGTGGACGCGCCGCTCTCCGGGCCGAGCCTCGAGACGTTGGCGACCTCGGCGGAGTCGGCGGCGGTGGTCGTGCCCGATGCGACGCGGCCCGTGAGTCTTCCGGAGGTGCTCCCGGTTGTCCTGGAGCGCATCCTCCGGGGAGGCGTGGCTGCCGAGCGGGTGACGGTGCTGATGGCGTGCGGGACGCATCCGCCGGTGACAGATGAGCGAGCCCGTCAGCTTGTGGGTCGGCTTCCAGCGGGGGTCCGGCTGCGCCAGCACGACGCGCGCGATCCCGCGACCATGCGTCGTGCGGGCGCGCTGGCCGACGGTACGCCCGTGCGGCTGGCGCGGGAGGTGGTGGAGTCGGAGCTGGTGGTCACGGTCGGCTGCGTCCAGCACCACTACTTCGCAGGCTTCGGCGGTGGACCGAAGATGATCTTTCCAGGGGCTGCGGGCTATGACGAGATTCAGCGCAATCACCGGCGAGTCATCCGGCTCGATACGACGCCTCCCGAGCGGGACGATCGGTGTGCGCCCGGGGTGCTGCGGGGCAATCCAATCGCTGAGGAGATCTGGTCCGTGGTCGAGCGGATTCCGCCAACGATGGAGCTGTGCCTCGTATCCGGAGAGGGAGGCCTCGC
>CAZEJK010000193.1:0-9593 GCA_964512045.1 uncultured Thermoanaerobaculia bacterium
CACTACGATCCGGAGGTGAGTCGGCTGATCGCCTACCGGCAGCTGCCGGATGCGGTGGGGGAGTCGATGATCGAGCTGTTTCGGCTCCCCGTCGACGACGCGGCGCGAGCCGCCGCGGCACGGCGCGCCCGCACCAGCGCCAAGGACCCCGGGCTTGCGTTTCGAGATGACAGTGACCGCAAGCGAGCGGCCGTGACCGATGCGATCGATGGTGCGGCGCGCCGGTGGCTCGACGACCTGTACCTCGAGCTCGAAGGGCAACGAGTGGCGGCGGATGCGGAGCCTGCAATCGATCTGTCACCTCGGGCCGAGACGTCCATCTCCATGGAGGAACGATGAACAGACGCCAGTTTCTTGCCAGCTCATCGGCGGCCACCGTCGCCACATCAATCGGGGTCACGGCTCCGGCCGTGGTGACGGAGCCGAACCGGTTTGAGCGAACCGATGATGGGCGGATCGTCTGCTCAGACGGTCGCGGTTCGCGGTGGCAGGTGGTCGCCGACTTTGGGCCAGACCTCGACGTGGTAAACGTCGCGGATCGCGGCTCGTCGTTCGTGGCCACCATCCGCCACCGGCGCCACAATCGCTTGAGCTTTCAACTGACGTCCCGCGACGGACTCTACTGGAAGACCGTCGGGAGCTGAGAGTATCGAAGCAGGTCGCCACTCTACGAGGCGAGTCAGACAAAGGAGCACACGCATGTCAACACCGTTCATTGGCGAGATCAAGATGGTGGGTTTCACCTTCGCGCCCGTCGGTTGGGCGAACTGCGATGGCCAGCTGCTGGCCATCAGCCAGAACACGGCCCTCTTCTCCTTGCTCGGCACGACCTACGGCGGAGACGGGCGCACCACGTTCGGACTGCCGGACCTCCGAGGGCGGGTCCCGATGCACACCGGTCAAGGGGCTGGTCTGACCAACCGGCCTATGGGCCAGAGGTCCGGAACGGAGACCGTCACCCTGACGGCTGGCAACCTGCCGGCCCATACCCATGACGCTGGCTCGCTGGCGGCGACGACGACGGTCACGGTGCGTGGCAGCTCGGGCGATGCCGACGCCACGTCGCCGTCGAACGCGGCGCTGGCGGTGACGCGCGAAGACACGTACCTGGCCGCGACTCCGGACGTCGATCTGGCTGCGGGCTCGGCGACTGCTGCGACGGGGCTTGCCGGGTCCACGGGGCAGACTGGCAGCAATCAGGCTGTCAACAACATGCAGCCGTACCAGGTGGTTCGCTTCGTAATTGCGCTGGTCGGGATCTTCCCGTCGCGGTCCTAGGACGGACGACGGGCAGCCGCGTTAGTTGACGACGACGTGGTACACGACGCCGTTGTCGTCGCGGTCCACCGGGACCAGGAAGAGGCCTTCGATGGTACCGAGGACCTCGTGGCGTAGGGTGTACATGCGTTGCGGCAGCTCGGGCTCATGCGGGCCGCGGAGGTCGAACGAGAACGGATCGGGTCGGATGGTGATCTCGATGCCGTGGACTTGGCGCGTCTGCTCAGCCCGCTCCGGGAGCGCCGTGACGGCGATCAGCTCGAGCCGGATCTGGCGACCGTCGTCGAGCGAAAGGAGAAGCTCCTCACCGATATGCGGCTCGAGGAGATCGTATGTCAGACGTTCACTCATGGTTGGACTCCGCACCGGGCGTTTCATGCAGCCCGGTCAGCGTAGCAGATGATGGGAATCGGCACATGACGCTCAATGCCCAGCTGCAGCGCGTGGCTTCCGATCTGCTGGCTGTTCGTCAGCCCTCTGAGCTCGCCTGCGGCGACCACTCGAGGCGGAGGTAGACGTCCAGGTCCTCGATCATGCGGAAGCCGAGACGCTCGTACAGGTGGAGGGCCGGGTTGTTGCGCTCGACGTAGATGCGCACCGATCTCCGAGTCTCGAGGGCCTCGTCGAGAACCTGCTGCAGGAGAGCGCCTCCGATCCCGCGCTTCTGGTGGCTCGGGAGGAGCGCGATGTCGAGGATGTGGATCTCATTCTCCTGGCGGTCCAGGTAGAGCCGACCCACGGCGAGCTCGTGGTCCGTCACGATCAGCCGTTCGGTGTCGGGGTACTGCTGGCGCCAGGAGGTTGTCTGTGCCTCGAACTGCTGCGTGAGAAAGGCGGCCTTCTCCTCGTCGGACCAGTCGAGCACGGCCATCTCGTCCGCTCGTGTTGAGGCGTACAACGACAGCAGGAAGCTCGCGTCGCCCGGTCCCTCGGGGCGCAGGGCGATCTCGTCAGGCAGCATGGAGGGCCTCCAGGCTCATCGCTGGACCTCCGGTGGTGAGCTTTCCATCCAATGTCGGCCTACCGATCTCCCGCACGGCCGCTCACCTGGCGAGCGATCTGCGGAAGGCGGGCGTTGAGCGAGCCATGCCCCCCCGTGGCGTGATGGAACGTCGTGAGCGCGTCGTCCCCCCTGTGGGTCGACGCGAAGTACTTTGGAATGAGTGAGTAGAATGCGTACTCCGCGGCAGTGAACTCGCGCGGCCCGACCACCACAAACGCCACATCGAAGTGCTTCGGCGCCTTCCCGTAGGCCGGGATCCGCTCGCCGCCCTCCAACGCCATGATGTCCTCGATGGTGTACGTCTCGACGGACTCGGCGGTGACGCGCTCGTGGTCGGAGGTGTCGGGGTTGACCAGGACATGGATCGGCGGGACGTCCTCAGGGGGCGCGAGCCCCATCACGTAGAGGTCGAGCATCGAGAACGGACAGTCGTCACCAGACTCTCGCTCGATCCGCCAGGTGCCGTCGCCGTTCGCCATGAGGTGGCCTGCACCGAGCTCGGCGTCGGGGTGGAAGAGGAACGCGGCCATCTGTCCGGCGATGTCGCTCAACGGGTTCCAGTGGTTGCCGTAGCAGTCCGGGCAGCGCGTGAGCTCGTAGCCCTCGCCGATGTCCGCAGCCCATGCGTGTCCGATCTCGTGATCGAGGATCTGGCCGGTGCCCCAGGAGTGGTAGATCATTCCCCGTAGGCGGCCTGCCGACGAGAAGTCATCGGTGTTGTCGAACAGGTCCATGCCGATCCTCTGGACGTCGTTCTTCGCGCGCACGAAGTACGGCGTGTTCTCGGCGTAGCCTCGTGTCGGATCGAACAGCGGGTGGGCGGGCATCACGATCACGAAGTCGAAGCTGTCGGGGTAGACGGCGTACAGCTTCTCGAACACCTCGAAGTTCGTCCTCCCGCAGCCGAGTGAGCTCAGCGGCCACTCCGAGACGTTCAGCAGCACGCCGAACGGGTCGACCATGAACACGGCATACGGCGTGGCATACACCCCGTCGGCGATCTTCCGTGCAGCGAGCTGCTGCTCGCTGTCGACGATCCCGATCCCGAGCCACCACTCCTCCTGGCTCCCATCGGTTCGCTCGATGACGACCTTGAACCGTCCCGAGGTCGAGTGGGTGCCGCCGTAGCCCAGGTTGGAGTACCCCGTCCGGTGCTCCACTCCCTCCAGCGTGTAGATCCCGTCTCCGGCAACGGCGTCACCGTGAGTCCCATCGTCGTGCATGATCGCTTCGCTCGGGCGGGTCAGGCGAACCGATGCGATCGCCTCTCCGGTGGTTGCAACCTCCACGGTCTGCGTGGTGTCCTCGTCCCCCTTGAACACCACGATCGGATCGATGTGGTGGTAGAGGAACGCTTGTGAGAGAGCGGCAGCATGCGGAGCGTCCGTGGTGCCGGCCCAGAGGAGTCCGCAGGAAGCGAGCACGATCCCGAGCACGAGTAACCATCTCATGTTGACCTCCGGTGCTTCGATTCTACATGTCTCGAATCGACATCGGTCGTGAGCTCCCAACGATCGGGAGTGTTCAGTACACCGCTCGCCTCGTCATCTCGACCGAGCCTCCGTGGGTACTCTGCGCGCCGGCAGCGGACGGCTTCGTTGGCGCTTCTCAGCACCCGGCGAGCGGAGAGATCCCGAGGGAGAACCGACGATCACTCAACATCCTCCAGAACCGCACCCGGTCCGGGTTGAGTACCGGTGCCGGGCATGTCCCGTATGCTCCGAAGGACTCCTCTGGTCGTGGTCCGCGGCCGCGTTCGTGCTCGAGTGCAGAGGTTATGATCCGAACATGTCGATCGGCGAGAGCGGTGGATTCCCGATGCGCTCCGCGGTACGGTCGTCGGCGGGAGGGTTCATGGGTGGAACAGATCCACAAAGGGCCGTATGCGCCGCCGTGTCGAGCAGTGCACGTCGTTTGCGGGGCGGTGCGCGGTGACGAGCTTTCGCTTTCTGCACGCCGCGGACATCCATCTTGACAGCCCGTTGAGGGGCCTTGCCAGGCAGGAGGGACGCGCCGCCGAGCGGATCCGGACGGCGACCCGTGATGCGTTCGATGGGCTCATCACCGAGGCGATCCGGGAGTCGGTGGACTTCCTCGTCATCTCCGGCGACCTCTACGACGGCGACTGGAAGGACTACCAGACGGGGCTCTTCTTCGTGCGTCAGATGGGTCGGCTCGCCGATGCCGGGGTGGAGGTGTTTCTGCTCCACGGCAACCACGATGCGCAGAGCCAGATGACGCGCGAGCTGAGGCTTCCGGACAACGTGCGGGTGTTCGCCACCAAGGCGCCGGAGACCGTGCTGCTGCCGGAGCTCGACGTGGCGCTGCACGGCCAGGGCTTCGCCACACGCAACGTTTCCGACAACCTGGTTCCGGCGTACCCGGAGCCGGTCGCCGGCGCCTTCAACATCGGCGTCTTGCATACCGCGCTCTCCGGACGCGAGGGCCACGACTCGTACGCACCATGCTCGCTGGAGGAGCTCGTTGCCAAGGGGTACGACTACTGGGCGCTCGGCCATGTGCACAGGGCCGAGGTGGTGCACGAGAGCCCGCATGTCGTGTTCCCAGGAAACCTGCAGGGTCGGCACATCCGCGAGACCGGGCCCAAGGGGGCGGTCCTGGTGACGGTGGAGGACGGTCGGATCGCCGGTAGCGCTCGTGTGGACTGTGATGTGGTCCGCTGGGCCCTGGTGCAGGTCGCCGTGGACGGCTGCGATCTGGTGGCAGAGGTTGAGGACCGGGTGCGGACGGCGATCGAGGAGGCGGTGGCCGACGAGTCCGACGGTAGGCTGATGGCCTGCCGAGTCGTGCTCACCGGTCGCTCGTCGATCCACGACCGGCTCCTGGTGTCACAGCCGAATCTGCAGGTGGAAGCTGAGGCTGTTGCGGCAGGGCTCGGCGAGGAGGCCGCGTGGATCGAAAAGCTGGTCGTGACCACCGAGCCGATGCGAGATCCGGCGGCATCGCGCGCCTCCGAGGACGCGCTCGGCGAGCTCGAGCGCATTCTGGAGCAGGCGCCTTCCGACTCGGAGCTCAAGGAGAAGATCGCGTCGGAGATCGGGGAGATGGTCTCCAAGCTGCCATCCGATCTGCGCGCGAGCACCGACGATGACCTGCTGCAGGCAGCGATTTCAGGGGACTTCGCCACGGTCATTCGCAGGGTGAGCCCCTTCCTGACCGCGAGGGTCACGGCGGAGACGGAGTAACGATGCGGCTCGCACGGCTCGATCTCCTGCGCTACGGCCGGTTCACCGACCGGATCCTCGATCTCACCGTTGGCAAGCGCGATCTCCACATCGTCGTTGGCCGGAACGAGGCGGGGAAGTCCACCGCGTTGTCCGCAATCGAGGATCTGCTGTTCGGAATCCCGATGCGCTCGCCGTACAACTTCCTGCACGACTACGCGGACCTGCGGATCGGGGGCGTCATCGAGGACGGCTCCCAGCGGCTCGAGCTCCGGCGCCGGAAAGGGAGCAAGGACACCGTGCTCACTGCCGACGAGGACGCGATCCCCGAAGGGGAGGGAGCGCTGGCGCCGTTTCTCGGTATGGCGGACCGGAGCTTTCTCGAGCGGATGTTCAGTCTGGACCACCAGCGACTGCGCGAAGGGGGCAAGGAGATCCTCGAGGCCTCGGAGGAGATCGGCCAGATGCTGTTCGCGACGAGCGCCGGCCTGACCGGTTTCACCGACACGTTACGGGCCCTGCAGGACGAGGCCGACCGGCTGTGGGCGCCTCGCAAGGCCGGACACCGACGGTACTATCAGGCGCTCGAGCGGTTCGAGAGCGCAACGGCCGATCTCCGTGAGCACATCGTGACCGCGAGGGACTGGAAGAAGCTGCGGCGCGCGCTGGAGGAGGCCGAGACGGCGTGCAGATCGATCGAGAAGGAGATCGAGGCGGTGACGGCGCAGCTGCGGAGGCTCGGACGAATCCGCCGGGTGTACCGGGATGTGCGGGATATGTCTGAGCTGGATCGGGAGCTCGCCGAGCTGAAGGATGCTCCCGAGCTGCCAGCCGACGCGTCACAGGTGCTCGAGGCTGCCGAGCGTGAGCACGCCGAGACCTCCCGTGTGCTGACGCACGTTGGCGAGCAGATCGAAGGCGTCCGCCACGAACGTGAGCAGCTGGTCTGCGACGACCGCATCATCGCTCGGGAGGCCGACATCGCAGAGCTTGACGAGCGGCGGATCACGGTGCGCGAGGGGAAGGCGGATCTTCCGAAGCGTCGTGCCGAGCTGGCCAACCTGGAGGAGAGCGTGCGCCGGCTGGCGCGGGAGCTGGGCTGGGAGGCCGACGACCCGCAGGAGCTGATCGGCAAGATCCCATCCCGGGCACTGGTCAAAGGGGTGCGCGCGCTGCTCAATGAGCGCGGTGAGCACGCATCTGCCGTCCGTGCCGCGAGGAAGGCTGCCGAGGAGGCGACGCGGCAGGTGACCACAACGGGTGATGCGCTCGAGGCGCAGCCGGAGCTCACCGATGTGACGCCGCTCGAGCTCGTCGTGCGGGCGATCCGAGAGCGCGGGGATCTCGCGAACGAGATCCATCGAGCCGAGGAGGACCGTGTTGCAGCGCAAGCGGACTGCGAGCGGCGGATGCGCGGTCTGCGCCCGCCGGTGGCCGATGTTGAGGTGCTGGCGGCAGTACCGGTTCCACCGAGGGCGACGGTGCACGCCCATCGTGACCGTGCCAGAGAGCTCGAGGCGCAGGCGCAGGGTGCCAAGGAGGCGGTGCGTGCGGCTGAGCGGCAGCTCGAGAAGGACCAGCGTGCCGCCCAGCGGTTGGCGCGCAGTGAGGACCTGGTGGACCGGGCGGAGCTGGTCGAGGCCCGCGAGCGTCGCGACCACGGATGGTCGGTGATCCGTCAGCGGTACGTCGATGGAGGCACGGTTACCGCGACGGACATGCGAGCGTTTGTCGGCGTGGACGATCCGCTCGCCCAGACCGTCATCATCGCCTTCGAGGAGGCGGTGCGCCACGCCGATGAGCGAGCGGATCGCCGTTTCGAGACGGCGGAGGCGTCCGCGAAGCTGTCGGTGACCAACCGGAAGATCGACGAGCAGCGCGAGACCCTCGCCCTCCACACGGCGGAGCTCGAGGCATTGAGAGAGGAGCTACACGCTCTGGAGGGCCGCTGGAACGGGATGTGGTCCGAGGCGCCGTTCGAGCCGTTGACGCCGGACGAGATGCTCGGGTGGCTGGAGACGCGGGGCGAGGCCCTGGATGCCGCTGCCCAGCTCGCGGACGCCGACCGGAGGCTCCAGGCGTTGCGTACGGAGGAAGCGGCGGCGCGGCAGCGGGTGCTCGACCAGCTGACCGTGCACGTCAGCAGCACCGACTGGCTGGGCGAGCAGCCGCTGGCGGTGGTCCTCAAGGCTGCGGACGACGCACTGGGAGCGCATCGCCTGGCGCGCGACGCACGCGAGCAGCTGAAGGTGCGGTACCGGGAGGCCGAAGCAAAGGCCCAGCAGCTGGCCAGGTCACTTCAGGAGGCCGAGGAGGCGTGGCAGGAGTGGGAGAGCCGGTGGCGCGAGGCGCTTGCCGGGGTCGGGGTCGACGTGACAGCGAGCCCGGAGACAGTCGCAGCGCAGATGGAGGCCATCGACGAGATGCGCTCGAGCGCAGCGGCGGCGCAGAGTCTTCGCCACGAGAGGATCGGCAAGATCGAGCGGGATGTGGCGGCGTTCTCCGAAAACGTCACACGTCTCGCGGAAGCGGTGGCGCCGGAGCTGTCCGGAGGTGATCCGGAGGCGGTGATCGTGCAGATCGTGGCGCGTCTGCAGGAGGCCAAGCGGATCCGTGCGGACCAGCAGAACAAGGACGAGCAGATCGCGGAGCTTGCCGACACGATGGAGACGCAGGAGGGGCTGCGCCGGGGCGCCCGGGAGACGATCGCACGGCTCAGGGATATGGCCGGTGTGGCGAACGTGGACGAGCTTCGAGCTGCGATCGAGAGATCGGATCGACGACGCCAGGTCGTCGCGGAGCGGGACCGTACGCTCGACCGGCTTCGGGAGCAAGGAGACGGGCTCCCGATCGAGGAGCTGGAGAGGGAGTGCCGGGAGGTGAGCCTGGACAATGCCGTCGCTGCCGAGGAGCAGCTCCAGCAGCGCCTCGACGAGCTGCGCGAGCGGCAGATGGGGGCGCGCGAGGGGCGGAACGAGGCCCGGAGAGCGTTCGAGGCGGTCGGTGGCGATGACCAGGCGGCGCGCGCGGAAGCGGCTCGCCAGGATGCCCTGGCGGAGATGCGAGAGGCGGCGGAGCAGTATGCTCGTGTGCGCAGCGCAGCGACGTTGCTGAGCTGGGCGATCGAGCGCTACCGTCGCGAGCAGCAAGCGCCGATGCTGCGGCGGGCGAGCGAGCGGTTTGCGATGCTCACCAACGGTTCGTTCGAGGCCCTTCGGGTGGAGCTGGACGACAAGGATGTGGCGCACCTCATCGGCGTTCGGCCCGACGGCGAGCGGGTCGCGGTGTCCGGGATGAGCACGGGGACGGCCGATCAGCTGTACCTGGCCCTGCGCATCGCGGCCGTGACCGACTACCTCGATCGCGCTGCCGGGTTGCCGTTCATCGCCGATGACCTGTTCATCAACTTCGACGACGACCGCGCAGCTGCCGGGTTTCGAGTGCTTGGTGAGCTGGCAGAGCGGACGCAGGTGCTGTTCTTCACCCACCACCAGCATCTGGTGGAGATCGCGCGTGCGACGCTGGGCGCGGGCCTTTCCGTTGTCTCTCTCGATGGCGACGCTACAGGGGTTGTCTCGGACAGCCGCTGAGGACCAGAGGTCCGCGCTCCGAGCGTCGACTGGAGCGCCGGCACCGTGCCTGTCGCTCCACCTGCTGGAAGCAGAGGATCGCAGCGACGAGCCGGAGTGAAGCCGCAGCGTGTCGGCGGTCGCCTGTGTGACCGAGCGGCTGGGCCTTGCGAGCTGGCTGCTGGGGTCCGCTCTGGCTGCTGGCGACGACCTCGAGGCCGCGGGACCCCACCTCGAGAGAGTGGTCGTCACGATGCCGGGGAGCTGGTTCGGCGTGGAGGCACAGAGGCTGTTGACCTCCGAAGAGCGTTGACAGCGTGACGCGATGCGCTACTCGTACAACTCGATCTCGCCGTACTTCGATTGGATATCGAACTGCACTGTTGGGGCGTTGGAGTCGAGCTGACGGTCATGATTCGGCGTGCCAGTGATGTTGACGTCGCTCGGTAGCCGGACGACGACGCCGCCCATGCTGGAGTCGATGGTGACCCTTGCATCGCGGGTCCAGTCGCCGGTGAGGTCGAGCTCGGCGCCTCCCATCCGGGTCGTGATCGCCAA
>CAZEJK010000194.1:0-9552 GCA_964512045.1 uncultured Thermoanaerobaculia bacterium
ACTCGACGCCGCTTACCGACGGCAACGGGGCCTTTGCCGGGAGCCTGGCGATGCTCAGCGACATCACGGAGCTCAAGACCACGCAGGCGCAGCTGGTGCACTCACAGAAGCTGGAGGCGGTCGGGCGGCTGGCGGCCAGTGTGGCGCACGACTTCAACAATATCTTGCAGATCGTCCTCGGGTCGGTGCAGCTGCTGACGATGCGACTGCAGGGCAGGGCGAAGGAGGAGAAGATCCTCAAGCGCCTTTCCGAGCAGGTCGACCGTGGCACTCGGATCACGCGTCAGCTCCTCGTATTTGCACGGCGGCAGCCGATGCAGAAGTCACGTTTCGACCTTCGAGAGCCGGTGGAAGCGTCCATACGGCTCGTCCGAGCCCTACTGCCCGAGGACATTCATGTCGAGCTGCGGCTGCCGGAGCAACCCGTAACTGTGGCGGCAGACCCCGTGCATGTCGAGCAGATCGTCATGAACCTGGCGGTCAACGCGGCTGATGCCATGCCACTGGGAGGCCAGCTGACAATCATCGTGAGCGCCGATGGTGGCATCGCGACGGTGCGTGTCATCGACAATGGCAGCGGGGTGCCAGGGGAGATCCGAGACGAGCTGTTCGAGCCATTCTTCACAACAAAGGAAGCAACGCGAGGGACCGGCCTCGGCCTGTCGATCGTGCGCCAGCTGGCGCAGCAGCATGGGGGTGACGTCTCGCTCGTGCGCTCCGAGCCGGCCAGAGGGAGCGAGTTCGCGGTCACCTTGCCGATCTCATTGGTTCCAGGGAATGAACCGGAGAGCGCAGAGCCTTCGGAGATCGTCAGCGGTCAGGGGGAGACGATACTGGTGGTGGAGGATGATCCCGGAACCCGCGGGAGCCTTGTAGACGTGCTGCGTGAGATCGGGTACCACGTCGAGGCGGCGTCGACCCTGAGCGAAGCCCAGAGGCTTCTTGACGCGGTCCGCCCGGAGCTGATCCTGACGGATGTGGTGCTGCCGGATGGCCGCGGCGACGCCCTGGTGTCGAAGGTGCGCCGGATGGGGTTTCGTATGCCGATCCTGTTGATGAGCGGATACCCAGAAAGTGAGACGCTCTCGGAGATGCTGGAGGAGCAGACAGTCTTCTATCTGCCAAAGCCATTCAGTGTCGATGAGCTCTCTGCAACGTTGGCCGATGTGCTTGCCCGAACGGGTTGAGGCGAGTCACCAACGTGTCGGATAGCCGCACCCGGAACACGGCTGCGCCGTTGGCTGTTGTGCGCTCGGGGTCGAGCCGTGCACAGGACGTATCGATGTGGCGGAAGGGCGCGCCGGACTGCGGCGGTGGTGTTGGCTGTCGGGCTGGCGATGGCCTCGGGGTGGAGCCGTGTCTCGGCTGCTCGGGAGATCCGGTTCGTAGACGTGACCGAGTCGAGCGGGCTCGAGTTCGAGCACAACACTGGTGCATTCGGTCAGAAGTGGTTGCCGGAGACGATGGGCTCTGGTGTGGTCCTGCTGGACTACGACGGTGACGGGCGGCTCGATGTGCTGCTCGTGAATGGGACGCGGTTCCCGGGCCAGAAGGGGAAGCGGACGACCCAGAGGCTGTATCGCAACGTCTCCGACGATCGCCTCCGATTTGTCGATGCCACGCGATCGGCAGGGATGGACGTCGAGGCGTACTGCATGGGTGGTGCCGCAGGAGATCTCGACAACGACGGCGACTCGGACGTCTACCTGTCGTGCGTGGGCACCGATGTTCTGCTGCGGAACGATGATGGCCGGTTCACAGACGTGAGCGCATCCGCCGGGTTGACCACGGCGTACGAGTTCGGCGCCTCGGTGGCGTTGCTGGATGCGGACAACGATGGTTGGCTCGATATCTTTGCCACGCGTTACGTCACCTGGACGCCGGAGAACGATCTGCACTGCACCCTCGACGGGAGGTCGAAAAGCTACTGTACGCCGGAGCCGTATGCGGGCGCCTCGCCGCGGTTCTACCGCAATACCGGCAGCGGTGAGCTGCGTTTCGAGGACTGGACTCGACGTGCCGGGGTGTGGACGCCGGATGCCAAGTCGCTGGGGGTTGCCGTGCTCGACATGGACAACGACGGCTGGATGGACGTGGCGGTCGCCAACGACACCCAGCCGAACCTGCTGTTCCACAACCTCGGCGATGGCACGTTCGAGGAGATCGGGCTGACCGCCGGTGTTGCCTTTGACGCCAACGGGATCGCGCGCGGCGGCATGGGGATCGACGCGGCGGACTACGATGGCTCGGGCAGGCAGAGCATCGTCATCGGCAACTTTGACGGGGAGATGGTGGCGCTGTACCAGAACGCTGGCAACCGGCTGTTCATCGATGCGGCTGCCCCGGCTCGGATCGGTCGTCCGACGCTCGCGTCGCTGACGTTCGCGACGTTCTTCTTCGACTACGACCTCGACGGCGACCTCGATCTGCTGGTGGCCAATGGTCACCTCGAGCCCGAGATCGAGGCGATCAAGTCGACCGTGCGCTACGCCCAGCCAACACAGCTCTTTCGTAACGATGGTGGTCGGTTCACCGAGGTCACGACAATCGACGGTGGTGACCTGGCCCGGCCGAGGGTCGCGAGGGGAGCGGCGTACGGGGATCTGGACGGCGATGGTGATCTGGACCTGGTGGTCACCAGCTCTGGAGGAACGGCGCAGCTGTTTGAGAACACGGGCCCGCACGGCAACTGGCTGCGGGTGCGAGTGACGGGAGATGCGATCAACCGCGATGGCCTGGGCGCAGTGGTCGAGGTGACGGCGGGCAGCACAACCTGGCGGCGGTTGGTGACTGCGGGTGGCAGCTACCTGAGCCAAAGCGCGACGGACGTGGTGTTCGGGCTCGGAGACGAGCAGAGTGTGGACCGCGTCCGAGTTCTGACGCCGACCGGGAGCCGTACGCTGACGAAGCCCGGAATCAACCGTGAGGTGATCGTCCGCATCGACGTCGCCAACGATCCCAAGGCGCCCCCGCATCCTGGCGCGAGCCAGTAACCATCCAGAGCCTGCGCACGGGACGTCCGCGCTCCGGTCATGCTGCGGAAGGTGAGTGTCTTCAACCTGCGGGGTCACGTCCTCGCACGGACCGCGGACCTCTGGTCCGCATCGGGCGTGGTGGTGAGGTGTGGCGAGCTCAGCTGCGTCTTGGCTCGCGGGAGGAGTCACGGTACGATTTGCGCTGAGGGAGACTCGAGGGAGGAGAGACCATGGCAGAGATCACCGAGGCTGAGGTTCTCGCAGCACAGCAGGAGTGGGGTGACGGGATCGTGGCGATCGGCGCCACGATGACGAACGGTGGCGACGCGGCCGAACGGGCGGCGGAGCTGCTGGATACGCTGTACGCTTTCGACTGCGCCCAGGTGCTGTTCAAGCCGACGAAAGCGGCCGAACGACAGTTCCGCAACGATCGCGACGGCGCGCTGTCGTACTTCGTGGGCGGAAACGGTGGCTATCCGGAGGATCACGGCTTCGCGCTGCAACCGTGGACCAAGGTGCGGTTCGAGAACAGCGGCATGATCTTGCGCGAGCATTCGGCGTTGGCCATGGGGAACTACTTCTTCACCGACACGAACGGCGATGAGGTGAAGGTGGAGTACTCGTTCGGCTACATCCGTGACGATCGCGGCGCCCTCCGGATCAACCTGCACCACTCGTCGCTGCCGTACGCAGCGTAGGCCCTGCGGCAGAGAGAACGCGAGGGCGCAGAGTCGCATAGCCCCCACCTGCCCCCGTATGGGGGATGTGGCGGTGCGCGCGTTCTGCTCGCTTGGGCTCCTGCAGGGAGCGCGGACCTCCGGTCCGCATCGGGCCTCGCTCTAGCGCAGCTCGACCTCGATCAGCACCTCGTCGGAGCGCACCTCACTGCCATCGTGAGCGGCGACGCGCTGGACGATTCCGCTCTCGACGCCGGGTGGCGGTACAAACGTGATCGGCGAGAAGCTCTTCATCACCTCGACGAGGCCGAGGGTTTGGCCTGAGTGGATCGCGTCGCCGGCCTCCACGTAGTTGGGCTCATCGGGTGAGGGTCTGCGGTAGAACGTGCCGTGGGTGGGTGAACGGACTGCCCAGAGATCCTGCTCTCCTGCGTCCGTAGCGGATGCCTGGGCAGCCTCCTCCGCATGCACCGGGGGTGTCAACACCGCGAGCGAGCGGCCGTGATCGCACTCGGTCCACGGGTCGCGAAGCTCGATGGCGTGCAGCTGGCCGGTGACACCGTGCGGAAGGAGGAGCGTGTACGTGCGCTCATCCCGGTACAGCTCACCGAAGACGCTTCCACCTGTGAGGGTCTCTCCGACCTGGCGGAGGCACCGGACTCGGCCCGGCCCCGGACAGGTGAGCACGGTGGTCCCGTCGTCGGACTGCTTGGGCGTCAGGGCAATCGGTGGAAACGGCATCTCGAGATCCCTTTCAGCTCGATGGAAGCTACGGCTTCGGCTCGTCGGCGACGACGATCAGGTCGTGCAGCGTCCAGATCCGCGGGTTGCGCACAGTCCGGTAGCCCGTGGCCTGGTACGACATCTCGGTGAACGCCTCGAGCCAGGCGCGCAGCTCGGACATCCGTACGACCTCGTCGACATCCATCTGACTGGCGGCGCTGTGGGGGTCCATGTCGGCAGTGATCCGATCCTCGACATCCTGCATTCCCTGCCGCACGCGCTCGCGCTCCTCGGAGGAGTCGGCCACGATCTCGAAGTTGTCGTCCAGCTTCGTTCGGTAGGCCCCGATCGCGAGCGTGCGACCCTCCATGACGGCGAGCCGGGTGATCGGTGTGGCGAGCTGGATGGTGGGCTCGTACGGCAGCCCTGCCATGGCGTAGTAGCCCGCCCCCGACGCCTTGCGCAGCAACACGGTCAGGGTTGGGACGGTGGTAGTGGAGTTGGTGTAGATCAGCGAGGATCCGTAGCCGAGCAGGCCTTCGCGCTCTGCCTCGTAGCCGATGTCGAACCCGGAGATGTCCTGCAGCCAGACCAGCGGGATGCCGTCCTCCTTGCATGCGCGGGCAAACTGGCTGATCTTGGCGATCCCTTCGCGGTACAGGATGCCTCCGGGACGCTTCTCCCCGGCGAGCCGGGGGTGGTCGGTGAGCTGCGGGTTGTTGGCGATGAAACCGGTCCAGAGGCCGGAGACGCGTCCGACGCCGCAGATCATCTCCTGCCCCACCTGTGGGAAGACCTCCCGGAACAGCGAGTGGTCCACGAGACGGGCGATCACCTGGCGCATGTCATAGGTGTGGCGGTGGTCCGGCGGGAAGAGTGCGCCGAGGTCGGCCGGCGCAAACCGTGGTGGCGACGGGTCTGCACCACGTCGGTAGTAGTCGTTCGCCGAGCTCGGGAGCCGCTCCATCTCCTTGCGGATTCGACCGATGCAGTGGGCGTCGTCCAGTACGCGGAAGTCGGCGCAAGCGGACAGGTGGACGTGGACGTCGGGACCGCCGATATCCAGGGACGTGATCTTCTGGGACTTGCCGCCCTTCACCAGGGCCGCCCCGGCGATCACCATGTATGCCTGCTCGGTCATGTAGACCACGTCCGAGATGATCGGCATGTAGCCACCACCGGCGATGCAGTCGCCGAAGACCCCGGCGATCTGCGGCACCCCCGCCGCGGAGAGCTTGGAGTTCATCTTGAAGATCGCGCCCGCGCCGGTCAGCCCCGGGAACGTCTTCGCTTGCTCCGGGAGGAACAGGCCGGAGCAGTCGACGAGGTAGATCACCGGCACCCGCAGGCGCAGCGCCATGTCCTGCGCCCGCTCGATCTTCTCGGGCGTTTGCGGCCACCAGGAGCCCGACGCGACGGTGTTGTCGTTGGCGATCACCATCGCCCAACGCCCTGCGATCCGGCAGAAGGCGGTGACGACGCCGGCCCCGGGCGAGGTTCTCTCATCCGCGCCGAACGTCCGGCCCTCGTTGACCAGCGTGCCGACAGCCATCGGGGTGGTGCCCGGATCGATGAGCGCCTCGATCCGCTCCCAGGTCGTCATCTTTCCCTTGCGATGCACGCGTTCAACGTAGGTCTCGCCCCAGCCAGCGCGCACCGCAGCGCGGCTGGCCTCCAGACGGTCGACCAGTGGACGCATCGCCTCACGTCGACGCTCGGCCGCGTCGTGCTCCAGCTCGAAGCCGATTGGGTGGAGTGCAACTCGTGCCATCGTTCAACCCTCCGTGCCGGTGCTGTCGAAGCGGATCTTCTCCACCAGCGAGGTGTCGTAGGTCCCGCTGGCGAAGTCCGGGTGGGCGATCAGCTTCAGGTGGGCCGGTATGGTTGTCGGAACCTCCTCGACGCGGGCGGCCTCCAGGCAGCGGCGGAGCGTCTCGATGGCGCTCGGTCGATCGTCGGCGTGGACGATGATCTTGGCGATCAGGGAGTCGTAGAACGCAGGCACATCGCAGGGAGGGCGCATGTGGGTATCGACGCGAACTCGGCCAGGCCCGAGGTCTGTCGGGATGTCGAACCGGGTCACCGGTCCAGGCTTCGGTTGGAAGTGAGCTCCGGGGTCCTCGGCGTTGATCCGCGCCTCGATGGCGTGGCCCGAGGAGCTGATCGACTCCTGGGTCAGCTCGAGCCGCTCGCCGGCGGCAACTCTGAGCTGCAGCTCCACCAGGTCGGCGCCGGTGATGCACTCCGTCACCGGGTGCTCGACCTGCAACCGCGTGTT
The DNA here is from genome assembly GCA_964512045.1 of uncultured Thermoanaerobaculia bacterium. GTDB lineage: Bacteria > Acidobacteriota > Thermoanaerobaculia > Thermoanaerobaculales > Sulfomarinibacteraceae > CAZEJK01. The sequence continues at coordinate 6,654 of CAZEJK010000194.1, forward strand.
CATCTCCATGAAGTAGAGGGACCCGTCGGCGTCACGCAGGAGCTCCATGGTGCCGGCACCTTCATAGCCGAGGGCCGCGGTTGCCTGGGTGGCGCGGGCGCCGTACAGCGCTCGCTGCTCGTCAGTGACCACGGGGCTCGGCGCCTCCTCGATGAGCTTCTGGTGCCGACGCTGCACGGAGCACTCGCGTTCGCCGAAGTGCACCGCATGGCCCCAGCTATCGCCGAGCACCTGGAACTCGATGTGTCGTCCAGCCTCGATGAACCTCTCCATGTACAGCCCCGCGTTGCCGAACGCCGCCTCTGCCTCGCGGCTGGCCTCGGTGTACGCGGCGTGGAGCTGGGTGGCATCGCGACAGATCCGCATGCCCCGCCCGCCGCCGCCTGCGGTGGCCTTGAGAAGCACCGGGTAGCCAATCTCCTCTGCACGCCGCTCTGCGTGGCGGACTGTGGGCAGGACTCCTTCGGATCCGGGGATCGTCGGCATCCCCGCCGCCGCCATGGTCGCGCGGGCGAGGGCCTTGTCCCCCATGGTGCGGATAGCGTTCGGCGGCGGACCGACCCACGCGATCTGCAGCTGACGGACTCGGGCGGCGAACACGGCGTTCTCCGCGAGAAACCCCCAGCCCGGGTGGATCGCCTGCGCCTGGGTCTGGACGGCCGCCTGCAGGATGGCGTCCTGGTCGAGGTAGGAGCGGCCCGGGTGTGCGGGGCCGACGCCAACCCGGTGGTCGAACTCGTCGAGCCACGGAGCGTCGGCGTCTGCTTCCGAGAAGACCGCCACAGTGGAAACCCCGAGGCGGCGGCAGGTGCGAGCAACCCGCACGGCCACCTCACCGCGATTGGCAACGAGAAGGCGTCGAAACATGCGCGCATTGTAGCCGGTCTTCTCGGCGCCTGCTGTAGCCGTGTCAGTCTCCGAAGAAGAACTCGCGCAGGCTCATGGACTGTGCGTCACGAAGCTGGTTGCGAGTTGCCAGGGCAGCAGCACGAACGTCGGGGTCGGGATCCTCCAACGCCGTGTCGAGGAGCTCGCGGACCGGTCGTGTCTCCTCGAACATGGTCAGCGCTCTGATGGCGTTGCGCCGCGTCGCTGGATCGATGCTGTTGGCCAGTCTGCGAACGATGAAGAACGCCTCCTCCGGGCCCATAACGCCGCTGACGATGAGCTCTCTCAGCACGGAGGACGCCGCCTCGTTCGCTTCCGTATCATCCGAGTTGACGGCGTCCTCCAGAGCGCGGAGCGAGCGGTCGGTGCGGAGCAGCGCCAACGCTCGGGCAGCCACATGGCGCGGAGGGGCGCGGACGTCCCGGAGTGCTTCGTCGAGATCGGGGATGACCTCGTCCCCCAGGCGCACGAGAACCAGCACCGTATCGTCGCGCTGGATTTCGTCCAGCTCGGTGGTGACTCCCTCGAGCAGCATGCGGGCGTGCTCTGGAGTCGCGAGCTGCAGCACGCAGCTGACAGCGGCGTCGTACTCGCCAGCGGTTCGACGACGGTCACTCTGCCAGTCAGGCTCCTGCAAAGCTGCGAAGTAGCTGTCGAGGCGTTGGACGTCGCATGCGACGGCGAGCCCCACGGAACGGGCCGGTCGACCACTGGACAGCATGCCGGTGAACACGGAGTCGTGCTTGTACGCTCGTGATGTCAGCTGGTAGGACTGGAAGAACTCCCGACGGACAGTATCGTTGAACAGCGTCTCATCGCTCTCAGGGATCCGGAGGCTCTGATAGAGAAACACCAGGGCGAGGAGGGCGAGGACTACGCCGGCAGCCTTCAAGCCGATGTTGCGCGTGGCTCGATGGGCGAACGAGACGATCGGTTGCATCGCCTCGATGCGCGCGGTGATAGTCTGCGATCTACTGTCGTCTCGATGCTGCCGGGTGCGTCGCTCGCTCCACTCGAGGAGCATCCGGTCGAGCGTTGCCTCCAACCATGGGCGTTCGGCCTGACCGAATCCACGGTGCTGGAGATCGGCCAGCAGCTCGTCGATGTCGGTATCCGACCAGGTCGGGAAGCTCTCAGGTTCATCGGGCGCCTCAATCTGTCGATGGAGGAAGGCGTCGAGAAACGGGCGGGCTCGCTCGTCCCATACCTCCGGCTGATCCCGGATCTCGGGCTGCCAGTCGAGGATCCAGAACCGCAGCGCACCGTCCCTGCTGGCTGAGACCGCAAACCGGCCGTCGCGGCTGAGCTGGACCGTCACCAACCGGTCGGTATGGCCGGTACACTCGCGCAAGCACGCGTTCGCGCGGCGATCCCAGACCCGCATTGTTCCGTCCTGGCCACCGGTGAGAAGGTAGGTGGCGTCAGGGCTCCATGCCACACAGACAGCTTCGCCGTGGTGTCCGTCGAGTGTTCGTTCGAGCCTGCCCGATGCCAGATGCCATATCCGCAGGCGTCCATCGGTCCCTGTCGCCGCGACCCGACGGCAGTCGGGACTGATCTCGACGGCGGTGACCGCGACATCGCCGGCGCTGAGCGTGCGGACGCGGTGACCGGTTATCAGGTTCCAGATATGGACATGTCCATCTGCACCAGCCGAGGCCGCATATCGCCCGTCCTCGCTCGCCGCAACGTCAGTGGCGGGGGCCCCGTGGTGCATCTCGAGCTGTGGACGTTCGGTGGACAGAGTCCACAGGCGCACGCGTCCATCGGAAGCGCAGCTCAGGAAGCCGCCGTCACGGACCGCGAAGGCCACCGACCGGACGGCGTCGTCATGGGCGTGTACACGACGCAGAAGCTCGCTCGAATCAGTGTCCCAGATACACACCGTGCCGTCTCGGCCGCCACTCACGGCGCGGCTTCGTCTGCGGTCATGGGCCAGGGTCAGGACTGGTCCCTCGTGACCCGTCAGGACGTCGCTACAGGTTCTGGATCTGAGGTTCCACGCGCGGAT
>CAZEJK010000195.1:0-9519 GCA_964512045.1 uncultured Thermoanaerobaculia bacterium
TGGTCCCCGCTCCTCATCTGTGCATCGAAGCTGCTCAAGCAGCTCTGAGGGCCCGTCACGGTGAGGCGGTGATATCCCCAGAGTGGGAAGGGTTCCACGGCAGGGCGCCGAGCACACGGGTCATCGTGCACCGTCCAAAGGTCGCTGCCGTGATCAGGCCGAGCCCTAATAGAGCCGGCAGCAGCAACCACCAGATGGAAACCCAGACTCCGAGTGCCAGGCCCAGCTCGAGCAGCAGCCCGAGCACGAGATACGTCTGACGTTGCAGGCTCATCACGTCCTCCACATCCTAAAAGCGTAGCGCTGCTCACCGGAGACTCCCTCCGTGCATCGCCGAAGTGGACCTGGGACATCACCTGAACTCGCAATCGGGCCGTTCCCCCCAGCCGGATCCCGGCTGTCCGGTGCCCGGCGCTCATGCCACGCCGTCTCGAGGATCCTGACGGCTCACGCGCTCATCACGACCACGCGCGTCGGCCCTCTCGTTCGAGCCCTCCGGGCCGGCGCTGCGAGGTGCCAGCAACCTGCCTCCCGACCGCCACGGAAGGAGAGCTGACGACGCGGTCAGGATGCCGACGTAGTAGACTGAGACCGACCCATGAGATCCGCTGACCAAAGGCACGGCACACGACCAACTGCTCTGCAGAACGATGTCGACAGCCAGCCCGTCAAACACTTCGGCGCCATCGGAGTGGTGACGCCAGCCCGAACGCCATGAATGCATGCACGATCCGGAGCTTTCACGAAACGATGTCCTGCTCGCCTCTCCTGCACCGACGCCGATGAGGTCACGCTTGGCATCCAGGCTCCGGCTTCTCTCGTTCGCGACCGTCGTCCTGATCGGTCTCACCGTGCAGGCGCAGCCGTTGGAAGCGCCCACGCTGTCACTCGACTCCAACACCGGCTCATACCAGCTCGGTCCGTGGCTCGAGGTGCTCGAGGACCCGTCCGGAGAGCTCGAGATCGGCCAGGTCGCTACCAGCGACGCGTTCGTCGCCAACACCGACGCCGTTCCGAACTTCGGTTTCACATCGTCCGACTACTGGTTTCGCCTGCGTCTGCACAACAGTCAAGAGTCGGAGCAGCGTTGGTTCCTGGAGGTTGCGGAGCCTCTGCTCGATCTGTTCGAGGTGTACATCGACAGCGGAGCTGGCGGCCTGTCTCGGTGGCAGGCTGGTGACACACTCCCGTTCGGTGCTCGGGAGGTCGCTCACCGGACGTTCCTGTTTCCGCTGACCATCGCCGCCTCCTCAGATGTCACCATCTACCTCCACTTCCACTCCGGCTATCTGGTCATTCCGCTCAGGCTCCTGTCGCCGCAGGCACTCACGACCCGGATCGACGTCGAGCAGGTGCTCCTTGGAGTATGCTACGGCGTAACCGTCGCAATGATCCTGGTGCATGCCTTTCTCTATCTCGGCTTTCGGGACCGGAGCCAGCTCAACTCCGTGCTCTTCATGATCTGCCTGCTGTTTGGTCAGGCGGCGGTCAACGGCACGGCGTTCCAGTACCTGTGGCCCGACCACCCGTGGTGGTCGAACAACGGTGTCGCGGTGTTCATCCTGCTTGCCGGGGCATCAGGATCGGCGTTCACCCGCACGTTCCTCGACACGCGGTCGATGGTCCGGGCGATCGATGTGCTTCTCTCGGCCCTGATCCCGGTCGCATGCATCCTGCTGCTGATCACCGTCCTCGTCAGTGTGAACGTTGCCGTCCCGCTGGCTCTGGTGTTCATTCTCATCGCGGTCCTCAGCTGGCTGTGCGCAGGAGTCGTGTGCATGCGGCGCGGCTACCGGCCCGCGCGATACTACCTGCTGGCATGGGTGCTGTTTATTCTCGGTGTCCTGGCAGCGTCGGTCTCGGCCTTCGGCGTGCTGCCATCGACGGCCTCGATTAGCTACAGCTGGCAGGTCGGCTCGGTGCTGCTCGTCACGTTGCTCTCGCTGGCGGTCGCAGATCGCATCCATCTCATGCGGCGCGAGAAGAAGGCGGCTCAGGCCGAGGCCGCGGCGAGTCAACAGCTGGCGGTCACGACGCTCCGCGAGTCCGAGCGAACGCTCGAGGCCACGGTCGAGCAACGGACGGCTGAGCTCCAGGAGGTCAACCGGCAGCTGCTGGAAGCACGCGACGCGGCAATCCGCGCCACCGACACCAAGAGTGCGTTTCTCGCGAACATCAGCCACGAGCTGCGCACACCGCTGAACTCGATCATCGGCTTCTCCGAGATCTTGCAGCGGCGCACAGGAGACGATGTCTCCCCGACCTTCGCGAGATACCTGGACCACATCTCCACCAGTGGACGTCACCTGCTGGAGCTCATCAACGAGATCCTCGACCTGTCGAAGGTCGAGGCCGGCAAGATGGAGCTGGCCCTCGAGGCCACGCACGTTCCCGACCTCATCACCAGTGTGTGTGGCGTGATGGAAGGTGTGGCCAGAAAGCGGAGGATCGACCTCGTTCAAGTGGTGGAGCCGGCGCTGCCGGTGCTGCAGGTTGACCACGCCAAGATGAAGCAAGTCCTGTTCAACCTGATCGCCAATGCGGTCCGGTTTTCACCCGAGGGCGCCAGCGTGACCATCTCGGCTTTGAGAGACGACAGCGACACGAACCCGTTGGCGACTCGTTCGCTGGTTGTGGCGGTGCGCGACTGCGGAATCGGCATCGCCAGCGAGGACATCGAACGCATCTTCGAGCCGTTCCAGCAGATCGCCCCACAGAGCCAACAGCGTTCCATGAGCACCGGTCTCGGCCTGGCGCTGGTTCGCCGGTTCGTCGAGCTCCACGACGGCGTCATCACAGTCGAATCCGAACCAGGGCGCGGCAGCACCTTCCGCGTCTTTCTCCCGCAGCTCCAAAGCCCAGGCTCTGCATCGGAGGCGCCAATCACCGGGAGCTAGTAGCCAGCCCAAGACCGCCGCATCTTCGAAAGAGCGACGCTGTATCGCCGGGGGCCGGACAACCGGGGTCTGGCTGGCGGTTCACGGACCTTTCGCACCGCAGGATCCCACAATCCCGATCCAATTGGGCTCGCGCCGGCGCGAGGTCGTAACAGGCCCTCAGCCGCTCTCCTGCCAGCTTCGCACGGCAGTAGGACTCCATCGATTCGTCCACGCATCCCGAGGGGCTGGATGGCGCTGGTGTTCCTACCAGCAGCCGAGGTAGGTCCGGTCGCCGTTGGCGTCCTCCTCCCAATGCTCCGTGCAGCCGGACGAGCCGATGTTGTCAATGATCCCCATGGACGTCTCGTGCTGCCGACGGGAGATCTCGCTTTGCGTCCGGTAGTACGCCGCGCACAGATCCGCCGGGTGCATCTTCAGAACGCACTTGTAGTGGTTGACCATCTGCAGCCGCTCGGTCTCGGCCTGCATGAACGGGTCTCCGCTCATGCCCATGCTCGCGAACATCTCCAGGTGCTGCGCCCGGAGTGCCGCCACATGCGCGCAGTCCATCGCTCCTGACATCGTCGACCACACGAGGCCGGAACCTTGCGGGCCCTGGCAGGCCCTGTAGCACAACGCCTGCTCCAGGGCGCCATGGAGCTGAATCATCCGTCGCTGCTCGGCGGTGGTTCGCATCAAGTGATCGTGGACGTCATCGGGTCGCATCGCCGCGTAGTGCTCGATGAAGCCAAGAAACTGCCGTGTGTCCAGGGATGGAACAGGCACTTCAACGCCACCCGCCTCCCCCTGCGGCTGCGGCGTCGGTTCTACGGGCTTCGCCGTCCTCTGCAGCAGGTACTGGCCGTTGCCGTCCTGGAGCAGGAGCTGATCTCCCTGCTGTTGGAAAGCGAACACGAGCTGGCCGCCCTGGAGGCTCAACCACAGCTGCTGGCCGTCGACTGTCCAGGTGCCCGTCTGTCTCTGCTGTCCGACGGTCATCTGCGCGCTCCCGTCACGGTTGAACAGGAAGGAGCCGCCTGCATTGGTCCAGGTGCCCACCAGCTCCATGCCCTGCGCCCAGGCAGCTGTCGCTGCCAGCATCGCCCCGATCCACAGCAGCTTCTTCATCACTCGCCTCCCCCTCGCAGCATTGCTACGCTGCACGCATCCTACATCAGAGCTCGCTCGAGCCTCTCCACCTCCCTCCATGCCACTGTCAACTCGGAGGTCGTCGCAGACACGGACGCAGCGAAGTGATATCTGAAGGCCCAACGCACGGAGCATGGACGACGCAGAGGGGAACGAGCACGACCCTCCGTCGGGCCCGATGCGGACCAGAGGTCCGCGCTCCTTGCAAGGGTGCGAGCGCGCAGACTGCGCACGCTGACGGCGTAGATGATGATGCGGACGTGCTCCGTCAGAGAGAGAACCAGTTCAGGAGGAGCGGAGAGACGGACCGACCACTCGCCGGCCGAGAACCAGAGCAGAGTTCTGCACGTACTACTCACGGGAGGATTCGAGCGATGTTTGAGTTTGTCGGAGTCGTGCTGCTCATCGCGATCGTCGGCGCGGTTCTGACCGCGTTTGCGGCGGTCGCCGCGCTCCTGCTGGGCGCGTTCAAGGTCGTGCTGGCCCTCGTCGCGCTGCCCTTCAAGATTCTCGGAGCCGTTATCGTGCTGCCGTTCAAGCTGGGCTGGATACTGGTCAAGATCGCCGCACTCGTCGTGGTCTTCCTGCTCGTCGGGCTCCTGCTCGGACCCGCAGCACTCGCAATCGGCGCCGCCATCCTGATCCCGCTGGCGATCGTGGCCGGTTTGGTGTGGCTCGGCATCTCCGCGGTGGCAGCGATCGCGTAGCAGACCGGAACGAGCCGGTCGACTCGACGCTCCTGGGCTGCTACTCGGTAAAGCTCCGTAGGCAACCATGTACCAGGGGATCGAGCCAAGCCTCAGCGAACCACGAGAACAGAGCACGGGGCGCGATGCGCAAGTGCGTTCGAAACGCTCCCGAGATACAGCTCGTCGTCCGCCGAGTGCCGCCGCCATCCCGTGACAACCAGGTCCGCTCTCATGTTCGTCGCGAACTCGACGATCTCCCGCGCGGGGTTGCCGACCAGGACCACCTCCTCGATCCGGGCGCGTGTCCCGTCCAGGGCGTCCTTCGTCCGCTCGATGACGGACCTCGCGAGCTCGCGGATCCTCTCGTCTCCAGCATCCGTCGGAAGCCCGAACGCTTTCCCATAGGCCCTCAGGTCGAGCGGCAGCGGAAAAACGTAGATCACGAAGATCTCGTCTTCGGGCTCCGGGCACGAGTGTTGGACGAGGAAACGCGCCGCTTTGAGGCTCGCCTCGCTCCCTTCGCTCGCGATGATGTACCGCATTGGGTGACTCCTTTCTGTCTCGTGCGGGCTCCATCTCGAGAACCGATCTGGATGCCACAAGAACGAATCGCGCAACGACCTCATCGGCGCTAGCTTCCGAGCGCCGACCCGCTACCGCGTGGTGCTTCAGTTCATTGTCCCTTGACGTCGGCGCCTCGTCCACTCGCCGCGTCCTCACGACCGTTCCTGTGCTCGACTCCGGATGCCGACAACGCGCCAGAAAGAGCTCCCAGAAAAGCGCACTCTGCACCCGGCATTCCCCGGGGCGGGTCAGTCGACCCGCCCCGGTCAGCAACGCCTAGTCGTTGCGCGTGAACGGTACGTCGGCGCACCGCCAGCAGCCCTGCTCCTGCAGATTCCGACTCTCGTCCACGCTGGCATCACATAGCCAGGTGCACCCATCGCCGGCAGTCACCACCTTCATCGGTCGTGCCGCCTTGTGGGCCTCGGTTCCGACATACAGCGTGTCTCCGTTATTGACGTCCATGATCCGCCTCCTTTCGGCGTATCGGGAGCGGGCGGCGGTGCCACGCTCCGCGGTCACCTACTTCCAGAGCACATGTCGTGCCAGGCCCCACTGCAAACCACAAAAGACATCGTAAATGTCTATAAGATTATAACTTTTGATGCCACGATCGGGCCATACTCCATCTCCACTGCGCACAAGGCGGCGCAACTTTGCTACTGTTTTCTGGGAATGAGTAGCGGATTCGATTCGCAAATGCTGGCACGATCGAAAGGAGTCCGATGATGGCGAGCACGACTTCCGACCCGGAGCCAACAGGACCATCAACTGGCGACTACCGCTACGACAATCGATTCGAGACTGTTATCAACAGCATCTCGGATGGAGTCTTCGCAGTCGATACGGAGTGGCGGATCACGTGCTTCAACGCGGCAGCCGAACGCACCCTCGGCGTCTCCCGCGAGCACGCGTTTGGCCGACGGTGCAGCGAGATCTTCCGTTCTAACATCTGTACAGAGGCGTGCGCGCTGCGCTACACCATGGAGACCGGGCAGCCGATTGTCAATCTGCCGGTGCAAATCCGGAGTGCCGATGGCCGACAGGTACCCGTCACGGTTTCGACCGCACTGCTCCGCGACCGCAATGGCAACGTTGTCGGCGGCGTCGAGACGTTCCGCGACCTGAACCTGGTGCGCGCCCTCCTTTCAGACGTCGAGCATCTGCTCGGCGGCGGATCGATCATTACAGCTGATCCACACCTTAAGAAGCTTCTCGACATCGTCCCCACCATCGCGCAGAGCGAGAGCACCGTGCTCATCGAAGGCGAAAGTGGAACCGGCAAGGGACTTCTAGCACGGCACATCCACGAGGTCAGCACCAGAGCCGACGGTCCGATGGTCACTGTCAACTGCGCCGCTCTTCCGGAGACGCTGCTGGAGTCCGAGCTCTTCGGGTACCGCAAGGGTGCCTTCACCGGCGCGGATCGTGACAAGCCCGGACGCGTTCAGGCAGCCGAAGGCGGCACCTTGTTCCTCGATGAAGTCGGCGACGTGCCCGCATCGATCCAGGTCAAGCTCCTGAGACTGCTCCAGGAGAAACGGTACGAGCCCCTCGGCGAGGTCCAATGTCAGAGCGCCGACGTGCGCATCGTCGCCGCCACGAACCGCAACCTCTCATCAATGGTCGAGGACGGCTCGTTCCGACGTGATCTCTACTACCGCATCAACGTAATCCGGCTCGAGATGCCGCCACTCCGGAAGCGCACGGCAGACATCCCGCTTCTCGCCGAGACGATCCTACGCCGTCTTTCCACAACCCGCGGCAAGGTCGTGGACGGCATCTCACGCGACGCGCTCCAACGCCTCATGGCTCACGACTTCCCTGGCAACGTGCGCGAGCTCGAGAACATCCTCGAGCACGGTTACGTCCTCTGCGAGGAACGTCGCATCTCCGAACACGATCTACCCGATTGGTTCCTCGCGCTTCCAGCTCCGGCTACGACCAGCCACGCCGCAAGCCTCGGTGAGGTCGAAGCCGACTTCATCCGCGAGGCCCTCGCTCGCAACCGCTGGAACCGCACCGAGACAGCGCGGGAGCTCGGCATCCACAAGACCACGCTGCACCGGAAGATCCGCAAGCTTGCCATCGACCTTCCTCACGAGGACGGACGAACCGCGCGAAAAGCCAAGCGGCGCACGACTGGAGACCCGGGACCGGACACCTCGAATAGCTGATTTTTCTGCGAATCAGTATCAGTCTTGACTCAGGTCAAGGCGGCCGGAGTGCCAGGCACCCACACTCTCCCACAGAGGGCTGGATTCCGAAGCCGGCCTCGGGGAGACACCATGAGCGAGCTGATCGACAACCGAGCCCACAGGATCCGAAACCTGAAGGAGATCATCCAGAAGCTGCACGCAGGCGCCGACCCGGACTTGGTTCGGGACGAGCTGCGCACCATCGTGCACGAGACCGACTCGACGGAGATCGCGGCGATGGAGCAGGAGCTGATCGCCGGCGGCATGCCGGTGGAGGAGGTGCAGAGCATGTGCGACCTGCACTCCGAGCTGCTTGGCGAGGTGATCGTCCAGCCGATCCAGATCTCGCCCCCTCCAGGCCATCCGCTCGATACGTTCCACCGCGAGAACGAGGCACTCACCGAGGTCATCGCCGAGATGCGGGAGGCCGCGAAGGACCTCGCCAACGACACCGCGGTTCTCCGTGCCCGCGAGGTCTTCGGCCGCCTGATGGACGTCGACAAGCACTATGAGCGCAAGGAAAACCTGCTGTTCTCCTGTCTCGAGCGCCACGGCGTCACCGGCCCTTCGAAGGTCATGTGGGGCAAGGATGACGAGGCTCGCGATCTGCTCAAGGCCGTGGGAGAAGCGCTGTCTGTGGACGGGCTGTCGGACGACGAGGCGAGCCTCGTCGTGGACACGGTCATCGAGCCGGCACTTGCCGCTGTCGAGGAGATGATCCGCAAGGAGGAGATGATTCTCCTGCCGATGTCGCGGAGCACCCTGACCGAGGACGAGTGGGCCGAGATCTGGCAGGAGTCGCCCCGCTTCGGGTACTGTCTGATCGAGCCGTACGACGGCTACCGTCCGCCCGCACCCGCCGCGCCCGAAAAGACGGTGGATGTCGCACCCGACCAGGCGATCGTGTTTCCCACTGGCGCCCTCAACCTCGAGCAGCTGCGTGGCATCTTCGCGGCCCTACCCGTCGACCTGACCTTCGTCGACGCCAATGACCGGGTGCGCTACTTCTCCGAAGGCGCGGATAGAGTGTTCGAGCGCAGCAAGGCGATCCTCGGGCGGATGGTGCACCACTGCCATCCGCCGAAAAGCGTGCACATGGTCGAGGAGATCGTCTCCGCCTTCAGAGCCGGAACGCAGAACGTGGCCGAGTTCTGGATCCAGCTCCACGGGCGCTTCATCCACATCCGCTACTTCGCGGTTCGCGACGGCGATGGCGCCTACCTCGGGACTCTCGAGGTCACCCAGGACCTGACGCGCCTCCGCCAGCTCGAGGGCGAGCGTCGGCTGCTGAGCTTCGAGGAGGCGACGGCATGACGCACGAACACTCGCCGCCGATCACGCCACATATGAAGGTCGCCGAGCTCCTCGATAGCTACCCTGAGCTCGAGCGGGTGCTGATCGATCTCGCGCCTCCGTTCCGGAAGCTCCGCAACCCCGTACTCCGGAGGACCATCGCCCGGGTCACCTCCCTCGAGAAGGCCGCTCAGGTAGCGGATCTGCCGTTACGCGAGATGATCACGACGCTACGAACAGCGGCGGGGCAGACGGTCGCAAACGACGACCTGGCAGACGACACCGCGGAGGTTTCCGAGAGCACGGAGGGGCCGGCCGACTGGGTGGATCCCGCGCGCGTGGTCTGGACCGTAGATGCGGACGCTCTTCTGAGCGAGGGCGCCGAGCCGCTCCATGCAACTCAGGAGAAGACTCGCAGCCTCCGAAGCGGAGAGCTGGGCCTGATCCGCAGCTCGTTCCGGCCGGCGCCACTGATCGAAGTCCTCCAAAAACGGGGCTTCCACGTTGCGGTGGTCCACTCCGAGGAGCGATTCGCGACCTTCGTGGCCCCTGATCTTTCCGATTAGGCCGCGGGCCGCAACCAAGTCAGCTCTCCGGCCAAACCGGTCCGGCGCTCTCATCGCGGTCAGCGCTCGCCGGTTGGCAATCAGCCCCCAACCATCGGCGCTCGCTGCAAGCGTCGTAACCCCTTGGTCGGTAGTCGTGAAGTCCTGCGCAGATGTGGCAGGATTTTCAACGCAAAGGCGC
>CAZEJK010000196.1:0-2776 GCA_964512045.1 uncultured Thermoanaerobaculia bacterium
AGGAGCCGTGTGGTGGAAATCTCCTAGCACGGATCTGGAGAGGGCCGGGGCTGGGCAACTGGCCCCGGCTACTCGACATACCCTACAGCCACGCGGGCGCGGGACCGGCGCCGTCGGAGGAGCCCTTTGGTTGCGGCCCGCGGCCGCGTTAGGACCTTAGGAAGTTGTGGACGGATCAGGTGTTGGTTTGGCGACAAGGCGTTCGTTTGGCCGTGGCGGGTGGGTGTGGTGCGAGGGGAACGGGTGGCGAGCGGGAGCTTGGTGTTTCCAGGCTCGAGGAGCTAGATGCGATGGTAACTCAAGCATCCGACATCTTCGAAAACTGGAGGCATCCGCCGGGGGCCGGACGACCGAGATCCGGCTGTCGGGGCCGGGACCGGGGCCGGGCTGCGGCCTCGCAGCTCCTGCGAGTACGTCTGGGTGGGGCGAGCGAATTCCCAACGCCTCATCGTCAGCAGCTCCGAACCGTGGAAGCGGCACGCCCGGAGAGCTGATTTGGTTGCGTCCAGCGGCGGCGTTGGGTCGATGCTGTGTGCTGCGGGCTCTGACGGTCACGGGCTCTCCGTACAAAGAGCATCCGGAGACGGGGTGCCCGCGCTACACTGACGGATATGACGCTCGACAGCCGGGGCGGCTCCTCGGGGATCGGCTCTGGCGGCAGTACGGGTGCGGGGCGCTGGGTGGGCAGCCGGCGTGCCGCGCACTACTGGCCGCTGGCCGGAGTGGTGTACGCCCTGATCGTGATCGCGATCTGCGCTGTGGACGCCCTGACGATCTCGAGCCCGCCGCGGTCGAACTTCCGTTTCCATGGGGGCGGCGCCGAGGTGTTCGCGGTCGCGCCCGGGGACGTGCTCGATCGGGCCGGCGTCCAGCGGGGAGACCGCATCGTGGCGTTCAACGGCGTGCCGCTGAGCTCCGGAAAGGACCTGCTCACTCCGTTTCGCGAGATCGAGCCGGGTAGCGAGGTCCGCTTTACCGTGCAGCGGGGCGAGGAGCTGCTGGAGCTCGCGACGCGCACCTGGCGCAACGCCCGGGTGCTCGATGCGGTGGCGATCCTCGTGCCGGTGGTGGTGCTGATTGCCCTGGGCGTGGCAGTGTTTCTGGCGCGGCCGGAGCTGACCGCCTCGAAGCTGCTGCTGCTGTACTGCCTGGCAGCCGCGCTGAACGACGCGGTCCAGCTGACCACCGTTGTCGGTACCGAGTGGCCGCAGACGGTGATGACCTTTGCCTACACCATGACCAGCTTGCCGGCGCCGGCAATCCTGCTCCACCTGCTGCTGGTGTTTCCGTACCGGGGAAGGGTGCAGCGTTGGCTATCGCCACTGGCAGTGTGTGCGTACCTGGCCGCGTTCGCCCTCGGCCTGGACTACTTCCTGCCGACTGTGGTTCCAGAGCTGACCGAGGTCTTGGCCGAGCCTGCGCTGCACAGGTCTCTGATTCGGCTGTACGGTGTCTCGGTGGTCGGCTCGTACCTGGTGGGCGCGGTGAGCTTGCTCAGTGCTGTCCTCGCGGCAGAGTCGGAGCGGACCAGAAACCAGGCGCGCGTGCTGCTGGGCGGGCTGGTGGTCCTGCTCGTGCTCCAGCTCGTCCTGTGGGAGATTCCGTTCCGCCTGACCGGTCGGCCGCTGCTCGGTGCGGCCGGCTTCTGCCTCATCGATCTGGTGGTACCGTCGGCGGTGGCGCTCGCGATCGTTGGATATCGTCTGTTCGACATCGACCTGCTGGTACGTCAGGGGCTGGTGTACGGTGTGGCGTCCGCCGTCGTGGCCGGCGTGTTCGTCGGTGGCATCGGCCTCGCCGGCTGGTTCGGCGGCCGTGTCTGGGAGCACACCCCCGCGGCGGCCGTAGCGGTGGCGGCGGCAGTTGCCGCCCTGCTGTTCCAGCCTGCGTACAGACGTGCACAGCATCTTGTGGATCGTGCCTTCTACCGCAAGCACTACGATCTGCGTGAGGCGCTCACCGATATCGGCAGCCGCGTTGGAACCGTCCTCGATCTGGGCGAGGCAGTCACCATGCTGCACGCGAGGCTGGAGGATGCGCTGCAGCCGGAGTGGATCGTGATTGCAGCACGGCGCAGCAGCGGCGAGGGCTTCGAGCTGTTCGGCCGCGGCGGCCAACGTCAGGGCGCGTGGGATGGGGAGGCCGGGCAGCGTTTCGACGCAGTGCTGGAGCAACGTAGCCGACCTTTTCGCCCGGAGGCTGCGACGGTGCCGGGTGATCGACAGCCGGCTCTGGTCGTGCCGTTCATCGGCCGAGGCGAGGTGCTCGGCGCGTTGCTGCTCGGCCAGCGTCGTGCGGACGTGCCGTATGTCCGCGAGGACCTGGACTTCCTGGCCACTCTGGCTGGCATGGCGGGTGCGGTGATCGAGAACGGCCGGTTGCTGGCGGAGCGGTCGATGCGGGAGAGACTCGTCCTTGTGGGGTCGGCAACCTCGAGAATGGTGCACGAGCTGAAGAACCCGCTCGGCGCCATGCGCAGCACGCTGGCCGTCCTGCGTCGCCGGCTGCGTGAGGACCCGCGCGGCACAGAGCTCACAGACATCGTCGACAGCGAGATCGACCGGTTGCAGGAGCGGGTGCTCGATGTTCTGTCGTTCGTGCGTCCGGGGGAGCTCGAGCGACGTCCGCTGCACCTCGATGAGCTGGTGCGTCAGCTCCTGGTGGCGGTGGAGCCCGAGTTCTCGTTGACTGGAGTCGGTGTCGACGTGACGGTGGATGAGGACCTCCCCGAGGTCGATGGCGATGGCGACCGGCTCCGGCAGGCCGTGCTGAACGT
>CAZEJK010000196.1:2786-9506 GCA_964512045.1 uncultured Thermoanaerobaculia bacterium
GCTTCCCCTACTCCGGCAGTCTTCTTTGCCGACCGTGCTCCTCAACGCTCGCGAGGCGCTGGGTCACGGTGGACGGATCGAGGTGACGGTGAGCCGGTGCGAGGGCGCCCCAGGCGAGGAGAGCGGTCTCCGTCTTGTGGTCGCCGACGATGGACCGGGCTTTGCTGCAGAGGTCGTCGAACGCGCGACAGAGCCGTTCGTCACCACCAAGGCTCTGGGCACCGGGCTCGGGCTTGCCAACGTCCGGCAGATCGTCGAGGACCACGGTGGGTCGGTGCGCGTCGGCAACAGCAGCGAGGGTGGGGCGCGGGTCGAGCTGTGGCTGCCCGCCGCCCGACGGGCGGGTTCGGCGCAGGAAGGGGGGAGGAGTGGAACCTCTGGACCACGTGCTGCTGGTGGATGACGATCCGGCGTTCGTCCGCGGACTGCAGATCTTGCTCGAGGACGAAGGGCACCTGCGCGTATCGACGGCACACTCCGGCCGCGAGGCGTTGGCTCTGGTGGAAGCAGAGGCTGCAATCCGTGTCATCGTCTGCGATCTTTCGATGCCGGGGATGAGTGGCCTCGACGTGCTCCGCGAGGTTCGCCAGCGCTGGCCCGAGATCGGTGTCATCATGATGACTGCCCACGCGTCGGTGCGCACTGCGGTGGAGGCGATGCAGCTGGGAGCGCTGCAGTATCTCGCCAAGCCGATCGATCCGGATGAGCTTCTGATCCAGGTGCGGCGGGCGTTGCAGGCGAGCCGCCTCGAGCGGGAGCATGCGGCGTTGCGCGAGCGCACGGGCGACCCGTCGCGTTTCGATGTGCTGGTGGGCTCGAGCCCGGAGATGGCACATCTTCGCGAGGTGATCGCCCGCCTCGGCGAGGTCGACTCGACGGTGCTGATCCGTGGCGAGACCGGGACCGGCAAGGAGCTGGTGGCGCGTCGGATCCACGCCTCGGGGCCGCGACGGCAGCAGCCGTTCGTGGTCGTCAACTGCACCGCGATCCCTGGCGAGCTTCTCGAGAGTGAGCTGTTCGGCCACGAGAAAGGCGCATTCACCGGCGCAACCGCCGCCAGAGTCGGTCGGATCGAGCAGGCTGCGGGGGGTACGCTGCTGCTCGACGAGGTGGGCGATATGCCGTCGCAGCTCCAACCGAAGCTCCTCCGCTTCGTGCAGGAACGGACCGTGCAGCGGATTGGAGCGAGCAGCGAGCGAACGGTGGATGTCCGTGTCCTGGCGGCAACACATCGGGACCTCGAGGCTGCGATCGGCTCTGGCGCATTCCGTGCCGACCTGTACCACCGGTTGAGCACGATTCCCCTGGCGATTCCGGCGCTGCGCGACCGCCCCGAGGATCTCCCGGAGCTCGTCGAGCACCTGCTGGCAAAGATCGCTCATCGCGTACAACGTCCCCTGCCGGTTGTGAGCCCGAGCAGCCTGGAGGCGCTGTCGCAGTATCCTTTTCCGGGGAACGTGCGCGAGCTCGAGAACCTCCTCGAACGAGCGTTGGTGCTCGGTCCGACGGAGCACGCCCGAGAGCTGACGTTGGCGCTCGGCGAGGCTCCGTTCAATATTCGAGGCGAGGTGAACGTGCCGAGCAGTGGCCAGATGCCGCTCGAGGGCGGGTTCGCGCGGCTCCACGATGCACACCAGACGGCTGAGAAGGAGCTGATCTGGCGTGCGTTGCGGACGTGGCCCGAGCTTGCGAACGCCGAGATTGCCAGTCGTCTGGGGACGAACAGGCGGATCCTCGAGCTTCGCATGCGGGAGTACGGGTTGCGCAAGGAGGGCGCGAGTCCACACCGCTGATCTGTGCCTCCGGTTCGCTCCGACGGGTGGAGGCACGGAGCTTGCTAGTCTGCGTGGGTGACGGAGGGTGTATGCGCATCCAGACGCGACTGTTCGTGGTGATCGGCTCGCTCGTGCTGGCGCTTGTGGGGCTGCAGCTGTGGCTCCATCAGCGGCAGCTACAGGCGATGGAGCGGGGGCTCGGTATGGTCGCGACGTCGGTGGGTCGCGACCTGATGATGTGGCGCTTTGACACCATGGACGCGCTACGAGACGCCGCCGGTGAAGGTCGTGCCGGCGACGTCGAGACCAGCTTCGAGACGGACATGAGGGTGTTTGTCGTCCCCGAGGAGGAGGGCGCGATCGCCGTCTCCGAGATGGAGGATCTGGAGAAGCTGGACGAGGATGTCGTTCGGCGGCTTCAGCGCACGACGATGCGCCGGCGCGTCGAGTCCGACGGCGAAGGTCCACAGCGGTGGGTGACCCACTCGCAGATCAAGGTGGAGGTGGTCCAGGACGGTGGTCAGGGCTCCGATGAACCGATGCTCATGATCAGCGACGGCGATGGCAAGCTGAAGCGGATTCCGATCCCAACGTCTCCGACCACAGCGGCGATCCGCTCGACGATGCGCCAGGGGCTGCTGGTCAGTGGAGGCGTGCTCCTGGTCGGCCTGGTGGCCTCGGCGGTCGTGGCCCGGAGGATGGGCCGGCCGCTGCGCGATCTGGCACAGCAGAGTGAGATGCTGGGGGAGGGCGACTTTGGCGTGCGGTTTCCGGTGACGGCGGGTGGGGAGGTCGGCGAGCTTCAGGCTGCGTTCGATCGGCTGTCGCAACGTCTGGCCGAGCTGGAGCAGGACCGCCAACGTTGGCAGCGGCGCGAGCACCTGGCGCAGCTCGGCGATCTGGCGCGAGGGTTGGCACATACAGTGCGCAACCCGTTGCATACGCTCGGGCTTGCGGTCGAGGAGCTTGCTGGAGAGGCGGCGCCGGGCGATCCCAGGGTGGCGACCGCGCGGGCGCAGATCCGTCGGGTGGACCGGTGGGTGTGCTCGTTCCTGGCGATCGGGGCGGGCAACGCCACCGCGCCAGAGACCGTGGACGTCGCTGATGTGGTCGAGGACGCGGTGCTCGAGGCAGCGCAGCAGGGCGCGCGGATCGAGATGCGTGGCAGCGACGACGCGATGACCGTGCGTGGTGTCGCTGCCGGTCTCCGGGCGGCCGTCAGTAACTTGCTGGAGAACGCCGTCCATGCGGCGCCGGATCATGTGGTGGACGTCTCGATCGAGGCCTCCGACGGTACGGTTCGGGTGGTGATCCGGGATCGGGGTCCCGGGCTGCCGGAGTCCGTCCGTGAGCGCCTGTTCACGCCGCACGTCACAGAGCGACCGGGCGGTGCCGGCATGGGGCTCTACCTGGCTCAGCGCCTGGTGGTGGATCTGCACGGAGGCTTGCTGGAGCTCGAGGAGGCGGAGGGTGGGGGCACCACCGCTGTGATCGTTCTGCCGCGAACGGAGAAGGTGTCGTGAGCAGCGCACGGATCCTTGTTGTCGAGGACGAGAAGCCGCAACGGGATCTGGTGGTTGGCATCCTGCGGCGGGATGGCCATGACGTATCGGAGGCCGGCACGGTCGACGAGGCGGTGGCGCAGCTCGAGACGGCCGAGGTGGATCTCGTGCTGTGTGACTGGCGGCTGCCGGGCCGTGACGGGGGCGAGCTGCTCGGCGAGGTGAGCCGGAGGGGTTGGGGTGCGTCGGTGATCGTGATGACGGCGTACGGGTCGATCGCCCACGCCGTGGAGGCCGTGCGTCTCGGCGCAACGGACTACCTGGCCAAGCCGTTCGAGCGGGAGGCGTTGCGTCTCGCGGTCGGGCGAGTGCTGAGGACCCGATCGCTGGAAGCGGAGAACCGCCGCCTGCGCGGAGACTCCCGGGCCGAGGACGGGTTCGGGGAGCTGATCGGCCGGGCGCCGTCGATGGCGGCACTCTACCGCACGATCGAGAAGGTGGCGGGGACCGACGCTACGGTGCTGGTGACCGGAGAGTCGGGAACCGGCAAGGAGCTGGTGGCGCGCACGCTCCACCGCTTCAGCCGGCGCGCTGACGGCCCGTTCGTGGCGGTGAACTGTGCTGCGATTCCGGAGACCCTCATCGAGAGCGAGCTGTTTGGCCATGAGAAGGGGGCGTTCACCGGCGCGGACCGGCGTCGCCTCGGCAGGTTCGAGGAGGCGGAGGGGGGAACCCTCTTCCTGGACGAGATCGCATCGATGCCGTTGCCGCTGCAGTCGACGCTGCTGCGGGTCCTCCAGGAGCGACGGTTCAGCAGGGTCGGCGGGACCGGCGAGGTGGCGTCGGATGTACGGATCGTCGCTGCGAGCAACCGCGACCTCATGCAGATGGTGGGTGACGGGAGCTTCCGCCAGGACCTGTACTACCGGCTGAATGTGATGCGCCTCGAGCTGCCGCCGCTGCGCGAGCGTCGCGAGGACATCCCACTGCTGGCATCGGCACTGTTGGAGAAAGCTCGGAGGCAGCACGGTGTGGCGGTGGATCGGATCCCTTCGACCGTGTTGCGACGGCTCATGGAGTACGCGTGGCCGGGAAACGTCCGGGAGCTCAGCAACGCCGTCGAGCGGCTCGCCCTCCTCGCGGAGAACGGAGCGATGAGCTCCGACGACCTCCCGCGCGAGGTGGTGGACGCCTCGGACGGACGAGCACGGCCGGTGACCCTGCCGCCCGAGGGGCTCGACTGGGACCGGATGGAGCAGGATCTTCTCGGTCAGGCGCTCGAGCGGGCGGGCGGGAACCGCGCGGCTGCGGCCCGGTTGCTGGGTCTTCCGTACAAGGCGTTTCTGTACCGGCTCGAGAAGCACACGCTGGTGTGATCAGTCCGTCCGTGTGATACCTCCCGATCTCGGGAGATGACCTCCCCATATCCGGTGTCAGAGCAGCGTCTCTTCCCGCAGCTGCTCCGAGCGTTGACGGCGCGCCAGAGTGGTGCCGGAAGCGGATCGGGGCCCGGTCCAGGGTCCGGCTGCCGGTATCCGGCCGCGGACTCTCGGAACCCAGAGCGCCGGGTCGACCTCCTCGCGTACCCGTTACGTTCTAAGGCTGCTTCAGAAGCTGGCACGACGGTTGCTCTTGAGTAAGTCGAGCCGAACGGCTGACTACATCTGGAGGGACGCCCATGAGACAGACACGTTGGATTCCGGCCTTGATGGCAGCGGCGCTGGTGGTGGCCGGCGCCGGGGTGATGGCGATTGCCGAGAATGTCGAGCTGACGCTCGAGGACGGGACCACCATCACGGTGGACGCGGATGGTGACGTTCAGACCTTGACCCTCGAGGACCTGTACGACGGAGAGGTGCGGACGATCGATGCCGGCGCACACGAGGTGACCGTCCGCCGCGACGGGGACAGGTTGAAGGTCGAGCTGGACGGAGAGCCGATCGGTGGCGGTACGCTCCGGTTCGTGGATGCGAACCGGGTGTTCGTGACCTCCCATGAGAGCGAGGGCACCGAGGAGAGGAACGTGATCGTGATGCGCTCGGACGACGAGGACGCAGGCTCCATGGTGCAGGACATCCGCGTCAAGGTCGTGGGGGACGGGACCGCCGTCTGGCATGCCGACGATGGCGCCGACGTCATGGTCAAGTCGATGGTCGGCGATGGCGGGTTCTTCTTCTCAGGGGTGGACGACGCGCACTCGAAGGTCATGTACCGCTGTGAGGAGACCGGCTCGACGCTGATGGTCGATCCGGAGCGGGCGACTGCGGAGAGCTACATCGATCCGGCCACCGGCTGCGAGATGGTCAAGGTGGAGTCGCAGCATCGGGTCATCGTCAAGACCATCGAGATCGACGACGAGGAGAACGACTGACTGGCGCACAGGGTTCAGTAGCCCAACTTCAGACGCCCCGCCAAGCCTGGCGGGGCGTTGTCATCAGTCCGGGGTTGACCCTGGGCGGGGACGGGTACCACGAGCGTGTGGACGCGACGTCCGCGGTTCTTTCACCATGAGAACGGCCACCTTCTGCGCCCCGTGCTCGTGACCTTGCAGGGAGCGCGGACCTCCGGTCCGCATCCGACCTTGCTGCAGGCCCCTCGCTCTCTCTTGGACAGTTCCGTGACCCACCCACCCGGCCCGCGGGACGCGGGCCGCCACAACCCGGATCGCGACGCTCTTCAGTTGTGGAAGCCTGCGTCTCGCAGGCTGGGGGGTCGGGTGGGTCTGCGTTCCGAAGCAAGCAGGTGGGCGCGCCGTAGAGCAGTCCGCTGCACGCTCGCTCCACCCGCTCGCGCACTCACAGGGAGCGCGGACCTCCGGTCCGCATCCGACCTTGCTGCAGGCCGCAGCCTTCGCATCTCCGATGCCGGTACGCAGCTCTGCGGTCGTACGAGCTGCTCCGATCGCATGCGGCTCGCGGGCACGGTGCGCGGTTCGTCGCCGTTCACCCCGCCAAGCGCGAGTCGGAGCTACTCACGGTATCCTGAAGGTACATGCTTGAAGGACTGATCTTCGGAGCCCTGGACCTTGCGGATGCGGAGGGATGATGGAGAGGATGGCGGACGTGCGAAAGAGATGGAGCGTGTGGATGGTCCTGGCACCTGTTACGGTGCTATTGGTGGGCTGCGGAACCGTCGACGAGACGGCCGGCGAGCCCGAGGCGATGCGTCTGTCCGCTGCGGGCAGCTGGCAGACACGGGCCGATCTGCCGTACCGGACGCAGGAGGTGTACCCGGCGCTGCATGACGGCCGGATCTACGTCGCCGGCGGTCTGAGCCCGGATGTGGCGGCCGACGGGATCGGGATCTCGGATCGAGTTGTCATTTACGACCCGGAGACGGATCGCTGGAGCGAAGGCCCGCCGCTGCCCGAGCCGCGCCACCATCCGTACCTGGTGTCAGCTGCAGGAGAGCTGTTCGCGATCGGCGGGTTCGTGGCGGCAAAC
>CAZEJK010000197.1:0-9420 GCA_964512045.1 uncultured Thermoanaerobaculia bacterium
CGGCCGGAACGACTCCCGGAACTTGATCTTCAGGTTCATCACCGACTGCATCTCGGAGCTGCGGGCGTCTCCGAGGATCGAGCGGCACCCCAACGCTCGCGGTCCGAACTCCATCCGTCCCTGGAACAGTCCCACCACGTTGCCCGCCTCGATCGCTTCCACCACCGTCGCACACAGCTCGCCGTCATCGCCGATCCGCTCATACACAGCTCCGACGGAGTCGAGGTACTGCTCCGCCGCAGCCTCCGAGAACGCGGGTCCGAGCAGGGAGCCGTGCTGTGCATCGCTCGCCGTCGGATGCCGCGGCTTACCGAGGAGCTGGTGCCAGATGAACAACGCCACGCCCAGAGCGCCTCCGGCATCACCCGCAGCGGGCTGGATCCAGATCTGCTCGAACGGCCCCTCCCGGAGCAGGCGTCCGTTGCCGACACAGTTGAGGGCGACCCCGCCCGCGAGGCACAGGTTGCGGGCGCCGGTCTGACGGTGCACGTGGTTGGCTGCCCGGAGCATGATCTCCTCGGTCACCACCTGCACCGAGGCCGCCAGGTCCATCTCCCGTTGAGTCAGCTCGGTCTCCGGCGACCTCGGCGGTCCTCCGAACAGCCGATCGAACAGCTTCGAGGTCATGGTCAGCCCCTGGCAGTAGCTGAAGTACTCCAGGTTCAGCCGGAACGAGCCATCGGGCTTCAGGTCCATCAGCCTGTCGAGAATCACGTCGGCGTACCGCGGCTCCCCGTACGGCGCGAGCCCCATCAGCTTGTACTCGCCGGAGTTCACCTTGAACCCACAGAAGTAAGTGAACGCCGAGTACAGCAGCCCGAGCGAGTGCGGAAACCGGAGCTCGTGGCTCAAGCGCACCGTGTTGCCTTCGCCGACGCCGAAGCTGGCAGTGGCCCACTCCCCGACCCCGTCCAGAGTCAGGATCGCGGCGTGCTCGAACGGCGACGGGAGGAACGCACTGGCGGCGTGGGACTCGTGGTGCTCGGCAAACACCACACGCTTGGTGAACCCACCGCCAAGACCTCGACGGATCTCCCGCGGCAGGTGGAGCTTCTGCCGCAGCCAGAGGGGCATCGCCCTGTAGAACGAGCGCAGCCCGGCCGGAGCGAACGCAAGGTACGTCTCCAGTAGCCGCTCGAACTTCAGGAACGGCTTGTCGTAAAAGCCGACGTAATCGAGCTCCTCCGGCTGCAGCCCAGCCTGATCGAGGCAGCTGTGGATGGCGTGCGCCGGGAAGCCGTGGTCGTGCTTGGTCCGCGTGAACCGCTCCTCTTGCGCCGCGGCCACGATCTCGCCGTCCACCACCAGCGCCGCAGCCGAGTCGTGGTAGAAGGCGGAAATCCCCAAAATCGCTGTCACCATCTGCTCCCCAGGCTCGGAACGAGAAGCCCGAGCACGCCACGCATTGTAACGAACGTCCACGGCCACCGCTCCCGGACACTCTGGATCGCGACATCGGTCCACGCTTAGTGCGAATGTGGCGACTTTTTCTGACCGCCTCTGCCGGCTCCTTCCGCTACGGCGGCAACCGCGTCTTCCAGATCCTGTTGAGCCACGGTGATCCCGACTGGCTGCCCCTGAACCGCGAGGCGTACACGGCCGAACGGTCGCACGCCACATTCCCGATATCCCTAAGGCCTTGTCCGTCGCCGGAGCCACCGTTATCCTGCAGCGGTGCTGGAGCCCGATACCGTTCTGTTCGACTTCGATTACACCCTGGCAGACTCCTCGGACGGCATCGTGGCGTGCTGCGAGATCGCCCTGGACGAGATGGGCTTCCCGCGTCCCTCGCCACAGACCGTTCGCATGACGATCGGCTGGACGCTCGAGGAGATGTTCATCCATTTCACCGGCCGGGACGCACCGGCGCTGGGCGCCGAGTTCCGTCAGCGCTACGTGACCCACGCCGATCGGATCATGCTCGCCCACACCCGCGTGTACCCCTGGGTCGGTGCCATGGCGGGCACGCTCCGCTCCAGCGGGCACAAGCTGGGAATCGTTTCCACCAAGTACGGCTACCGGATCGAGCAGTCGCTCGGCGTGGCCGGGCTGAACGGGGAGTTTGCCGTCGTCGTGGGCTCGGACCGGGTCCGACACTCGAAGCCCGATCCCGAGGGCCTGCGGCTTGCGATGGAGCTGCTCGGCACGTCGTCGGAGCGAGCACTCTACGTCGGTGATAGCACCACTGACGCTCGTGCGGCCGAGGCGGCTGACGTCGGCTTCATCGCCGTCCGGACCGGCGTCACGCCGTGCGACCAGCTCAAGCAGCTTCCGCACCTCGCTATCCTCGACAGCGGTGAGCAGCTGCCCGCATGGCTTCAGACCTCGGCGCTTCCTCCGGCCCAGCGCTGAACCACGTCAGCCCGATCCCGGCTGTCCGGAACCCGGCAGGACGCTCACGGGTTCACTGCTATCTCCCGTCGAGTCGCTCGAAGAACTGCCGACAGCGCTCCGCACTTTCGCTTGGCACCCACAGGTGGATCCGGTGCAGAATCGAGGCGTCGCCGACATCGTACGCTGTCGCCGCCGCCCAGCGAGGTTCGAGAGTCTGCACTGCCCTCTCCAGCGCCTCGTCATCCTCGGGCTCCGGGGCAGCCTCGGGCCAGCCCCGGTCCGGTGGAAAGGTCAGCCAGAGATGGGTGGTCCGCTCGAGCGGCGAGTGACTGAAGGAACGTTCAAGCCGGTCCCCGAGGTCCTGGACCCGGTGTCCCAGCGGCACCGATGCCGGCTCCTCCTGATCCCGGCGATGCACGAACAGATGGTGGCGATCGCCGGGCCGGTCGTTGAGCTCGGCAACTCGGACGAGCGCATCGATCACCATCCACCGACCGGCCCTCTGCCGGTTCAGAGGAACGTCAACGTCCACCTCCAGCTTCAGACGCTCCGCCTGACCAGCAGCCTGCGTCTTCGAGGAGACGATGCGCACCTGGACCGCAGCCCCCCGGCGTCGCGCCAGCCACCACCTGCGCATGCCCACCACCGGTCCGACCACGGCCAGTGCCGCGGTACCCAGGACAAGGCGAAGAACGCCGCCAGATGCCTCGCGGCGGTCCTCACCCTCCATCACGTGGTCTCGGCCTCCGACAGAGCAAAAAGGTCCTTCCACCGCAGAAGGAACGCCACCAGGGTACCTGCGAGGGCCAGCAGTGTACCGATCCAGATCAGGAGGATTCCCGGCTTTCGAGAGACCTCGAGCACGACGGTCATCGGAGCCCCCTCAGGCGTGGGGAGGGTCGCGTCGAACACCTCCACCTCGACCATCCCCTGATCGGCATCGATCCGGTTGACACGGAGCTCGACGCCTTCGACGCCCGGAACGGCCGCCGGCTCGATGGTCGTGCCGGACTCCATTCCTCCTGTTACAACTGCCGTAATCCGCTCCGCCGCCTCGCCCTCACCCACAGCAAACTCGACACCCACGTTGATCTGGCGGCCGGACGAGTGCTCTGAGGCCGACATCGCGAACCGCTCGAAGGTGATCGGAACCCCCTCGTAGGTGAACGACTCACCTTTGGCCAGCCTGTGGGTAGCGGCAACCGCTCCGCCGAGACCGAGGAGCTGGACGCGCGCCTGCTGGGTGTCGATACTCAGCCCCAGGAGCCGGACCTGTCCGTGCCCTTCGGGCAGCTCTGCTGGCCGGCCACGGATCCGCCCGCCGGAAGAGATCAGAGCCGG
This sequence comes from uncultured Thermoanaerobaculia bacterium, assembly GCA_964512045.1. Lineage (GTDB taxonomy): Bacteria > Acidobacteriota > Thermoanaerobaculia > Thermoanaerobaculales > Sulfomarinibacteraceae > CAZEJK01. The sequence goes on from CAZEJK010000197.1 coordinate 3,676, forward strand.
GAGCACCGTGATCGCTTCCTCACCCGCTCTCTGAAGGCTGATCTCGGCCTCGACGGTCACGTTGCCGCTCGCCTCATCGTGGTCATGAACGTGGAACCTCTCCAGACCCACAGTGATCCCCTGGCGGGTCACGGACTGGCCAACCTTCAAGTCCACGGTCGCACTGACGTCCGGCGCCTCGGCCGGCTGCATCTGGTTCGGCGCCAAATAGAGATCGCCGAGGAGCGACGATCGGATCGCCGGGTTCGCCACCATCTGATTCGACTTCTCGTTCACCCACAGACGCGGCCGCAGGGTCGTGCCATCCTCTCCCACAGTGACGAGGACGGCGTCGCGCCCATCCGCCATCTGATCATCGATGCCGGTGAAGGTCAGCGAGTAGCCCAGCGCCTGGCGGGTCTCTCCGAGCGGCAGGCTCACCGCCTGGCTGCGGCTATAGCCGCCGGTCGTCACGAACCCGACCAGCATCATCGCGAAGCCGACATGGGCCAGCGCCCCGCCGGTGGCCCTCCACCTCCGCGCAATCAACCAGGAGCCCACAGCAATCACGTTGGCGACACCACCGAAGGTTGCGGCCCCGATCATTGCCAGGTGCAGCGGATCCCGGGCGCCCATCCCGAGCGCCACGCCCACCGCTGCGACCGCCACGCCGAGGCTGATCCACAGGCGTATCTTCCCACGAGCCATGAGCCCCTTCCAGTCCAGGAACGGCGTCAGCCCGAGGAGCAGACCGAACACGACCACGAACGGTTGGCCCATGCTGTTGTAAAACCCGGGGCCCACCTGACTCGGGTTCACGGCCAGCCGCGTGATGAGCGGGGCCGACGTACCGATCAGAACCGTCAGGCCGAGTGCGATTAAGGTGATCGTGCCAAGGAGCAGAAAGACGCTCCGGGTCAAGCCTGCACCCACACCACCCTCGGTCCGCATATCGAACCAGCGCCACGCAAGCAGCCCGATGGAGCCGAGAACGAACACGCCGAGCTCAACCACCAGCCATCCGGTGATCCCGAGATCGACGAACGAGTGCACCGAGAAGTCGGCGAGGATTCCGGAACGGGTGAGGAACGTGGCATAGAACACCAGCAGGTGAGCGGCCAGCGCCAGCGCCAGGTTCATCCTGCGGATCAATGTCGAGGTCCGCCACCGCTGCACGAGAACTCCGTGCGCGAGGGCTGCGGTGATCAGCCACGGCACCAGCGACGCGTTCTCTACGGGGTCCCACGCCCAGTAGCCGCCCCACCCGAGCGTCTCGTACGACCAGTACGCACCGAGCATGATGCCGGCAGCCAGCGTCGCGAACGACACGAGGATCCAGCCCATGGTGGGACGCACCCACTCGTCGTACGCCCTCTTGATCAGTGCCGCAGCGGCGTAGGCGAACGGCACCGCCGCGGCCGCATAGCCGATGAACATGATCGGAGGATGGATCACCATCCACGGGTTCTGTAGAAGCGGGTTGAGACCCCGACCATCGGTCGGTACCGCGCCCGCAGTCAGGCCTTCGTGGAACCGGAACGGGTCCTGCTTCACCAGCAGCACGAGGAGGGCAACAACGGTCAAGTTGTACGCGACCATCACCACCGGCTCCCACCGCCTGGCGGTGCGCTGCACGAACAGACCCATCAACGCTGCGAACAGCGCCCAGAGCAGGAAGCTGCCTTCCTGACCGGCCCAGAACGTCGACACCAGGTAGTGCAGTGGCAAGGCGTTATCCGAGTACCCGTACACGTACTGCAACCTGTAGTCGTGCTCCAGAATGCGGTACATCAGAAGCACCGAGGCGAGGCTCACCGCCACGGTCATCAGGGCGTAGCACTGGCGCGCGAAGACCCGTCCGCTCGTGGAGCGGGTCGCTCGCAGAAAGCCGGCTGTCGACAGGATCGACAGCACCGCGGCTGCCCACAGAAGTACAGTTCCAGGAAGATACGTCATGGCTCGGGTTCAGACCCTTTCTGCACGCACGCACCCCGCCCGAGAAGGTGGGGCGGTCGCGCCAAGAGTAGCGTCAGGATTGCGGGACGTCGTCGGGGTGGCCGTCCGCCACGACATCGCCCTCGTACTTGGAGGGACACTTGATGAGCATCTGCTCGGAGCGGAAGGTGTCGTCGGACCACTGACCAATGACGACGACCTTCGTCGCTTCATTGAAGTTGGCGGGCCTGACACCGCGGTAGCGGACGGGAAGCCTCGCTCCGTCCTCGTCCTCGAGCGTGAACTCGAGCACTCCGTCGTCCCCGCGCACCTCACGTACAGAGCTCACGACCAGGCTGCCTGCCACTTGCACGCGACGTTCGGCCTGCTGGGCCTGCTCGAAGGAGACGTACGCCGTCATGTTCGAGGTGAAGCTGGAAAAGCCCAGAGCCACGAATCCGATCAGTAGCACCGCGCCTCCCACGTACAGCGCCACCTTCCGTTGCCGCTCCGTCATCGTTCACTCTCCATCTCGGCCTCGAGCCGACGAACCTTCGCGTCCATCCGCAGCAGGTACGCGAACAGCCCGCCCCAGATCAGCAGGTTCACCACCAGCAACGCGGTGATATCCGTCATCATAGCTCCCCGTCCACACGTCGTCGGATGTGCTCAATCCGACAACCGAGATTATATAACCAAACGTACATAGCCGTAAATAGCAGCACTGACGCGGTCAGCACCACACCGTGGCGAAGATCGAGACCGCCGCTTTCTCCACCGCCCACAGTCTCAGGATGGAGGCTGAACGGCATCATTCGCGGCAGCACGAACATCAGAAACGGCACCGTCACGAACGCCAGCACCGCGTACACCGCGGCGAACGCTGCCCTTCGGTCTGGGTCGGGTACGGCGCCCCGCAACGCGAAGTACGCCGCATAGATCAGCAGCAAGACCGTGATCGAGGTCTGCCGTGGATCCCAGTTCCAGTAGGCGTTCCACATGATCTTCGCGAACACCGCCCCGGTAACTGTTGCGAGCACGCAGAAGAGCAGGCCGAGCCCGGCGGAGATCTGCGACCGGATATCGTCGCGAGGGTTACGAGCCAACAGATAGCGGACCGACGTCACGCATGCCACCAGGAACGCCAGGGCAGCAACCCAAGCCGACGGAACGTGGAAGAACAGGATTCGGCTGCTTTCGCCAACGAAGCCACGGGCCGGCTGGACCCACAAGAACGCGGACCCGATCACGGCCACACCGAGGACCAGCACGAGCCAACGGGCGAAGCTTGCGACGCTACTCATCCCACACCACTGGGAACAACCACACAGACACGATGGTCATTGCACCCCCTAGACCAACGAGCGCTCGCAACGACGCGACCGCCCCTGCAGGATCGCCCGCCGCAGCAGCAGTCGTGCCCTGGATGACGGCAATCAGGAGCGGAAGCAGCAACGGCAACGAAAGCACCGTGAACAGCGTGCCCGAAGCCATGGCACGGGCGATCATCGCCGCCACGATCGTGGTCGTCACCGCCAGGCCGTACCCCCCCACCAGCAGTATCGCGACGAAGAGCCCGCCGGCAGCGACTCGGAACCCCATCAGAATCGAGTACAACGGAACGATCAGCACCATCAGCGCCAGCAGGAGGAGGAGGTTGAACGCAAGCTTGCCAGCCCACACAGCCGTCGGGCGTGCTGCGAGCCGCAGCATCAGAGCCGTACCGGTCTCCTCCTCATGAACGAACGAGCGGTCGAGGCTCGCCATCGATGAGAACAGCACCACAATCCAGAGCAGAGCGGACAGAACCAGCGGCCGGTCCGCCTCGGCAAACCGGAACGGACCGATGGCGTAGGACACGGTGACCAGAACCGTCAGGCCGAACAGCAGCATGGCACTGATCGCGACCCGCGTCCTCAGCTCGCAGCGGGCGTCCTTGACGAGGACTGCGAACGACTCAACCAGCCAGCTCGACACGCCGGTCTCCCCATGCCGCCTCGCGGCTATCGTTCGTTGCCACCACAAGCGACGTCCCGGCCCCTGCGAGACCGTGTACCGTCTCCTCGAGCCAGTCCCGTCCGGCGGTATCGAGATTGGCGCCGGGCTCGTCCAACAGCACCACGGCTGGTGTGTGCAGCACGGCCAGCGCAAGCTTCAACCGCTGCTGCATCCCCGTCGAGTACCCTCCGACGACCGTCCTGCGCGCCGGATCCAGACCCACCGCTCGAAGCCTCTCGGCGAGCTCGACGTCGGTCATCCTGAGACCACGGACGCTGGCGAAGAACCGCAGGTTCTCCATCGCGTCGAGCTCGCGGTACACGCTCATCGCCGGGGTCGATACGCCGACATGCCAGCGCCACTTCGAACGCGGAATCTCATCGGCGCCGTCGCGGTAGCAGACGGTCCCGCGAGTCGGGCGCACCAGACCGCACAGGATTGCGAGCAAGGTCGACTTGCCCGCCCCGTTCCGTCCGACGATCGCCAGGACCCTCCCTGGCTCTACCGAGCCCGACACGTCGCGGAGAACGGTCTGCCCGCCGAACCGCTTGGTCAGGTTTGTGAAGGTCAGCGTCACGCTCACGGCCGAAACGATACCACGTCTCGAACTCTCCGCCGAAGCAGACCTCACGACCGCCAGCAGCAGCACATCGGACCCTGGAGCGGTATCCTCGAAGCATGCCCGATCGACGACGTCATCGCGGCCCGCACCCATCGGATCGGAAGCTGTTTGCCCACAATCAGCAGCCAGCTCTCAGACAGTCCGTTGCCGACCTCGCCTGGCTGCTCGGCCGCGGCTATCCGCCCGATGCGAGCCTCAAGCTGGTGGGCGACCACCACCGGTTGACCGCCCGCCAGCGTCGCGCGGTCCAGCACGCCACCTGCACCGACGAGCAGCGGCGTCGTCGCCGCTGTGCTCAGTGTGCGCTTTCGGCGGTGAATGACCGGCTCCTCGTGATCGATGGGTTCAATGTGTTGATCACCGTTGAAAGTGCCATCGCCGGCGGTGCCTGCTTCATTGGACGGGACGGCTGCTTGAGAGATCTCGCCAGCGTGCACGGCTCATACCGCACCGTCGAGGAGACACGGCATGCACTGGAGGCCATCGTCCGGCGTACGATCGCGTGTGGCGTGACGCGGGTACGCTTTCTCCTGGACCGCCCGGTCTCGAACAGCGGTCGGGTCAAGACAGCGCTGGGGGAGATCCTCGAAGCCCATGGAGCCGAGTGGATCATCGATCTCGTCGATGATACCGACCGTCTCGTAGCGGACCACCATGGGCCGGTGGCAACCTCCGACTCGTGGATTCTCGATCGCGCAGACAGCTGGCTGCCGCTCGCACGCGCCGTCGTGGCAGCCGCCGTCGCGGATCCCTGGATCGTCGATCTGTCCGACGACGAGCATGCGCCACCGGAGCTGATGGATCGTCCAAGGTCGTGACCGGCCGCCGGCGGTGGCCGTGCAGTGACGGTGGAGGCTACGGGTTGGCGGGGTTTCATGGGCTTCGTGGTGCGGTGGTCGGCGGTTGGAGTTCCGTGGTGGAGAGCGGTAGTGCGGCAGTCAGTACGCGTACCGGTCAACCCGATGGCCAGGGCTTCAGAGCTCCGGGGCCGGCTACCGGCTGTCGGGACCGGGGCCAGGGCCGATGCCGGGCGGCTTCGTTGAGTGGCTTGGGATGGCAGACCCTCCCGCCCATCCGCCGGCGAGACGCCGGCTTCGTTGGATGGATCGAGCACAGCTGTCGAAAGAACCTCTCACACCGCCCACCACGTCATCTCGACCGAGCCTCCGTGGCATTGCGGATGGTGGTGGAGCACACTCCCGTACCAAGCT
>CAZEJK010000198.1:0-9401 GCA_964512045.1 uncultured Thermoanaerobaculia bacterium
AGCAGCTCACTCGTAATGAGCAGGTCAGGAGTTCGAGTCTCCTCACCAGCTCCAGATTGATTCCCGAAATTGCGTGAGAGTGGACGAGGCCCCCCAGGGGGCCTTTTTGGCTTTGGGGCTGGATTCGGAACGGGTGGTCGCAAGCCCATCCGCACGCTGCCCAATTCAGCTTGAGTGTATGTCGAGAAATACAACCTATGAAGTGGAAACCGTTTCGCTTGATCGAGGACATTCCCACAGGTAGTATCGAGGCCGCCCGGAGGAGGTCTCATAATCAACACGTAGTCACACTGACAAGCCCTCGGCTTCGCCGCGGGATGGCTGCTGATCGACTTCCACGGGGGAAGAATGTCAGAAACGCCAACCGAAGGGATTATCGGCATTGGCAACAGTCCAAGACCTTCGCGAGAACCAAATCCTCACCGGCCCTCTCTTTTCCGAACCAATGAGGGTGGAGAACACGCGCCAATCAGCTGATGGTTTGTGGACCGTCGGCCTGGTCGGCGTTCGCTCCGAGCGGTTCCGTAAGGTCACGCTGACGCCGGACGACCTGGCATCGCTCACGATCCGCGAATCGACCTGCACCTTCACTGGAAACGGCCGATTGCTGCGCCTCGGTCTTCAGGCACATGCCCTGGGGATCGCCTGGGAGTTCGACCCTTACTTCGGTCTCTCGATTTCGCGGGTCGATCCTTTGCCGCATCAGCTCGAAGCGGTCTACGACCACTTGCTCAAGCTGGCGAGAGTCCGCTTCCTCCTGGCTGACGATGCCGGGGCCGGCAAGACGATCATGGCCGGTCTGCTGATCCGAGAGCTACAGTTGCGGGGTCTGGCCGAACGTGTCCTCGTCGTTGCGCCCGCGAACCTCGCCTTCCAGTGGCAACGTGAACTCAAGGAGAAGTTCGACGAGGAGTTCCTTGTTCTCAAGGGATCCGATCTCAGGGACCAGTTCGGCGTCAACCAGTGGCTGAAGCAGAAGAGAGTTATCACTTCGCTTGACCTTGCCAAGCGCGACGAGATCTTGCCGGGTCTACGGCAGGTGCAATGGGACTTGGTCATCGTCGACGAGGCGCATCGGATGTCGGCGCGCGACGAGACGCACAAGAGCCTGCGCTACAAGCTCGGAGAATTGCTGCGGGACACATCTGACCATCTGCTATTGATGACGGCGACGCCACACCGTGGCGATCCGGTCAACTTCACACTGTTCCTGCAGCTGCTCGACCAGGACGCGTACGCCGACGTGCGTTCCATCCAGCAGGCTATGTCCACACAGCGAGCGCCGTTCTACCTGAGGCGGACCAAGGAGGCGATGGTCTACTTCCCCGAGCGAAACGACGACGGCACCTGGGAAGCACGCAAGATCTTCACCAAACGAATCCCGCACACCGTCGACTTCGCCATCGAGGGAGAAGAGTTCGAGCTCTACCGCGAGATCACGAGATTCGTGAAGCGCCAGAGCGCTCGTGCCGCCGCCGAGGACGACAACCCGCGAGCGCGCGCCGTCGGCTTTTTGATGGCCCTGTACCAGCGCCGGCTCGCGTCGAGCACGCGGGCCATGCGTCGCAGTCTCGAGAACCGCGCCAATCGTCTGGAGAAAGGCCTACGGGAGGCCCAGGAGCTGGCTCTCGCCGCGCCTCCGTCCTTGCCCGACTGGGACGAGCTCGACGAGATGGAGGAGGGAGAGCGCGAGAAGCTCGAGCGTACGCTCGAGGCGGTGACGCTCGCGGGAAACGCAGACATGGTTCGCGAGGAGATCGCCGAGCTACGAGACCTGGCCATCGTGGCCAAGGGAGTGGAAGAGAGCGGCGCCGAGGCCAAGCTCGGCAAGCTCGAGGCCCTCCTCCAGAGCGAAGGCTTCTACGACCACCCAGACCGCCGGCTGCTCTTGTTCACCGAGTTCAAGGATACGCTCGACTATCTGGTGGAAAGGCTCGAGGCCAAGGGTTTTCGGGTCGGCGTCATCCACGGCGGCATGAAGCCGGGCTCGCGCGACGAGCCGGGCACCCGCATCTACACGGAGCAGCAGTTCCGCGACGGCGAGATCCAGCTCCTGGTGGCCACGGAGGCCGCGGGCGAGGGCATCAACCTGCAGTGCTGCCACATCCTCTTCAACTACGACATCCCCTGGAACCCCAACCGCCTCGAGCAGCGCATGGGGCGCATCCATCGCTATGGGCAGCTCGAGGACTGCCTGATCTTCAACTTCGTGGCGACCAACACCATCGAGGGACGGGTGCTGCAGCGTCTGCTCGACAAGTTGCAGGAGATCCGCAACGCTCTCGACGACGACGCGGTCTTCAACGTGGTCGGCGAGATCCTACCGTCCTCCCACGTCGAGCGGGTCCTGCGCGACTACTACGCGGGCAAGCTGGGTGACGCCGACCTGGAAGAGCGACTGCTGAGGGACGTGGACGAGGGCCGCTTCCGCAACATCTGCCAGAACGCCCTCGAAGGTCTAGCCGCCAAGAAGCTCAACCTGAACATGCTGATCGAGCGTCGCGCCCGGGCGAAGGAGCGTCGCCTCGTGCCGGAGAGCATCGCCCGATTCATCCGGGACGCGGCGGAGTTCGTCCCATTGACGCTCAAGCCCGTCGGCGATCTGCCCCACACGTTCGAGCCGGCCCGGACACCGCCAGTGCTGCGACGATACGAGCGCGACGACGATTGGACCTTCCCTGAACTGGCTGTCCGCTACCCTCGGTGCTCGACCGACCGCGACACGGCGGACAGGAACAACCTGGAGTGGGTCACGCCAGGTCACCCCCTGTTCGAGGCCATCAGACGCCACATCCGAGAATCCGCGCGCGAGCCCTTCGGCGAGGGCGCCTGCTTCCACTCCCTATCGCACGATGTGCCGGCGCGCATCGATTTCTACCGCTCGCGAGTGGTGGATGGGTTGGGGCTCACCGTGCATGAGGGTATCTTCGCTGTCGAACTTGCCGAGGGACGCGAGCCGCGACGCGGCGAGGCCAGTGCACTCGGGAACTACATGCCCGTCGCGCCGCCCGCGGATCTGCCGACCATCGCCACTACGCCGGAGCCTGCGGACTGGCTGCAGACGCACGTTCTTTCTCCCTTCCTGCAGAAGATCCGGGAAGAGCGCCTCGGAGAGGTCGAGCGCATCGCGGAGCACGTGGAGCTGTCACTGACCGAGTTGCTACAACGCACGGACGAAGAACTCGGTCGCGCCGCAGCCGAGGTGGACGAGGGCAAGAAGGGCGCCGAAGGCCGACTGGCCAAGGCGGAGAATCGCCACGCGGAGTTGCTCGCGCGCCGCGAACGCCGGCGGGAGGAACTGGGCCGGCAGAGAGCCCTGTCTTTGCAAGGCGTGGAACGAATCACCAGCGCGTTGATCCTTCCGCACCCAGAGCGAAGCTCGGGAGAAGTCACCCGGCTGCGACAGAACCTGGAAGTGGAAGACATCGCGATGAAGGTGGTTGCCGAACACGAGCACGCTCGTGGATGCCAGGTGGAGGACGTGAGCGCCAAGAACCTCGGCTATGACCTGACCAGCCTCGACACCCGATCCGGCGAAATGCGTCTGATCGAAGTCAAAGGGCTGTCGGCCACGACGGGAACCATCTTGCTGACGCCCAACGAGCGCCGGATCGCCGAAGACCGCCGCGACTGCTACTGGCTCTACATCGTCACCAACTGTGGCGACGAGCCGGTTCTCCAGGAACCGATTCTCGATCCCGCCCGGCACCAGTGGAACGAGGTCAAGAAGGTGCAGCACTACTACCTGCGGGTGGACGCCATGACGCAGCCGATGCAGGTTCGTGACGAGCCCGACGTTCCCTATGGAGACGAAGAAGCATGAGTGACAAGCCGACTCAGCGAAACGATCAGGGCGCTGTCGACTACGATGCGATCCTGACCGAGGTCGCCGGGCTCATCGAGCAAGCGCGACGGCAGGTCGCTCGGAACGTCAACTCGGCGATGACCAGCCTCTACTGGCTCATTGGCCGCCGCATCGTCGAGTCCGAGCAGGGCGGCGAGCGACGGGCCGGGTACGGGGAAGAACTGATCGCGCGTCTGGCCGATGATCTCTCGGCTCGTTTCGGCAGGGGATTTTCGGTACGTAACCTCTGGCACATGAAAGCCTTCTATCTTGCCTGGCCACCGCCGGCGGACGGTCGGATTCCGCAGACGCCGTCTGCGGAAACCCGGGCCGATGAAATTCCGCAGACGGCGTCTGCAGAATCGCTTGCCGGCGGCCATACACCTCGTTTCCCTCTCCCATGGTCCGCCTACGTCCGTCTGCTGTCGGTCAAGAGCGCCGATGCCCGCCGTTTCTATGAGGCCGAGGCCTTGCGCGGCGGCTGGACCGTTCGCCAGCTGAACCGCCAGATCGAGTCTCAGTTCTATGAGCGCACCGCGCTGTCGAAGGACAAGGCTGCCATGCTCGAGAGGAGCCAGGAGGCACGGCCCGAAGACGCGATCAGCCCCCAGGGAGCAGTCAAGGACCCCTTCGTGCTGGAGTTCCTCGATCTCAAGGACGAGTATTCGGAGAGCGAATTGGAGGAGGCGCTGATCCGCCATCTGGAGAGCTTCCTTCTGGAACTCGGCGGTGAGTTCTGTTTCATCGGCCGCCAGAAGCGCCTGCGGGTCGGCGATGTCTGGTATCGCGTGGATCTCGTCTTCTTTCACCGGCGTCTGCGGTGCCTGGTGGTCATCGACCTCAAGATCGGCTCCTTCTCCCATGCGGACGCCGGGCAGATGCACCTCTATCTCAACTATGCGCGCGAGCACTGGACGCACGAAGGCGAGAATCCACCCGTGGGCCTGATCCTCTGCGCGAGCAAGGATGCGGCCGTGGCGCACTACGCCCTCGACGGCCTGCCCAACCAGGTGATGGCGGCCGAGTATCGAACCGTCCTGCCGGACGAGCAGGCATTGAGCGCCGAGATCGAGCGGACCCGGGCCCAGCTCGAGGAACACCGGGCAGCCCAGCCCAAGGGAGAAGTCAATTGATCCCCAAGGAATGCAAGCGCCTCGCCGAGGTGGATTTTCCGATCGCCGAGGTGAGCAAACACGCCGCGCGCGAGAAGTCGATCCGCCACGGGCACCCCTCGACGCTGCACCTGTGGTGGGCCCGGCGGCCGCTGGCCTCGTCGCGAGCCGTGTTGATGGCGCTTCTGTTGCCCGACCCCTGCGACGAGCATTGCCCTGCGGAATTCAAGGCCGAGGCACGCCGTCTTCTGAACGAGTACGGCGGACCGAGCGACAGCGACGCCGATCTACGCTCGAACTTACTGCGCTTCATCGCCGACTTCGCCAACTGGGACAACGCGGCGAAGCCTTTCTACCTGCGCATCGGCCGGGACCTCGTGTCGGCGGCCCATGGCGAGGAAGCGCCGCTGGTCGTGGACCCCTTCGCCGGCGGGGGCTCGATCCCGCTCGAGGCCCTCCGACTCGGCTGCGAAGCCTTCGCCACCGACCTCAATCCTGTCGCGTTGATGATCCTCAAGGTGATGCTCGAGGACATTCCGCGCCACGGGCCGGAGTTGGCCGAAGAACTGCGCCGAGTGGGAGGCGAGATCAAGGCGGCTGCCGAGAAGGAGCTGGCCGATCTGTATCCGGCCGATCCGGACGGCGCCAGGCCGATCGCCTACCTCTGGGCGCGGACGGTGCGTTGCGAGTCGCCCCGCTGCGGGGCTGAGATTCCGCTCCTGCGCTCGCTGTGGCTTTGTAAGAAGACCAAGCGGAGGCGCGCACTGAGGACGAAGGTCGTACGGCCTTCGGGCAAAGCGCCGGAGGTGGAGTTCGAAATCTTCGAGCCCAAGACGGAGAAGGATGTCGCCGGCGGCACGGTCGATCGGGCAAGGGCGACCTGTCTCTGCTGTGGCGCCGTGCTGTCACCGGAGCGGGTGCGGGCGCAGCTTGCCGCCGAAAGGGGCGGGGCGGACACCATCTTTGACGAGACAGGCCGACGCATCGGTGGGGCACGGATGACCGCGGTGGTGACGCTGAAGCCGAGGGAGTCGGGTCGACACTACCGCTTGCCCACCGAGGCCGACTACGCAGCCGTGCGACGGGCGCAAGAGCGGGTGGCGACGATTCTGGCGGAATGGGAGGAGGGAGGCCGACAGGGGCTTTGTCCGGTGCCGGATGAGCCGCTGCCTCCCATCGGGACGCTCGGCTTCCGTGTGCAGCGCTACGGTATGATGCAGTGGGGTGATCTGTTCACGGCGCGGCAGCAGGTGGCGTTGGTGGAGTTAGGACGTTGCCTTCAAAACGATGAAAGCACAGTAACCAACTTGCTGGCATTCGCGTTTGACCGCGTTGCAATGAGCAATATGCAGTGCACGCGGTGGAATGCCGTAGCTGAGAAGATACAACACACATTCGGGAGGCAAGCGCTTCCTATAGTGTGGGATTTTGCGGAAGTAGCCCCGCTGGCCCAAGCCCCGGGCAACTGGCAGAGTGGCTATGAGATTGCAGCAGATGTTGTCGAGCGGGCACCGCGGTCCGTCTCTGCTCATGTCCAGTCCGCTGATGCCACCGAGCATCCACTCCCCGACCAGGCCGGCGCGGTTTGGTTCACTGATCCACCCTACTATGACGCAGTACCCTATTCCGACCTGTCCGATTTCTTCCTTGTTTGGCTCAAGCGCACGTTGCCCGGCCGCCCGCTGCTGCGGGATCCTTACGATGCGGGCAATGCCCTCTCGCCGAAGGACCGCGAGGCAGTGCAGGACGAGTCGAAGAAGTGCGACGGTCGTACCAAGGACCGGACGTTCTTCGAGGAGGTTATGGGCGAGGCCTTTGCCGAAGGTCGCCGTATCCTTCGTGAAGACGGCATCGGCTCGGTGGTTTTCGCCCATAAGACGACGGAGGGCTGGGAGGCGCTGCTCGCGGGCGTAATCCGCGGCGGATGGACGATTACGGGTTCTTGGCCGATCACCACGGAGATGGGCTCCCGTCTTCGTGCTCGCGACTCCGCCGCGCTTGCCACTAGCGTCCACCTCATCACTCGCGCCCGTCCCGAAATCGCTCCTGTCGGCGACTGGGCCGATGTCCTTCGCGAGCTGCCCCGCCGCGTTGTTGTCTGGATCGAGCGCCTCCAGGACGAGGGTATCCGCGGCGCCGATCTCGTATTCGCCTGCATCGGCCCTGCTCTGGAGGTCTTCAGCCGCTACCGAAGCGTAGAAACCGCGGAGGGCCGAGACGTGCGCCTTCCCGAGTACCTCGAGAAGGTCTGGGAGGTAGTCGGCCGCGCCGCCCTCGAACGCGTGCTGGGGTCTGCGGATGCGGGGTCCCTCGAAGAAGATGCGCGGCTGGTCGCTCTCTTCCTCTGGACCCTACAGGGTTCCGACCCGCCCGCCGACAACGGCGATGCCGAGAAAGAGATCGAAGCGGTCGCGAAGGTGGCTGCCAAGGGTTTCAGCCTACCATTCGACGTGGTACGGCGCTTCGCGCAGCCCATGGGCATCGATCTCGATCGCTGGACCGGAAGAGTCATCGGCCAGGAGAAGGGCGCCGTACGACTGCTGCCCGTGGCCGCGCGGGCCAAGGCGCTCTTCGGCCAGGATGGCGTGTCCGCTGCAGCCGACTGGATCGAGAGCGAATCGCATGCCGATCTCCAGGGCGTTCTCTTCCCAGGAATGGAATCGGCGAATCCGACGAAGAAACGCCGCGGCAGAAAAGCGCTGGTGGGCAAGGATGCGGAGTTGCAATCGCCCGACGCCACCACGCTCGACCGCGTCCATGCAGCCATGCTCCTGCAGGCCGGTGGCAGAGCGCACGCCCTGCGCAAGCTGCTTGCTACCGAGCAGGATCGCGGCCCCGGTTTTCTGCGCCTCGCCAACGCCCTCTCGGCGCTCTATCCGCTGGGTGCCGAGGAAAAGCGCCTGCTCGACGCCATGTTGTTGGCTATGCCAAGATGAGGGTATGGCGATGAGTAATTCTCGCGCAATGGCGGTCTGGCAGGTTTCGGGCGGTCCTGGGGACCGGCCCTACGCCGAGGTGTTTCTGGCCCACGGAGTTGCCCTCATCGGTTCAGGCGAGAGCGGTCCCTGGACGACCGCGAGCGCTGGCGCCGACGAGACGGTCAGGCGCTTCGCCGAGGATTTGCGTGTCGGCGATCTATTGCTACTGCGCACGGCCCTCGCTGAAGTCACGGCGGTCGGGCTCGTCGCCGGAGACTACGAGTTTCTCGCCCCATTCGACGACGTCAACGGCTGGGACCTGCGCCACGGGCGCCGGGTGCGCTGGTTTCGCCTGCCGGAGCCCTATCGATTCGACGAGAGCGTCTTCGGCGCCAATCCGCGGCGCCTGGCGCGAGTGCGCAACGCGGTTGCCGTGGACTACGCGCGCAGTTTTCTCGGCTCGGGCTTGACCGACTGGCAGCATGCGACGCTGCCTCTCCTTCCAGATGCTGAGCCGCCACTCGACGATGTGCCAGCAAGTTTGCGTGACGTCGTGGGCCTGGCGCGCGATCTCATCGGGATCTACGGGGACGAGGAGCGGCTCGGCGACCCGCCCAACGAGAATGAGATGACCGCCCACTTCGTGGTGCCCTTCCTGCGCGCGCTAGGATGGCCGCAGGAGCTGATCGCGGTGGAGTGGCGACGCATCGATGTCGCCCTCTTCACGGCGCTGCCACGTGATCCTGCAAACTGCCGCTTCGTCATCGAGGTCAAGCGTCTCGGCTGCGGGCTCGCCGGTGCTCGCAGGCAGGCCGAGGAATACGTCGCCGGCCTGGGCATTTCGCGGGACGTGATCGTCACCGACGGTTTCCGTTACGGGGCCTTCGACCACGAGAACGACTTCGCGCCCGTGGCCTATGCCAATCTGGCGCGATTGAAGCAATCATCCTTGGCGCTCTTCGATCATCTGCGTCGTCCGACAGGAGTGTAAGCATGCCTCCCAAGCTCGAGCCCTGGTACAAGGTCGCCACCCCTCGCAAGGAAGTCCGCGAGGGGCGGTCCTTCAATCCCGACGAGTTCGCCATCCACCTGGAGCAGGTGGTCGGCGGCACCGCGCCGGTGGATTACCGCGACCCCGAGCAGTTCTTCGCCCGTACGAGCTTCACCCGTGCGTTGCGAGAGCATTCGGGGATGGTGCTCAGGCGGTTGGCGGGCGAAACCACCAACACGTCTCCGGTCATGACGCTCGTGACCCAGTTCGGCGGCGGCAAGACCCACACGCTGACTGCCTTGTACCACATTGCCACGGCGGGGGAGAGGGTCAGCCAATTGCCGGGCGTCTCTGGCTTGCTCCAAGAGGCTGGCCTTTCGAGCGCGCCCCAGGCCAAGGTGGCGGCCTTCGTGGGCAACGCCTGGGATCCGCGCGAGGACTACGAGACACCATGGATCGACCTGGCACGCCAACTTGCCGGTGAAAGGGGTGTGGCGGAGCTGGGACGCGACGCCAAGACGACGCCGCCGGGTACC
>CAZEJK010000199.1:0-9373 GCA_964512045.1 uncultured Thermoanaerobaculia bacterium
AGCAACCTGGTGTTGACCAGTGGCCTGCAAACCATGACCTTCGGGCCCACCGACGATCCGAGGATCCGGGTGGAGGCGGAAACCACGGCGCGTTTCTTCGTCGTCGTTCAGCTGACCACAACGGCCTCAGCGCAGATCCCCAGCGCATTCACCGTGGCCCACACCGGCGTCGGCGAGGTCGAGGACGCCGACCGGGCGATTCCGCTGCTCCAGGAGGAGCCCACCTTTGCCAGCAGCGGCGACATCACGGCAACGTCGCGGACCTGTGACCGCAGCTGGACGAACGCGAGCGGAGGGCTCTGGTCCGACTCCAGCAACTGGAGCGGCAGTCAGACGCCGCTGTCGGGCGAGTCCGTGTGCATCACGGTGGACGGTAGCTACACGGTGCAGCTCGACGTCGTCACGCCGGCACTCAACAACCTGTCGCTCGGAACGGGCACCACCAACACCGCGACCCTGGAGGTTTCCGGGGCGGGCGAGCTGGTGGTCGACGGTGAGCTCTCCGTCCAGACCGGCGGCAGCCTGGTGATGCTCGATGGGGGGGTGTCGGGGCTGGGGCTCCTGCGCGTGTACGGCGCGCTCGAGGTGCTGGATCATCTGGCGACGATCGAGCTGCCGGTGGAGACGTTTGCGGGGGGACAGGTCGGAGTCCGAGCGAGCGCGCAGTTCTTCGCCGACACCAGCATCGGCTCGGGATCGGCGATGGAGATCGTGGCCGGAGGAGCGACGGCAGATGCGGCCGAGCCGAGCTTCCTGGCGAACCTCTCGAACAACGGCGAGATCTCGTTGACCGAGACCGGGGCGCGCGGCAGCCGCCAGGCGTATGCGAGCCTGACGGTACAGGGCACGCTGACCAACCAGGGTGCCGGGCAGATCCGCTCCACCAACGACGGTGGGAGCTCCGGTGAGCCGCGGAAGATCAGCGCGCTCGTGGAGAACTTCGGGTTCATCGATGTGACATACCCGCTGATCTGGACGGCCAACACGTCAGTGGTCCACGTCAACTCGGGGTTGGTCCAGGTGACCAGTTCGTCGACCCTCGACCTGCGGCTGGAGGATCCAACCACCCCATCACAGCTCACAAACAGCGATGCGATCCACGTGGAGGCCGGCTCGACGCTGATGATCAGTCACGGCACGCTCGACCTGAGCACAGGGACCTTCGGCGGCGATGGAGCCTTCCTCCTCGAGGAGCTGGCGGTGACCGGAGGCACGCTCGCCGTACCGTACGGCGCGGATGTGCACCTGGCGAACACGGCGCTCGATGGCACGACTGCGGTCGAGGTGCTCAACGAGCTCGCAACGTTGAGCGCCGAGGGACAGTCGCAGATCACCGGTGCGCTGACGGTCGGCGAGCTCGGCGAGCTGGTGGTCACGAGCATGGTCCTCGAGGAGCCGGCCGTGCTGACCGTGCCGTCGTTCACGAACTCGGGCACGATCGTGCTCAGCAACGGTAGCGCAGCGGCGCAGCTCGCCAGGCTCGAGGTCACCGGCGGCCCGCTGACCAACGCGTCCACCGGCTCGATCTCGTCGCAGTACGGTCTGCACGGAGGCCAGCGCGAGCTGGCGGCCGAGCTCGTGCAGCAGGGTGACCTGTTCATCGACTGGGGTCTGACGGTCAGCGCGCCGGATGCGGCGCACGTCAACGAGGGCGCCATCACCGTGTCGGGCGACGATCTGGTGTTCGATCTCACCGGAGGTGTGTCCTCGCTCACCAACAACGGCACGATCGACATCGCCACCGAACGCGAGCTTCGCATCATCGGTGGCACCTATAGCCCGGGCACTGGCTCCGTGATCGGAACCGGCAACCTGGTCTTGGACGGAACGACCCTCGATACCGGCGCCACCGACAGCTTCGCCAACTCCGGCCAGCTGGAGCTGGAGGATGTCTCCATTGACGTGAACACGACGATCAACAACTCAGGGCTGCTGCAGATTCGTGGGACCACAGCGCTGCAGGGCGGTCTGACCAACGCTTCTGCGGGTGTGCTGCGGGTCGTGGCGTCCGCCAGCCGCGGGGACGCGTCGCTGGCTGTGCCCGGGTTCGTCAACGAAGGCGTGATCGAGATCGCCAGCGAAGGGGCAACGGGTGGAACCGCGCTGCTCGAGATCACCTCCGGCGTGCTCGGGAACGCCAGCGGCGCCACCATCCGAGGCGCTGGAGATGGCGGGGTGCAGCGGATCCAGGGCCCAGTGGACAGCTCCGGACGGGTCGAGGCGCTGCTGGGCAACCTCCAGCTCGACCTGACCGGGAGTGCCACGCGGGCGCCGTCGAGCTTCACCAACCTCGGCACCATCGACATCGGCAGCGGACGGTCGATGCGCTTGTATGGAGCGCTGAGCCGCGATGCCTCGAGCCTGACCAACTCCGGCACCATCGAGATCGCCTCCGGCGGTGTTCTGACCATGGAGATCGGTACCCTCTCCTCCGCGGGGCCATCATCGGCCATTCTCAGTGACGGTGCGATCCACCTGCACGGCGTCCAGGCCAGCCTCGCCGGGACGTTCACCACCAGCGGGACGTCGACGCTTCGGCTCACCGGGGGGGCACGCGGTAACACCTCGGCGGTGTACAGTGGCGATCTGACCTTTGCCGGCGCCATCGAGCTGGATGCCCGGGACGAGGGCGGCTCTCCAGCCAGCGCGACGTTCGAGACGATCGGCGGCACGCTGACCGTGGCGCCGACGGGACAGATCGTTGCTCGAGCGAGCGGTGGCAGCGGCGGTATCCGTACTCTCCGGGGCGCGGTCACCTCGGAGGGTCTCGTGAGCGTGACCGAGGCGGATCTCCAGCTTGATCTGACGTCCGAAGGCACCCGTGCGCCGTCGAGCTTCACCAACCTCGGTACAGTCGACATCGGTAGCGGCTTCAGCTTCAACGCGTCCGGCGCGTTCGCCAGGGAAGGCCGAGCGCCGTCGAGCTTCACCAACCTCGGCACCGTGGACATCGCGGCCGGTGCAACGTTCGGGCTGAGCTCCACGACCTACAGTAACGACATGGGCGGTCTGCTGTCGGGAGGGGGGACCGTGACGCTCACCGGCGGTGTGCAGGCCATCAACCGCGGGACTGTCCGGCCGGGACCGGGCTCGGCGACGTTGACCATCAACGGTGACCTGACCAACGAGTCCGCCGGCGTGCTCGATCTGGAGATCGGTGGGCACGCGGCGACTGGAAGGTTCGATCGGGTGGTGGTGGGAGGCAACCTGGATCTGGCGGGTACAGTCCGTTGCTTCCTGTCTGGCGCCGTGCAGCCGGACGAGGGGGACTGGTACGAGATGGTGGTGGCGACGACGACCAGCGGCGGCCTCACCGCCAGCAACTTCGACATGGAACCGCTCTCCGGTGGCCGGGAGTGGGCGTACGAGGTCGACACCTCGATCCGTATCGGGGTCGAGTGCTCGAGCGGCAACCGCCTCGCGGTTCGAGCTGCCAGCGATCAGGAGCCCGTCAGCGTCAACCGGGATCTCGTTTTCGACGTCCAGGTCGAGCAGTCTGCAGCGGTGACCGCCACCGGCGTGACCGTGACCGTCACCCTGCCAGCAGAGCTGGACTACGTCTCCGCCAGCGGGGCGTCGTGCTCGGCAGCCGGCGGATCGGTGCTCTGCGATCTGGGCGACCTGCCTCCCGGGAGGCGGGTCTTCGAGCTGACCACCCGACCGGTTGCTGCTGGCGAGCTGGAGACGGTCTTCCAGGTGGACTCCGCCGAGTGCGATCGCGACGTCAGCGACAACCTCCGTTCCGAGCACACCACCGCCGTCGACGCCGACCCGTGCGATGCGGATGGTGATGGCCAGCCGACCGAGGCGGACCTCGAGGTCGCGGTCGCCTACATGTACAACCCGGCGGGCTTCCTCCTGCTCGGCAACCCGGACTGCTCCGAGGGCGGCGGTGTCGACGCCGAGGACCTGGCGCGGATCCTCGAGTGGGTGACATCCGCGACGCGTGGCGGCGCGGGCGAAACGACGCCGGTGCTGACCACCGAGCCGGTCGACCTCGGCGGCCGGCTGATCCCGACGAGCCAACGCCGTCCAGGTTCACACCGGTAGTTGCGGAGGCGGGGCACACGCGGCGAGCGGTGGCATTCGATGGGGATCGACTAGAGTAGCCTCATTGCGCGGGCAGGCTCAGATCGTACGGTCCGCGATCGTCCAGGAGGTTTCATGCACGCCGACATCGCCGCCACCGATCACGTGAGGTTGCTCGACCATCCGCTGATCCAGCACAAGCTGTCGATTCTGCGCGACGTGAGCACGGGCGCCAAGGCGTTCCGCGAGCTGGTGCGGGAGCTCGCCATGCTCATGGCGTACGAGGCAACCCGCGGCTTCCAGCTCGAGGAGTCCACGGTGAGCACCCCGATGGCTGAGACCGCCACCCAGGTCCTGTCAGGCAAGAAGGTGGCAGTGATCCCTATCCTGCGCGCCGGACTCGGCATGGTCGACGGCATCCTGCAGCTGATCCCCGCGGCACGGGTCGGCCACGTCGGTCTGTATCGCGATCCGGCCACCCTCGAGCCGGTGGAGTACTACTGCAAGCTGCCGGAGGACATCCATGAGCGCGAGCTCCTGATCGTCGATCCGATGCTCGCCACCGGCGGCTCGGCTGCGGCGGCCTGCCAGTTCCTGCGCCAGCGCGGCGCCGGCGCGATCAACCTGCTCGTGCTCCTTGCCGCCCCGGAGGGCATCCGCCGCGTGGTCGAGGCGTGCGACGACGTCACCATCTACACCTGTGCGGTGGACAGCCATCTGGACGACCACGGCTACATCGTCCCCGGCCTCGGCGACGCCGGCGACCGGCTGTACGGAACGCGCTGATCGAGATCGATACGTCCTGAGCCGTCTGGCGGCTCCCCTCAAGATCGACTGAGATCGTACTGGGCCGGATCGAGAGCCGCTGAGATCGTGCGGTCTCCACATGCCACGGGGCCGGAGATCGAACGAATCCGGCGGCTCCTCAGCCTGTGACCGGCTGCGCATCGGGGCGACCCTGAAAGTGCTTTGGGATCGTGGTCGTTCGGCCCGACTCGCGGAACATCGACCCCAGCGGCGCGGTTCGTCCTGATGATGTTTGCCGAGAGCCCGTCGGATCAGAGCAGCTCTAGAGCTCACGGCCGAGAGGAGAACGATCAGCCGAGGCAGCGCGTCGTCTGGGTCGACCGGATGCGGGTGCTCGCCATCGCCGCCGTGGTGATGCTTCACGCCGCGGCACCGCTGCTCCTGAGGTTCGGCAGCTCCGGATCGCTCGAGTGGTGGGTGGGCAACATCTACGATGCGGCGGTTCGCTGGTCGGCGCCGGTGTTCGTGATGGTCAGCGGCGCGCTGCTGCTCGGCCGCGCCCACCGCGAGCCCCTCGGCAAGTTTCTCCGACGCCGGTTTGCTCGGGTCGCGATCCCGTTTCTGGCGTGGAGCGTCATCTACTTCTACTGGCAGCAGCTGTTCTGGGACATGGACCGGACCACCGCGGACCTGGTCCCCGAGCTTCTCGCGGGTCCGGTGTCGTTTCACCTGTGGTTCGTCTACATGCTCCTGGGGTTGTACCTCCTCGCTCCCCTGCTCGGCGCCTTTCTCGAGGCGGCGCGGCCGCAGGTGGCCGCCTACGTAGTTGGCCTGTGGCTGCTCGGAGCGTCGGTGCTTCCGATGGCGCAACGTCTGCTCGGGATCGAGACATGGTACTCGCCGGAGCGCGAGAACAGCCCGCTGATGCTGGTCGGCTACTTCGTAGCCGGCTCCCTCCTCGTCCGGTGGAAGCTGCCCCGCTGGACCGGCCGGGTCGCGGCAACTGTCGCAGCGGCTGCCTTCGTGATCACTGCCGCGTTGACCTACATGCTGACTGCCGCAGCCGGGGGCGAGTATCAGCCGCTGTTTTATGAGTACTACAGCCTCAACGTCGTTGTAATGTCCGTGGCGCTGTTCGCGTTCGTAGCGCACCGAGGCGACCGTCGGACCGGGGACGCGGCAGAACGAGCGGCACGGCGATGGAGGGCGATGTCGAAGCGCGTCTTCGGGATCTACCTGGTGCACGTGGCCGTGCTCGACATCCTCAAGCAAGGTGTCCTCGGTTTCACTTTGAACGAGACCACCGGTCACCCGATTGTCGCGGTGCCGGTGCTGGCGGTGGTCACGTTCGCCGTGTCCGCGGGAGTGGCGATGATCTTCGAGAGAGTGCCGGTAGCTCGCCGTGTCCTGGTCTAGCCGCACGCGCGGTGTGAGAGGTTGTGGCCTCACGAAAGGAGTGCGGCCGTGAGTCAATTGAGTCGTGCGACCGTTTGCACGTTGGTGAGCTCGGTGCTGGTGTGCAGCGGGTCTTCTCTCGCAGGGAGCGATCCGGAGCCGGTGACGAGCTTCACGACGTTCATGGCGCTCGCGAGCTCACCGCTCGGGGACATGGCGAAGATGGAGGCCTGGCGCCAGGAGGTGCCGGAGATCCGCGAGGTTCGAATCCCGTCCACCGCCGACGGCGCCGAGCAGCCGGCGCTGTTTTGCGACTCCGGGAGCGACCGCCCCAGGCCGCTGCTGGTGGTGTTGCACAGCTGGACTGCGGACTACCGCCAGCAGTTCAGCATCCCGTACGGGGCGTGGGCGGTCGCCAACGACTGGGTGCTGATCCATCCGGACTACCGCGGGCAGTTCGACCGGCCGGAGGCGACGCTCTCAGAGCTGGCGGTCTCCGATGTCGTGGATGCGCTCCGGTGGGCGCGTGAGCACGCGACGATCGATCCCGATCGGATCTACCTCGCCGGGTTTTCCGGCGGTGCCTCGGCAGCTTTGACGATGGTCGGCAGGTACCCCGAGCTGTGGACGGCGGCGGTGGCCTGGGTGCCGGTCTACGACCTGGTCGCCAACCGCCGACTGCTGCGCGACGTGATGACGGACGCAGGGTTCGAGGTCCTGGCGATCGAGTGGTGGCACTTCAACGCCTGGAGCAAGACCTACATCAGGGAGCACTTCCCGATCATCGAAGAGCACTGAGTCGCTGTGCCATCCTCCGACCGTGCGGACGAGAGCCGTCTCGACGCGTCGCTCTCAGCGGGTGTGATCGGCTGGGCGTGGGCTCCGGCGTTGTCCATGCCGGCCAATGGTCCCTCGGACCAGTAGGAAAGCCAGGGTGGTGTGGAGCACGCACCATGCGGGAGCCGCGACAGCGACCACACGATCTCCCTGCCAGTAGGTGAGAGCGGAAGGTAGGATGACGGAGGCCGTCAGCGTGGCGATGAACAGGAGCGCTGCCTGTTGAGCTCTTGATGCGAGCCGTCGACCCAAGACGAGGACCAGAGCAGCTGCCGCGAGACGGTTCGATGCGTTCTTCGCTCGTCGAGTCACCGGGCCGGTTTGGGGATGATGGCGGAAGCAGCTCCCGTCGCTCGAAGCCGCGGAGCGAGCTGGTAGCCTGCTGGTTCGTGATCGTGAGCACCACCAGAACCACTGTACCGTGAGCATGGAGCAAGAACCACCGGCAGCTCCCTGATGACACAGACCGAGTCGGGCTTGCTACCTGGCGTACCGCTCGCCGGCGCCCCGAATGCGTTCCACCAGCTCCGCGGGGATGGTCACCGGGAGCTCGCAGGCGAACTGCCGGCAGACGTAGGCGGTGGCGCTGCCGCTGTCGGAGCGGAACCCCTCCACGAACGGCGCCAGACGCTCCAAGCGGGTGCGGGCGGTGGGCTCGAGCGGCAGGAGGAGGAGCGAGGTGTTGGCCTCGGTCTCCGAGCGGACCGCCTCGATCAGCGCCTGCGTGTCGGGCTGGCTCGGATCGCCGAGGATGACCACCTCCACCGGGTCGACGGTGGCACGCCGGAGGGCGTCGAGCATGTGCGTGAAGCCGGACGGTGCGCGTCGGATCAGGCTCGCGAAGCTGCGAACCACCGCGTCGGCCCGCTCCAGCAGCTCAGCGCGTCCGGTGAGGTGGCCGAGGCGGACCAGGTTGGACATCGCCACCGAGTTGCCGGACGGGATGGCGCCGTCGTAGGCGTCCTTGGGCCGGACCAAAAGGGTTTCCGCATCCTCGGCGGTGACGAAGTAGCCGCCGTTGGCCTCGTCCCAGAACTTCGCAAAGGCGGTCTCCTCGAGCTCGAGAGCACGCTCCAGCCACTGCGGCTCGAGTGTGGCATCGTACAGCTCGAGGCATGCCCAGGTGACGAACGCGAGGTCGTCGAGAAACGCCGGGATCGCCAGGTGGCCGGCGCGCCAGCGGTGCTTCAGCTCACCGGCACCATCGCGCATCGATGTCTGGACAAACTCCATCGAGCGCTCGGCGGCGGCCACGTAGGACGGCTCCTGAAGCGCCCGGCCGGCGCGGGCGAACGCCGCCGCCATCAGGCCGTTCCAGTCGGCCAGGACCTTGTCGTCCTTGAGCGGATGCACGCGCTCCTCACGCACGTCGAACAGGCGCTTTCGGATCGACTCGAGCCGGCTCTCCAGCTCGGCGGGCTCCATGTGCAGGCGTCCGGCGAGCTCGTTCAGCCCAGCGGTGAGGTGGAGGATGTTGGCGCCCGTGGCCCGACCCGTTGCCTCGTCGGTGAAGTTGCCGTCGTCGCGGACGCCCCACACCGTGCGCACCAGGTCGAGCTCGTCGTCGGTGAGATGCTCGGCGAGCTCGCTGGCGGTCCAGACGTAGAAGCGGCCTTCCTCGCCTTCGCTGTCGGCGTCCTCGGCGGAGTAGAACGCCCCGTCCGGGGAGGTCATGTCGCGCAGGACGTAGCGGAAGATCTCGTGCACGGTGCGGGCGTGGCGCTCGTCGCCGGTGCGCGCAAACGCCTCGGTGCACGCCAGCGCCATCATCGCCTGGTCATACAGCATCTTCTCGAAGTGCGGCAGCAACCAGTGACGGTCCGTGGAGTACCGGTGGTAGCCAAAGCCGAGATGGTCCCAGATCCCTCCACGGCGCATCGCGTGGAGGGTGTCGGTCACCATCTGGATGCCCTGATGGTCGTCGGCGCCGCGGAGCATGAACAGCAGGTTGTGCGGGGAGGGGAACTTCGGCGCGGTGCCGAAGCCGCCGTGTGCGGCATCGTACCGCTCCGCCAGCTGCTGATATGCCGCGTGGATGGCCCGTTCGTCCACCTCTCCGGCGGCGCGCGATGAGGCGAACTGCTCCAAATGACCCGTGATCTCGCTGGCCGAGGACAGGATCTTCTCCCGCTCGGTGCGCCACATCTGGTCGACGCGCGGAATCAGGTCGAGCATGCCCATGCGGCCGAACCGGGTTTCCTTCGGCAGGTAGGTGGCGGCGAAGAACGGCCGACGGTCAGGGGTCATGACGATCGTCAGCGGCCAGCCGCCGCTGCCAGTGAGCATCTGGGCGACGGTCATGTACACCTCGTCCACATCGGGGCGTTCCTCGCGGTCGACCTTGATGTTGACGAAGGCGTCGTTC
>CAZEJK010000200.1:0-6039 GCA_964512045.1 uncultured Thermoanaerobaculia bacterium
GCGAGGGGGTCGCGCCGAGCATGCGCTGCGCCTCGGCGTAGTGCGGCGCCAGGCGCGCCTTCCAGTCGCCGCCGCCCCACTCCGGCTTGGCGAACACGTCGTCCGGGGGCACCAGCAGCTGGTTGGCGTAGACCAGGCTACCGCCGCCGACGCCGCCGCCGTGGAGGACCATGACGTGCCGAAACAGCGTCAGCATCTGAATTCCGTACAGGCCCAGCTCCGGTCGCCACAGGTACTTGCGCAGGTTCCAGTTGGTCGTGGGGAAGTCCTCGCTGCGGTAGCGCTTGCCCTTCTCGAGGACCAGCACCCGGTAGCCCTTCTCGGCCAACCGCAGCGCCGAGACAGCGCCCCCGAACCCCGACCCGATGACGATGTAATCAACCGCGCGGTCGTCGTGCTCGCCCATAGGCTGTGTCCCTTCGGCTCTGGTTTGACTGTAGCAGATGGCGCCGTGTGAGGGGACAGCCGAAGGGCCATCGTCGGACGGGATGAACCCGTCCGCTACGAGAGGAGGAGTAGTCGCAGGCTTCCTCGGCTTTCCCTACCCGGGCATGGCAGCGGCGCGTGCCGTGTTGCTCCGATGTGACGACACGAAGGGAGCACGTCATGAAGACACGCGAGCTGGGTCGCAGCGGGTTGCAGGTGTCGATGGTCGGTCTGGGCTGCATGGGGATGTCGGAGTTCTACGGCGCGAGCGACGACGCCGCGTCGATCCGAACGCTCAACCATGCGCTCGATGTCGGCATGACCTTCTGGGACACCGCCGACATGTATGGCAGCGGAGCCAACGAGCAGCTCCTTGCGAGAGTGCTCGCAGAGCGCCGCGACGAGGTGGTGCTGGCGACGAAGTTCGGGATCGTGCGCGGTGCCGACGGTGCCTTCCTCGGCGTCTCGGGACGACCGGAGTACGTGCACCAGGCGTGCGACCGGAGCCTCGAGCGTCTGGGGGTCGATCACATCGATCTCTACTACCAGCACCGGGTCGATCCGAACGTGCCGATCGAGGAGACGGTGGGCGCGATGGCGGAGCTGGTGACCGCGGGCAAGGTGCGCCATCTCGGGCTGTCCGAAGCGAGCCCCGAGACGTTGCAGCGCGCGGTGGGTGTCCATCCGATCGCCGCCCTGCAGACCGAGTACTCGCTCTGGTCGCGGGACGTGGAGGAGCGCATCCTTGCCGCGTGCGCCGTGCTCGGTATCGGCTTCGTGGCGTACAGCCCGCTCGGGCGCGGCTTTCTGAGCGGTGCGATCACGAGCCCGGAGGATCTCGACGCCGACGACTGGCGCCGGAACAACCCGCGGTTTGAGGGTGAGAACTTCGCCCTCAACCTCCGACTGGTGGAGCGGATCCGTGAGCTCGCCGCTGACAAGGGGTGCACGCCATCGCAGCTGGCGCTGGCGTGGGTGCTACTGCAGGGGCGGCACATCGTGCCGATCCCTGGCACGCGCCGGCCCGAGCGCGTCGACGAGAACGCCGGCGCCCTCGAGGTGGAGCTGTCGGCCGCCGACCTGGCGCGCATCGACGAGGTGATCCCACGGGATCTGGTGGTGGGACTGCGCTACCCCGAGCCGGCGATGGCGTTGCTGAACGGCTGACGCGGTTAGGGGCCGCACCCAAAAGGTTGCTCCAACCGTGCCGTCCCCACGGCCACGAAGATCTCAGCGGTTGAGTGCTGGCCCTGAGCTCCCACACCCATCCGATCAGCCTCGCCAACAGCTCTGTCTGCAGACACGACGGGTTGCTCGCAGAAGCGACAACGCCTCGGTGCAGTCCCGGAACCGGACCAGGCCCCGGTCCCGGCCCCGCCAGCCGGATCCCGGCTATCCGGTCCCCGGCGGATGCCGCGCGTTCTCGAAGATGTGGGATGCTTGCGTTCACGACGCGGAGTGTACGGCGCCTCTCCAGACCATCCACGAACAGGCCTTGACTGGCACGGGTCGGCCGTGATGAAGTTCGTATGCGAAGGATATGACCGTGCCCGAGCAGAAGACACCACCAGACTGCTTCACGTTCTTGCTGGCCAAGGCGTATCAGAAAGCCCATGGCCACTTCCGCAAGAACCTGGAGTCGTTCGGCCTGACCAACATCCAGCACGCTGTGCTCGAAGCACTGTGGTACCGCGAGGGACAGACGGCCACAGAGCTGGGGCAGATGCTCGTGCTCGACAAGGCGACCTTGTCCGGGGTCCTCGTCCGGATGCAGGAGTCCGGGTGGGTCGAACGGCGGCCGGACTCTCGTGATGGACGCATCACGCGCGTCTTCGCCAGCGACCGGGCCAACCAGCTCAAGGACGACATCATCGCGGCTCGCCGTCGCTCCGATGAAGAGATCCTGAGCCGGTTCAGTCTCCCCGAGCAGCTTCTTTTAAGGCGGTTGCTGACTGACCTGATGGATGGGTGAGTTTTTTTGCGGTAAAGGTTCGTATACGAACTAGTTTGACGGGATCGAGATGGGAGGTGCCCCGATGTTGTTCAATCCGGCGACCGCCGACTTCTCGGAGCTCGACGAGCGATCACGCGAGATCATGCGCGCGACGATCGAGTTCTTCGAAACAAAGGGCATGGAGAAGATCAAGGAGGACGACCACGAGCGGCGCTGGTACCGCGACTTCCTCGATTTCGTGAAGGACAACCGGGTCTTCTCGACGCTGCTGACGCCACCCGAGTACGCCATCGACGACCGCGACGCCCGCTGGGACACCTACCGCAACTGCGTGCTCAACGAGATCCTCGGGTTCTACGGGCTGTCGTACTGGTACGCCTGGCAGGTGAGTATTCTCGGGCTGGGGCCGCTGTGGATGGCGAAGGGCGACGAGATCAAGAAGCGCACCGCGAGGTATCTCAAGGACGGAGGGATCTTCGGTTTCGGTCTGTCCGAAAAGGCCCACGGCGCCGACCTCTACTCGTCCGAGATGATGCTGACCCCGATGCCGGACGGAACCTACCGCGCCGACGGCGGCAAGTACTACATCGGCAACGGCAACGAGGCGGCGCTGCTGAGCGTCTTCGGCAAGAGCTCCGACACCGACGAGTACGTCTTCTTCGCCGTCGAGACCGATCACCAGGACTACGACTGCATCAAGAACATCGTGAGCTCGCAGATGTACGTCTCCGAGCTCGCGCTGCGCGGCTATCCGGTGCGCGAGGAGGAGGTCCTGTCGACGGGTTCCGACGCCTGGGATGCCGCACTGAACACCGTCAACATCGGCAAGTTCAACCTCGGCTGGGCCTCGATCGGCATCTGCACCCACGCGCTGTACGAGGCAGTGAACCACGCCGCCAAGCGTGAGCTGTACGGGCGCAAGGTCACCGACTTCCCGCACGTGCAACGCCTGCTGACCGATGCGTACACGCGGCTGGTGGCCATGCGGCTGTTCTCGACGCGGGCGATCGACTACATGCGCGTCGCCACTCGCAACGATCGCCGCTACCTGCTCTACAACCCGATGGTCAAGATGAAGGTCACGACCCAGGGTGAGGAGGTGATCAACGCCCTGTGGGAGGTGATCGCGGCCAAGGGGTTCGAGAAGGACACCTACTTCGAGATGGCGGCGCGCGACATCCGCGCGCTACCGAAGCTCGAAGGCACGGTGCACGTGAACATGGCCCTGGTGGTCAAGTTCATGAAGAGCTTCCTGTTCCAGCCCGCAGAGCTCCCGGAGGTGGCGCCGCAGACCGCACCGGTGCACGACGAGTTCCTGTTCGACCAGGGGCCGACCCGTGGCCTGTCGTCAGTTCGCTTCCACGACTCCAACCTGGCATACAGCTCCGTGGACCTGCCGAACGTCGAGGTCTTCAAGGGCCAGATCGAAACGCTGAAGATGATGCTGGCCCAGCACGCTCCGGACTCGGCACAGTCCAAGGACATGGACTTCCTGCTGAGCCTCGGCGAGCTGTTCACGTTGGTCGCCTACGGTCAGCTGATTCTGGAGAGTGCGACGATCCAGAGTGTCGACGAGAAGCTGATCGACCAGATCTTCGACGTGTTGGTGCGGGACTTCTCCCGCTACGCGCTCGATCTGCACGGTACGGGCTCCACAACCGAGGATCAGGCTGGCTTCTGCCGCAAGATGATCCGCCGGCCGGCCGCCGATCCGGAACGCTTCCAGCACGTCTGGACGAGCTTCGTTCTGGCACAGGAGGACGCGTATACCATGAGCCGTTGACCGGCCGCTGGCGGACGACCGACCGCACCGGGCTCGGCCTCACCTCGGATGGCTCCGGCAGCTGCACGGCACGTGATCCGCCCTCCCGGCCCGCGAGACGCGGGCCACCACAACCGGACCCCTTCTCTTGTAGGCGCCGGCGTCTCTCGGGAGGCGGCTGTGGCTCAGCTTCCGCTCGCCGCCGCGATCAGCTCCTGGTTCTCCCGACACGACATGATCTCCGCCATCTTCGCCGCGTCGATGCCTCCGGCCGACAGCGGTGCGGGATCGGCGCCGGCATCGAGGAGCGCGCGCACGACCTCCGCGAAGTCGCAGATGCCCGCCGCGTGGAGCAGCGCCGAGCAGTTGTTCGAGTCGAGGATGGTCACGTCCGCCCCCTGCTCGACCAGGTACAACGCCACGTCCGGGTGGCGGAACCTGACCGCCGAGATCAGCGCCGTGCTGTCATCAGGGACGACATCGATCGGCACGCCCGTGGCGAGGAACAGCTTGACCGCTTCGAGCTGCCCCTGGGTCGCCGCCATGACGAAGTACCTCTCGTTCGGGTCCGTGTAGCCCAGCTGGCGCAGACGCTGCCTCGCTTCGTCCGGTGTCACGCCGAGCTCGCGAGCCGCGGCCCGGGCGGGGGTCGCCACCACGACGCTGGTGGTCACGGTTCCGGTCGCACCAGCCGTCCGCTCCGTGCCCTCGGCCGGCGTCAGGCCCGCGCGACTGCTCGGGATCGGCTCTGCGGGCGGCAGCGCGTAGCGCACCTCCACCTCCACCCACTCCTCCACCACATCCTGCTGCACCTCGGCGACCTCGCCCCAGTACGACGTGGTCTCCGTGACGACGCCGTTGATCGACTTGTAGCTGCTATGCGGGTACGCCTCGAGCTGCTGGCCTGAGGCGTTGTACACCCGAAACGGCTCGATCCCGGTGAACGGCGCCGCGTCCAGCTCCTCACCGTCGCCATCCTTCTGCACCGTCAGGAACGGACCGTCGAAGGTCACCATCAGACCTGGAGGTGACGGTTCGCCAGCGCGCGCGGTCAGCGTCCGGATCCGCAGCGGGTACCGTACCGAGACGGTTCCGGACGCTTCGGCGAAGGAGATTGGCTCTTCGCCGGAGGCTGACGTGAGGCGGATCTCGTCGGCGTGGACGTCGTGGTCGTAGATGCCGCGCTCGATGGTGAACGCCACCGGGGCTCCAGACGCGTCCACCACCGTCGGCTCCGCGAACTCGAACACGGCATAAACGGAGTTGTCGGTCTCGGGCAGGAGGAGCCGGATCTCCGGGGTGTTGAAGCCGAACATGGCGTAGTTGCGAGCCGAGCGCACCGTGATGGCCTGCTCGACCTGCTCAGCGGTCAGGTCGACGAAGCTCGGCTGCTTCGCATCCGTGTCGATCTTCGGGCTGGCCAGCAGCTCGCTCCGCTCCTGAGCGAACAGCCCGGCGGACGCGACCAGGACCACCAACAGAGCAGCGTTGACACGACTGATGTACCTCATGGGACCTCCAAGGGAGCTTGCGACGTCGGATCTGGTTGTGACTGACCTCTGCCACCCAGCATATACCTGTTTCCCGCGATACGAACATGTGTGGGTCGTCTCGTGTGGGTGCCTCGCTTTCTCAAAGATGTCCAGATGTGCGTCGCCAATACACCGGGTGTGCGTCGGTTCTCGTGTGACAGCCGACAGACCGCTCCAGTGCGCGGATATCGTGCCACCTGCGCTCGACAGCCTGCTCCGGCTCGATCGGTCTGCTGTCGGCTCAGCTTGTTTGGGGTGCTCAGTACGGGATCTCTCCGCTCGCCACGTGCTGCATCGCGTCGAGAAGCACCTAAACGAAGACACTCTGCTCAAGGCCACGGAGGCTCGGTCGAGATGACGGGTTC
>CAZEJK010000200.1:6139-9352 GCA_964512045.1 uncultured Thermoanaerobaculia bacterium
GGCTCGGTCGAGATGACGGGTTCCTGGTTGGGCAGTGCTCTCCGGGGCAGGCGGCTGTGCCGCTCGATGGAGCAACCGGACCCGGTCAAGATGACGGGTAGCCGGCGCCCTCCGGGCCGTGCGGAGGTGTCGCCTGTTGTCGCGATCGGGCCTGGCCTCGCGGTGCGCTTGTGTCCGGTTGCAGCCTTGCATCCAAGCTCTCAATTCCCACCGCGACGATATTGAGATGCGATCGCCTTTCAAGCCATCGACGTCGCGACGGTCATCCGTTAGAATCTGAATGATTCTCGATGGCACATCACCTGGAGGGGGAGGTGCCGGAAAGGTGCGGAGGATGGACTATCCGGTATGGGACCTGGCGATGGGCGGTGGCATGCTGATGGCCATCGTGGCGATCGCCCACGTGATCGTGGCGCACTTCGCCATCGGAGGCGGTCTTGTGCTCGCGGTGAGCGAGACAATCTCCGTGCGCCGCGGCGACAACGATCTGCGTGAGCTGGCCAAACGCTCCTCGTTGATGCTGGTTCTGGTATCGACGGTGTTCGGGGCAATATCCGGCGTCGGGATCTGGGTGGTTGCGGGCCTGGTCTCCCCAGGCGCGATCTCGGCCCTGATCCACAACTACGTCTGGGGATGGGCGATGGAGTGGGTGTTCTTCATCGTCGAGATCGTTGCCGCACTGATGTACTACCTGACCTGGGACAAGATCTCGAAGAAGGCCCATCTGTGGCTGGCATGGATCTACTTCATCTCCGCCTACATGTCACTGGTGGTCATCAACGGCATCATCACGTTCATGCTCACTCCCGGCGAGTGGATGGACACCCGAGCGTTCTGGGACGGCTTCTTCAACCCCACCTACTGGCCGAGCCTGGTGCTGCGCACCGGGATCGCCATGCTCATGGCCACCGTGTTCATGGCGCTCGTTGCAGCCACGACGTCGGGCGAGGCTCGCGCACGGCTCTCCCGTTTCCTCGGGATCTTCCTCGTCATCGGTGTGTTCGTGTCCTACGGGGGCTACCGCTGGTGGGAGGCGATGCTGCCGGAAAGTGCAAAGGCGCTGTTCGCCGGCGACTCCCCCACCCTCGTCGCGCTCGCTTCCACGCGGTCGTTCCTGCTCTGGGCGCTGACCGCCGCTCTGGTCATCGGCGTCGTGATTCTGTTGGCGGCGCCCAAGCGGCTCGCTCGGGTCGTACCCGTTCTGGTGCTCATGGTGGCTGCGTTCGCGTTCTTCGGCGGCTACGAGCGGCTCCGCGAGGGCGTTCGCAAGCCGTTCCTGATCCATGGCTACATGTTCTCGAACGGGCTGACGGTGGATGCGATCGAGACGATCAACGCTGACGGGCTGGCCGCCCACAACGGCTGGGTGTCCGCTGCCGCCGAGTCCGGCGACACCGTCGAGCTGGGGCGCGCCGTGTACCAGGTCCAGTGCGCCAGCTGCCACACCATCGACGGCTATCAGGCGATCAGACCGCTGCTGCCCTCAGACACCGACATGATGATCGGGCCGATCTACATGATGTACGAGATGGGCAACGCCTATAGCGAGGCGAGCGCCGAGGAGCCACTGAACATCCTCGATCTGGACTACCCGTACATGCCGCCGTTCGTCGGCAACGACGAGGAGATGATGGCGCTGGCGGAGTACCTGACGACGCTCGTGACCGAGCAGGGAGGTGCGGAATGATCGATCTCATCCCGGCAGTCGACCCGGCGGGGATCCCAGGTCCGGCGTGGCTGTTTCACATTCTGCTCGTGTTCACGTTCTTCCTCCACCTGCTGTTCATGAACCTGACGCTCGGCGGCAGCATCCTCGGCTTCGTCGCCCACGCTGGCTCTCGGGAAGGCCGCAAGGGCGATCCGAAGGCCGAGCTGGCGCGCAGGCTCGTTGGCGTCAATACCTACGGGATCTCGCTGACGATCACCACCGGTGTGGCGCCGCTGCTGTTCATCCAGGTGCTGTACCACGGGTTCTTCTACTCCGCCACGATCCTGCTGGCGGGCGCGTGGTTCACTTTCTTGCTGCTGCTGATGGTCGGCTACTACGCCACCTACCTGTACAAGATGCGCGGAGCTCCGGCGAAGGGCCACGGCGGCGGCTGGTGGCTGCTGCTGTCAGGGGTCATGTTCTTCGCGGTGGCCGTCGTCCAGGTCAGCGTGCAGATCTCCCACTCCCGTCCCGACACCTGGACGGGGCTTGCTGCGAACCCGTGGGCGGTGCTCGGCGATCCCACATTCGTCCCGCGCTTGCTCCACTTCGTGCTCGCCGGTCTCGGCGTGAGCGCAGCGTTGATGGCGTTTTGGGCCGTCCGTCAGGCAAACCGTGGGATCGACGTCGAGACCAACTCGGCGATCGCCGCCTATAGCTGGCGGTGGGTGCTGTGGACCACCATCTTGCAGGTTGTGGACGGCTTCGTGCTGCTTCTGCTCCTACCGCGCGAGGTGCTGATCGGGCTGATGTCCTCCGGCGCCGCGACCCTGATCCCGCTGACCGCGGCGATCCTTCTGGGCATCGGGCTGCTGGTGATGATCGCTCGCACCACCGATCCCACGAAGAGCCCGGCGCTGGTCACCGGAGTGCTCGGTGCGATGGTGGCCACCATGGCGATCATGGCCATCACCCGGCACCAGGTCCGCACGCTCTACCTGGCGCCGAGCACCGCCGACCTCGAGTTCCCGATCGTGGCCCAGTGGGGGAACTTCTTCCTGTTCGTCGTGCTCCTCCTCGCCGGCCTCGCCACCGTGGCGTGGATGGTGCGCAACACGCTGAACAGCCCGGCTTCGGGAGAGGAAGCGGCGTAAGGAGTTTTGAATCGGAGTGAAGAGTGAAGAGTGAAGAGTGCCCCCTCCCGGCCGGGACGGGGGCTTCTTTGTGTGGTGGTTCTGGCACGGGCGTTGGGTGGTGAGCGGCTCTGATATCCACGTCTTCGGGAATCCGAGGCATCATGCCGGGAGCCGGGGAGCCGCGATCCGGCTGCCGGGGCAGGGACCGCGACCGGAGCCCGCCACCGGGGCCGGGTCGCCGTCGTTCTCCCACGGGATCTCTCCGCTCGCCGTGATGCTCTGGAGGCTCACGGTTGGCGCATGCTGGCCTGACGCGCTGACAGCCCACGACAGCTCGGTCGAGATGACGAGGCTCGCGATTGGCAGGGAGATACTCCCGGTGCGGACCTGCCTGCAGCCGCACGGTCGCGATGACGGAGCTTGTGCCGA
>CAZEJK010000201.1:0-9306 GCA_964512045.1 uncultured Thermoanaerobaculia bacterium
GCGGGACCGGCACCTTCGGAGGAGCCCTTTGGTTGCGGCCCGCGGCCGCGTTGGAGCTCAACCCCGACCGTCCTCACCTCTTCCGACACACCATGAGCTCCGACCCGCCTGCCACCGAACGACGTCACTCCTCCAGATACCGGTTGAGACGGTTGTACAGGGTCTTCAAGCTAATCCCGAGCGCCTCCGCCGTGCGCGGTTTGTCGCCACCGAAGTGCTCCAAGGTGGCCAGAGTGTGTTGGCGCACGATCTCATCAAGCGGTGTTCCGATGGGCGCTTGCAGACGCGCCCCTACCGGGCTGCCGCTTCGGATCTCTGGGGGCAACGTGGCCTCGGTGATCGCATCGTCGGCCAGAATGGAGCACCGCTCCACCACGTTGCGCAGCTCGCGCACGTTGCCGGGCCAGAAGTACCGCTCCAGGCGCTCCATCGCCGCGGGCTCGATCTCCAAGCTCGGACGATCGAGCTGGTCCAGGAAGTGCCGCACGAGCAGCGGGATATCACCGGCACGATCGCGCAGTGGCGGGAGCGTGATCGGAAAGACCTTCAGGCGGTAGTACAGATCCTCGCGAAGCCGTCCCTCGCTCACAGCCTCCGCGGCGTCGCGGTTGGTGGCCGCGATCACCCGCACGTCCACGTCGATCTCCGTGCCTCCACCAACCCGTCGGACCGTAGCAGTCTCCAGGGCACGAAGAAGCTTCACCTGCAGCTGCGCCGACATCTCCGTGATCTCATCGAGCAGTAGCGTGCCCTGGTGCGCACGCTCGAACACGCCCCGATGTCGCCGCTCCGCCCCTGTGAAGCTTCCGCGCTCATGACCGAACAGCTCGCTCTCGATCAGCTCCGGTGCAACGGCCCCGCAGTTGATTGGCACGAACGGTCCGCTCGATCGATCGCTCAGGTGGTGGACCGACTCGGCCACGAGCTCCTTGCCGGTTCCACTTTCGCCGGAGATCAGAACCGTGGCATCCGTCGCCGCGACGCGCTCGACCAGGTCATACACCTCACGCATCGCTCCCGACGAGCCGACCATCGCGCCGAACCGTCCCTGATGGCTCAGCCTGCGACGGAGCTGGCGCACCTCTTGACGCAGATCAGCCTCCCGCAACAGCCGGCGCAGCAGCGACTTCAGCCTATCGATATCCACCGGCTTCGTCAGGTAGTCGTACGCCCCCAGTCGCAGCGCATCGACCGCAGAGCTCACCGTTGCGTTGGCCGTGATCATGATGAAGTGCACATCGGACCCGGCCTCTGCTGCCTCCAGCAGCTCGGTGCCGGCTCCGTCGGGCAGCACCAAATCGCACAGGACCACGTCTGGTAAGCGCCGCTGGAGCGACTGCATCGCGGCCTCGAGACTCTCCGCAGTCTGCACGTCGAACCCGCTCCGTCGCACCAGGTCTGCCAGCGCGTCCAACGTGTTCCGTTCGTCGTCCACGATCAGTGCGTCAGCCATCGGCGCCCTCGTCTCCAGTCGGCAGGCTGAGCTCGAAGGTCGTCCCTGCCGGACCACTTTCCACCACTTCGATAGCCCCTCCGGCCTCCTCGAGCACCGCCCGCGTCACGTACAGACCGATGCCGGTCCCACTCTTCTTGGAGGTGACTCGGAGATCGAACAGGCGCGCCCGCACGTCCTCTGGAATGCCACCGCCGGTGTCTGCACACCGAATCCGCGCTCGACCTGCCTCCTCCCGGAGCTCCAGGTCGATCCGGCCGCCCTTGCCAATCTCCTCGAGGGCATTCACCACGACGTTCATCACGGCCTGGCGAATCTGGCTCCGGGGCGCCACCACCTCGATCTCTTCGGGAGGCAGGTCGGCGGCCAGCACGACATCGTGCTGACGGGACTGGGCAGTCAGAAACCCGACGACCTCCTGAACAAGCTCGTTGAGCGAGAACTGCTCCGCTTCCTCGCTCGCTGGAGCGGTCGTCGACAGCAGACGATCGATGATGGCCTGCAGTCGGTCCAGCTCCTCTCGCAGTACGTCAAAGGTGCGTTCAGCCGACTGGGATGCGGCCCGCGAAAGCTCGGCCCGTTCCATCTTCGACCGCAGGTTCTCCAGGTTGAGCACCACTGCGTTCACAGGCGCCTTCAGATCGTGGGTCAGCCCGAGAAACGAGTGTCGCAGACCGCGCAGGACCGCAGCCTCGAGCAGGTCGCGCTCCAACGCTTCAATCTCGGCACGGTCACGCAGCTCGACGATCGCCATTCCCGCCTGACCAACCCCTGCCGCCACGCTCACCTGGAGACATCGCGGCGGAACGCCGTGCCCCTGCTCAACCTCGAGCACCAGCTCGATGGCATCACCTGGTGCGGGCTCGAGAGCCTCCAGAACAGGCTGCAGCCGCTCGCCAGCTTGTCTGGACCGATCGGCAGATGCCGGTTCGATACCGAGCAGTCTGCACGCCCCCTCGCCCACGTGAGTCACCCGGCGATGCTGGTCGAGCAACACCAGCCCGACACGCAGCGAGCGGTCGAGACGTGCGAGGGAGTCGTGCACCTCCTCGACCCGCGCGCGCTCCAGCTCCAGCTCGGTTCGGACGCGATCCGCTGCGTCCAGCACCGGTCGGAGCACGGGATCGACCCGCACCTGCTGATTCGGCATGCCCGCAATGGCATCTCGGACCAGCCTCGCGGCGATGGACTGGCGGCGGCGGTACTGCAGATGCAACGCGAGGGTCAGGGCGGCGATGACCACCAGCGCCACTGTCGCGCTGATCCATACCACCCGATACGTCGTCCCGTACAGCTCAGCAACACTTCTGGACTGCAGCTCGAGGACAGCGTACGCATAGGGCTCGCCATCTCGCAGAAACGGGATCTCGACCACGAACGTCCCGGTCCTGAGATCGGACCGGCGCTCGGTCCGCACCCGGGCCCGAGTATCCTCGCCGAACAGAGCCGCAGGGTCGGGAAGATCGGAAGGCGACTGAGCCCTCGTCGTTGCGACAACTCCGCCATCCGGTCCAATCAGGGTCGCCGACCGAACCGTGGCCGATCTGCTTTCCAGTTGCCGAAGATGCTCCAAAAGGAGCCGGTTCTCCTCCGACCCATCGACCCTCAACCCGTTGGCGACCGACTCGCTGAGCGCCGAGGCAATCTCGTGTCCCACCAAACGCGCCGTGGACTCTGTGAGCTGCCACGCAATTGTACGGAGCCCACTGCCAGCGATCAGAATCACAGCCGCAGTGGCCACGACGTACGCCGCCACCAGAACGCCGACTCTGACCGCAAACTTCGCCTGCACTCTAACCTCCGGCCCTCAGCGACACCCTGCTGGTGCAGCGCCGGGCGATGGTTCGCCACCACCCGAACCACTGGAGCCCACCCGAAGCCCATCCTGGCATTGCTCGGCCTCGAGTATACCCGTGTCAGGGGCCCTGGAGCCTGCTGATGGACACGACCACGTAGGCGGGCAACCCCTGCGGCCGACCGCTCGCATCGCGAGCAGCCGGCAGCTCTCGCACATCTCGTACGACACCGCCAGCTTTTGCGAAGGCACCGACCATGTCCTCGAGCGTCCAGTGATAATCTGTGATCACCGCTGTTGCCGATCCGGCCGGCTCGGGATGGAGGACCACGTCGTACGGCGTCCCCGACGCCCAGTAGCTCCAATGCGGTGGCACCTCATCGTGAAACGTATCCGCCGGCGCAGTCCGGAAACAGGGATGCGTCATGACCACCACCAGCCGGCCTGAGCGAGCCAAGGAGCCAACCAGCCCATCCGCCGCTCGCTGCAGACGTTCACGCGTCGAGCACATCATCAGCACAAGGCTGGAGAGCACGCCTGCACACGGCTCGGCCAGCGGGAGCATCCTCTCATCGCCCTGGCAGATCTTGATCCGTCCGTCGACGCCAGAAGCGCGCTCTCGCATCGCGGAGCGAGCCTCGCGGACCATCTCTTCAGACTCATCCACCGCGATGACGCGACGCGCGCCAAGCTCGGCGAGAAGCGCTGTCAGGTCTCCGGGACCGCAGCCGAAGTCCAGCGCCAGGCCGCCAGTGAGGTCACCGAGCAGCTCGGCCACCACCGGCCGGAGGATCGGCACGTGCGCCTGCTGACCCAGCTTGCGGTACGCTTCAGCGGTATCGTGATCCCACGGGCTCATCCTTCTCCCCCGGTCTCACTGCTGCCGGCTGACGCGCGTGCGGACATCGCGAGCTGCACTGACATCCGAACGCGCCACTCGCGCGGCCCCGTCAGCCGGCTCCCGGCAAACTGGTACCCGACGATACCGCCATCCATTTTCGAAGATCTCCAAGGCTCAGGCGCTCAGAGTCAACCTGCTGCTCAGGCACGCAGCTCCAGGCCGATATACGCCTCTGGAGCCAGTACGCGGAACGTGAATGACTCGGTGAGGTACAGACGCACCGTCTTCGTGTCGTGCGAGATGTAGCCGATCGAGATGTCCTGGCCGAGAGTCAACACCATGTCGCCGCCACGCTTGGAAAGCAAGAACCCGCCGGTGAGCTTCGGCGCCAGCTCGACACTGCCACCGATCATCTCCGAGATCTTGCGGGGCAGCGGGTATCCGCTCACCGCCGAGTACAGCTTGCGATAGGTATCTGGTCCCAGCACGAGAGTGAACGGACCGTCTACGTGCGCCTCGCTCAAACGAATCATCGCCTCTGAGATGGCAGCCGGGTACTGCTCAGGGTCGTTCGGGAGGACCACGGCATCGTGCTCGCACGCCGCACTCAGACCAACGATGTTGCCGGGCTTGAACCCACCGTAGATCGCACGTTCCTCGAACGCGGCCATATCACTCGCAGCCCGATGCAGATCACCGAGGTCCACGTCAGCGGCGCCCCGCGCAATGTTGTCAAGCTCCCACTGCCCAACGCTGAACTCGGCACGGACCTCGACCAGCGGCTGTACCTGGTGGATTCCATACTGAACCGGAGCGTCCTTCGGCTGCTTGGGAAGCTGAAGACGACCAACACCGACCGCAGCGTAGTCCATGCCGTGCGGGCCATCCACGTCCACCACGCGCCGGGCACTCAGGTGCGTGCACAGCACCCGCTTCGCCTCGTCACTGATCTCTTCCCACGCTTCATCCGTCAACGGTGCGAGCCTTCGCTTGAGAAAATCCATTCTGGTGTCTCCTTTCAACCAAGCTTCCCGAGCCCGAGGCTCCCGTCTCCGTCACTGGAGCCAGCGCTGGACTCGTCGTCCCCCTCACCCTCGTGCGCATGGGTCAACGGTCCGTCGGTGAACATGAACTCACGGAGCTCGTGATCCCACGCGTCCATGTTGCGGCGCAACCACTCGAGCACCATAACGGCGTGCTCGATCTCCTCGTCGCGGTTGTGAGCGAGCACCGCCCGCAACGTCTCGTCCTTGGTCACGGCAACGCGCTGGTTGTACCAGTCCACCGCCTCCAGCTCCTCTTGCAGACTCTTCAACGCTCGATGGTG
The DNA here is from genome assembly GCA_964512045.1 of uncultured Thermoanaerobaculia bacterium. GTDB lineage: Bacteria > Acidobacteriota > Thermoanaerobaculia > Thermoanaerobaculales > Sulfomarinibacteraceae > CAZEJK01. Next base: position 5,417 of record CAZEJK010000201.1, read on the forward strand.
ATCCTTGACGTGTTCCGGGAGCACATCCCAGCTTTCGTGGTACTCACTCATGCTCTTCTCCTTCCCTCTTCAAACAGCGGCCAACCGCAGCCGCCGCACCACATACAGGCATGCCAGCGCGGGGCGGCCATGGACCTCAGACCGTTCCGACGCAGTCCGTGCATACGATACAACGTCACGTGTAACTCGTACAGTCCGGCATCAGCCGGTGCGGATGGGGGCTACTCTGAAGCTGGCATGGAGGTTGCTCTGCAAAAATGAGGATGTCACTGATCGGAGGAGATAGATGTCCTTGAACACCCGCAACCGTCCCAACAGAATCTTCGTTGTCGATGACCATCCAGTCGTTCGTTTGGGTCTCATTCAGATGATCGACGCCGAGATGGACATGGAGGTGTGCGGCGAAGCTGGCACAGCTCCGGAAGCTGTCGCAGGCGTGGCATCCGCCACCCCGGATCTGGTGATCGTGGACATCTCTCTGAACGAGGGGAACGGGCTCGAGCTGACCAAGCAGATCAAGGCCTCCGACCCGACCATCAAGGTGCTGGTGTCCTCGGTGTACGATGAACGACAGTTCGCTCACCGCGCTCTCCGCGCTGGCGCCGACGGGTACATCATGAAGGACCAGTCGGTGGACAAGGCACTCGACGCGATCCGCAGGATCCTCGGGGGCTCCGTCTACCTGAGTGAAGAGATGTCGGACCGCATGTTGCGCGCTGCAGTCACGGGAGGACAGCCCCAGGGGGGCTCGGTACTGGATCAGCTCTCCGACCGCGAGCTCGAGGTGTTCGATCTGTTGGGCCGCGGCATCACAACTCGCGAAGCTGCAGAGCGCCTCCACCTCAGTGTCAAGACGATCGAGACCTACCGCGAGAACATCAAGATCAAGCTGTCGCTGGAGAACAACAACGAGCTCATCTGCCGCGCCGCCCAGTGGGTCGCGGAGCAGGCGTCACCGACTGGATCCACCTCCGAGAGCCCCGCCTAACCCGGCCGCGGGCCGCAACCAAAGTCATGCTCCGAAGCTGCCGGTCTCGCAACCGCGTAGCGGTCTGCGGTGTGGCGAGCGCTCCCCCACCCACCCATCGGCCCTTATGGCAGGCGTCGCAACACCCTTCGATGCCGCAAGCTTGCAGGCGAGGCAGCCGGGAGGGCGGCATGAACTGAGAGCTGAGAGCTCAACTCAGAAGCTTCGCTTCGAGCTCTCGAAGATGCGCCGGTGCGACGTTGTCACCCATCTTCCTGCCCATCTGGCTGGCGCGGCGTCTCCGTCGCCGAGCCGAGGATGTCCAGGATCTCCCGACCCGGTATCTCCTCCCGCTCCAGCAGCTCCTGAGCCAGACGGTCGAGGCCCGCACGACGCCCCTTGAGGATCGACATCGCCCGCTCGTAGGAGTCCTCGACGATCCCCTGCACCGCCTGGTCGATCTCACGAGCCGTCGTCTCCGAGTACTCCTTCTGCTGGCCGATCTCCTCACCCAGGAACACCGGCTGGCTCCCCTGACCGAATGCCATCGGACCGAGCTCCTCACTCATACCCCAGTCGAGCACCATCCGCCGCGCCAGTCGGACCGCCTGACGGAGATCGTCCTCGGCGCCGCTGGTGTTGGTGTCGAGCACGAGCTGCTCGGAGCACCGCCCTCCCATCATCACCGCCATCCGGTCGAGAAGCTCCTGACGCCGCACCACGTAGCGATCGCGCTCGGGCAGCTGCTGTGTCACGCCCATCGCCTTGCCCCTCGGCACGATCGAAACCTTGTGGATCGGATCGGACGTCTCGATTGACGCAGCGACGACCGCGTGTCCGGCCTCGTGGTACGCCAGCAGCTCCATGTCGGACTCGGTCAGCGCCAGGCCTTCCCGCTCCAGGCCGAGGATGATCTTGTCTCGAGCGGCCTCGATATCATCCGCCGAGATCTTGCGCTTCCCCTCGCGGGCCGCGAGAAGCGCCGCCTCGTTGAGGAGGTTGGCAAGATCGGCGCCGCTGAACCCCGGCGTGCTGCGCGCCACAGCATCGAGATCGACATCGTTGGAAAGCGACTTGTCCGCGGCGTGGACCTTCAGGATCGCCTTCCGGGCCTCCTTGCCCGGCGACTCCACCTGGATGCGTCGATCGAACCGACCAGGCCGCAGCAGGGCGGGATCGAGGATGTCGGGACGGTTGGTGGCCGCGAGCAGCACCACGTTCTCGTGCGGCTCGAAGCCGTCCATCTCCGACAGAAGCTGATTCAGGGTCTGCTCGCGCTCGTCGTGACCACCACCGAGACCGGCGCCACGCTGCCGACCGATGGAGTCCAGCTCATCGATGAACACGATTGCGGGCGACTGGTTCCGGGCGTCCTTGAAGAGATCTCGAACACGCTTGGCGCCCACCCCGACGAACATCTCCATGAAATCCGAACCAGTGATCGAGAAGAACGGGACGTTGGCCTCGCCCGCCGTTGCCCTCGCCAGCAGCGTCTTTCCCGTTCCGGGCGGACCCACGAGCAGCACTCCGCGCGGCGGCGAGCCTCCCAGCGTCCGCGACCTTTCCGGCTCACGAAGATACTCGATAATCTCCCGCAGCTCGGCTTTTGCCCCCTCGGCTCCTGCCACATCATCGAAGGTGGTGGCCTCATCGGTCCGCTCATACAGCTTGGCGCTGCTCCTACCGATCGACATCATCGGGTTGCCCTGCGCTCGCATGCGCCGAAACACCATGTAGCCAATACCGATCAGCAAGAGGAACGGCAACAGGTTCATGAGGAGAAGAAGAACGGGCGTATCGCTCGTCGGTTCTGTACGCACCTCCACTCCGTGCTCCGAGAGCTTCTCCATGAGCTCTCGGTCGCCAAACGACGGCACGTAGGTGACGAAGTCGGTGATCTGCAGCGGCTCGCCGCCCTGTCCTGCGTCCTCTTCCGGTCCAACCTCCGGACGGATTGCCACCTCGGAGGCGAACCGTCCGGTGATCTCCTCGCCACGGACCGTCACCGCGGTCACGTTGTTGCCCTCGAGCTGCTCGCGAAACTGCGTGTAGCTGATCTGCGCCGGCCCTCCGACGCCGAGCAGCTGCAACAACCACGGCAGGATGATGAACAGCGCCAGCGCCCACAGGAAAAGGCGGAAGATCATCGCGCGCTTGCCATCAGGCGCCGGCATCTGAGCACTCTGACGCTCGGCGTCGCGCTCCGTAGCTGTGTCCTCGTCCGTGCTCCGGCGCTCCTGATCAGTCATCATCTACCCTCCAACGACCGATACCGTCGCCATCCACACCGAGCTCACGCCTTCAGCTCCCTCTGTCGCCGTCCGACGAGACCCACAACCATCCGAAGGCGGTAGGCCATTACGCGCCACCTTGCCCACGAAGGCGGCGAAGCCCATCGAGGATCGCAGGAGCGAACGCCGGCAAGTCGTCAGGTGTGCGCGAGGTGATGATGCGGTGATCTTCGACCACCTCCTCGTCCACGAACTCAGCGCCCGCGTTGACCATGTCATCCCGGATGGAATGGAATCCGGTCACACGCCGGCCGTTCACGATGCCAGCCGAAGCCAGCATCCAGCCGGCGTGGCAGATCGCAGCCACGAGACCGCCCGCTTCGTGAACCGCTCTGACAAGCTCCACCATCGCAGGGTCCCGACGCATGTGATCCGGTGCGTACCCCCCTGGGATCACCACACCGTCCAGCTCTGCGGGGTCGACATCGCGCGCTGCCGCGTCCGACGACGCGGACGTTCCGCGCTTCCCTGTGAACTGGTCGACCCTCGGTCCCACGACCGTGACGGTGATCCCCTCCTCACGCAGGCGCAGGTTGGGATACCAGAACTCCAGGTCCTCGTAGAGGTCTGCGATCAGTACGGCGACGTGTTGTGATTGTGTCCTCATCATCGTGCCATCCTCCCGTGCCTTC
>CAZEJK010000202.1:0-9281 GCA_964512045.1 uncultured Thermoanaerobaculia bacterium
CTCAACCCAGGCGCTTTGCTTCGAATTTTCGGAGATGCCCAGATGTGAGTTGCTATAGGCCACCGCATTGTCGTCGTCGCAGGCGCTGCGGAGGCTGTGGAACGGTGGAGGGGGGGTAGTTGGCCAAGACCGTGAGCGCGTTCAATCGGAGGCAACGGCTGTAATGGTTGCCTCCTGCCCACCGTCATCCTTGCTGCGGGCCAGCATCCGGTACTCGACCGAGCGCTCGAGAAGCTCCTGGTGGCTGCCCTCGGCCACGACCTTGCCTCTTTGTAGCACGAGGATCCGGTCGGCGGCCTCCACTGTGGTCAGGCGGTGGGCGATGACGATCGCCACCTTGTCGCGCGTGATCTCCTCGAGGGCTGCCTGGACCCTGGCTTCCGACTGGTTGTCGAGAGCGCTGGTGGCCTCATCCAGGATGAGGATCTTCGGCTGCTTGTAGATTGCTCTGGCGATCGCGATCCGCTGCCGCTGGCCGCCGGACAGGTTGGCCCCAAACTCGTCGATCTGGGTATCGACTCCATCCGACATCTCCGACACGAACTCCCATGCACCCGCCTTGTGCAGGGCATCCTCGACGCGGCTCCGGACCATCTTTCCGCCGTAGGCGACGTTGGCGGCGACGGTGTCGTTGAAGATGAAGGCGCGCTGGGTGACGATGCCGATCGACTTGCGGAGGTTCTCCAGCTGCAGCTCGGTGACGTCGATTCCGTTGATCCGAACAGTGCCGTCGTTCGGGTCGTACAGGCGGAGGATCAGGTTGACAACCGAGGTTTTGCCGCCGCCGGAGTCTCCCACGAGAGCGACGGTCTCGCCCCGGTGTGCCGTGAAGGAGATCCCGTCGAGGGCGGTCGTGCTGCCGTAGCGCAGGACGACGTTCTCGAGCTCCACCGTCTCGATCACCTCCGGTACCGGGTGGTCGCCGCTGAGGATCGAGGGCTTGCGATCCATCATCTGATCGATCCGCTCGGACGCCGCCACGGCGTCAAACATCTTGTTGTACAGGGTGGAGATCCGTTTGATCGGCGGGTACAGCAGAAACAGTGCGGTCGAGAAGGAGAAGAACGTGCCAACGGTCATGACGCCATTGATCACCTGGAGCCCGCCGACAATGATCACTGCGGCGATGGCGATGGAGCCGGCGAACTCCATGACGGGGTTCACGAGCTCCTTGACCTGAACGCCCTTCATGTTGATGCGGGCAAACTCCTGATTGTCCTCGACGAAGCGCTGGAGCTCCACCGCTTCGCTCGAGTGGGCCTTGATGATCTCCATGTTATTGAAGATCTCGGAGAGCCTGGAGGTGATGTCGGAGTCCTTCTCCTGGGACCGGTGGGAGAGTCGTTTCATACGTTTGGTCAGCACCGACAGCGGGTATGCCGCTAGCGGCAGGACCACCAGCCCGAAGAACGCCAGTCGCGGGCTCGTCCAGATGACGACTACGATCAGCGCCACGATCACCAGTGCCTCGCGCAGGATGATTGCCATGTGCTGTGACACCGACATGCGGATTCGGGTGATGTCGTTCGTGATCCGGCTGATCAGCTCGCCGCCGCGCTGCCGGTTGAAGAAGTCCAGATCCAGCTCGAGCAGGCTGGCGAGCATCTGGTCGCGCATCCGGCGGACGACATCTTCGCCGACGTAGGCCGTGTGGTAGCTTTGCAGATACCGACCGATGCCCATCGCGGCATATGTCACGATGATGAACAGCGGCAGGACCATCAGCTTCTGCCGGTCCTTGTCCACGAAGATCTCGTCGAGAACGGGCTTCACGAGGTGGGCGATGGCCGCCGTGGAAACGGCCACAAGAATCATCCCGATGACGATCAGAATGATACGCGGGATGTACTCCCGAAAGTACGGCAAAAAGCGAGCGAGAAAGCGTCGCACTGTAGATCCGTCCTGTGGTTCCGTTCTACTCCGAGCGGGAGCCCTCTTGGAGGGCGTCCAGACCGCTCCAGGTCGTCTCCTCGTCGTCGAAATGTGGGAGATCCGGTTCGACATCTCTGGCAGAGTTGATGTGCCATGACCAGAGGATCGCCCACTTCATGAAGGTGGCGTACGACTGGAGGAAACAGAATACGATGCCGCGACCCCCATCCAACACGCCCAGCTGAAAGATGTAGGTTCGCACGAACCGCCACGCCGTTCGGCTGACGATGGTTGTGATCGAGCTCTTCTTGCCCTCGCGCCAGCACTGCGCAGCACCCCACCAGCCGTACTTGGCCATTCGCTGGGCGTACTCGTAAAAGCTGATCTCCACCATGTGGTGCAGCATCGGAGCGTTCAGGATCGGCGCCTCGCCCGATGTCTGCAGCAGCGAGTGGACCCGGCGCTTCTGGTAGTACGCCGTGCCGTGGCGGAACAGCCGCGAGACGCGGTCGTGCTGCCAGCCTGAGAAGCGGAGCGGCTTGCCGAGAAAGTACACCGTGCGGTTGATGGTGTACGCGTCGTGCTTGGGCTCGGAGGCGAGGAGCTGCTCGATCTCGTCGCGGAGCTCGGGGGTGCAGCGCTCGTCGGCGTCGAACACCAGCACCCACTCGGTCTCGACCTTGTCCAGTGCCCAGTTCTTCTGAGCGCCGGCGCCGTAGTAGGTGTGTTGGAAGAAGCGGACCCGCTCGAAGCCTTGTACCAGCTCGGGCGTTGCATCGGTGGAGTACGAGTCGACGACGAGGATCTCGTCGCACCACAGCAGCGAGCTGAGACACTCGACGATGTTGTGCGCCTCGTTGTACGTCGTGACCAGCGCGGTGACTCGCGGCCGCCGAGGCTCCGTCGTGTGCGCTGCGCTGCTGCTGCTATCCATCGGGTCTCACCGCCAGGAGCTGGGTGCTCGCGTGATGGCTGCCTGGCCGTGGAAAATACGACCGGCTGGGGTCCTGACACGCTGGCTGCATGCTACCACAGTGTGGAGGGATACAGGCATCTCCGGTCTTGTGGAGGGTCGTGGTATGGTGCGCGCCGATGGGGAGAGCTCGGCGGAAGAAGGGGCGCATTGGAGGGATGCTGGCGAGGGTGCTCTGGCGCGCCGTGGCGCCGTGGCACCTGTGGCAGGTGCTGCGCCGCTCCCGTCGCCGCGGACGTCACGAGGCGCCGTACGACCACGGCAAGATGCAGCAGTATCTCCGTGGTCGGGAGCTGGCCGCGTTCGACAACCCGCAGCTCCAGCTGTACAGCAAGGTGCTTCCGAGCGGTTTTCTGCACTACGGCTACTTCGAAGATGTCGACGCGGCGCCTTCGGCGCAGAGCCTGGAGAGTCTGGAGGCGGCGCAACGCCGCTATGCCGAGCGGGTCCTGGAGCACGTTACGGATCGGACGGCGCCGGTCCTCGACGTTGGCGCGGGGATGGGCGGCATGGTGCGGATGTTGCTGGACGACGGCTTCCGGCCCGTCGCACTGACTCCCGATCGCAATCAGGTGCGCGCGATCCAGCAGTCGATGCCGGAGGTCGAGGTCATCGAGGGTCGCTTCCACGAGGTTGGCTGGGCTCGCTGGGAGGCCGCTTTCGGCACCGTGATCACCGCCGAGTCGTTCCAGTACCTGTTTCTGGATAACGCTCTGACAACCATCCGCCGGATCGTGCGCCCCGGGGGGCGTTGGGTGATGTGCGATTACTTCCGCAGGTCTCGATCCGCTCCCGGCTCTGGACACGTCTGGGACGACTTCATCGGGACGGCGACAGGCGCCGGATGGAGCGTTGTGCATGATGAGGACATCACCGACCATGTGCTGCCAAGTCTCCGCTTCGTGACGATGTTGGCGGAACGCTTTGCTGTGCCCGTCCTGGACTACGTCGAAGCCAGATCCCGTCGCAATCGTCCCGGGGTGCACTACCTCCTCGAGGACCTGTTCGCCGAGCTGCAACACGGCCTGCGCGACCGCCTGGTGGACGTCGATCCGGAGACGTTCCGGCGCAATCGGATGTACCGGCTGGTCGTGCTGCAACCGCCGGCGCAACCAACGCAAGGTACTGGGGCAACATCTCGGTGACCGAGACACGAGGCCGGAGATGGACGGTGGTTCGCCGCTGGTGGTGGATGGTGCTGATGGCGCCGATGGTGGCGTCGGCAGCTGTTCGAGAGCTTTGGGCGCCGGACGAGCCTCGCTACGCTCAGGTTGCTCGGGAGATCTGGGACGGCGGGAGCTTCCTGGTGATGCATCTGTGCGGCGATGTCTACCCCGACAAGCCGCCACTGCTGTACTGGCTGGCCGGGCTGCTCGGTCGCGTGGCCGACTGGTCCGAGCTGGCGCTCCGGATGCCGTCGTTGCTCGCGACGCTGGGTTCCGCGGCACTGGTGGCGTGGTTGGCCCGTCGCTGGTGGGGCGAGGTGGAGGCGGTGCTGGCGCCGGCGCTGCTGCTGACGACGGCGATGGTCACCGAGATCGGCGGCCGGCTGCAGATCGATCCGCTGCTGGCGGTGCTGTGCACGGCTGCCTTGGTGCTGGTGGCCGCGCCGGTGCGCTCGAATCGTCAGGCGCAGCTGGTGGTGCTGGCGGCCGGCCTGTGTGCCGGCCTGGCGGCGCTCGCCAAGGGCCCGCCAGCGTGGATCAACGTTGGCCTGCCGGCGATCGCCTGGGGGTTGCTGGCGCCGACGATGGCCATGCGGCGGGTGCGCTGGTGGACGTGGCTGGTGGCTGCGATGCTCGCGATCGCGCCGGTGCTGAGCTGGGCCGTGGCCGCATCGATGGTCGAACCGGCACTGGTCGAGGAGCTGTTCTTCGATCAACACGTCGGGAGGGTGACTGAGGCGGATCGGCACCCTGGTCCGGTGTGGAAGCACCTGACGCGGATGCCGTTCTTGCTGCTGCCGTGGGCGGTGGTGGTGGGGGCTGGGCTCTGGCGGGCGGTCGCCAGCTGGCGTCGCCGTGCCGGTCGACCGCTCGATACCGGGCTTGTCAGGGCTGCGGGGTGGCTCCTGATCTTGTTCCTGTTCTACTCCGTCATCCCACCCAAGCGTGATCTCTACCTGCTGCCGGCGTACCCCGCTGCTGCTTTGCTGGCAGCTCGCGAGCTGGCGGTGCGCTTGCGGGCACGCGCGTTCCCGCGGTGGCTGACGTGGCCCGGGCCTGCGGTGCTGTTGCTGATGGGCGTGGCGCTGCCGGCTGTGGGTGTCATGATTGACGATCTGCCTGGGCTGACCTGGCAGCCGCTCGTGATTGGCCTGCCGTTGATGGTGGCGGGCGTGGCGGCGGTCGCCAGTGCGCACAGACGGCGACCGTGGCGGTGGATCGGCTGGCAGCTGGGGGGCTGGGCCGTGTTTGCGACGGTGCTGGCACTGACCATCGCGCCCCTGGTCAACCCGATCAAGTCCGCCCGCGGCCTGGCCGAGAAGCTTGCTGCGCGTCCCAACCTGCCGGCCGAGATTCCCTGCGTTGGCGTGCAGCCCGAGGGCTACCGCTACTACGGCAGCATCCCGACTGTCAGGGCCGACGGGATCGACGATCTGGAGGGGTATCTGGACCGCAGCGGTCCGTTCCTCGCACTTGTGGAGGAGGAAGCCCTCGATGACGCCAGCGATGCGTTGCGTCAACGCTTCGAGGTGGAGTACTTCCGCGCGGTTGGGTCCAAGGACGTGCTGGTGCTCACCCGCCGGTGAGCTCTGACTCAGCTCTCGGTCGGGTGATGGAAGAACGCCAGAGCGTCGATCTGGTTGACGACGTTGGAGATCCGTCCGTTGACCTTGCACATCAGGAAGTTGATGTCGTTGACGATGTCCTTTGCGAACTTCGTCGTGTAGCCAGCGGCCTTGTCATGCCCGTTGTCCCGCAAGAGGCGCTCCAGCTCCCGTGCGGAGGCCTCGAGCTCGATGAGGACGTGCTTGATCGAGCGAAAGTGCGAGCTGGCGTCGAGCAGCGTGTCGGTCTTCAGGTCGTGCATGAACACCTCTGCCGGGAACGCCCCCTGGAGCTCGTCGGTCTCGCGTGAGAGCTCGTCGATGGTCTCGGACATGTCGGCGAGCCAGATGTGGTAGCTCTCCCGATCCTCGCCCTCCGGCACGAGCTTCGCGATCCGCCCACCGAGCTTGTCGAACTGCTCGATGACGGACCTGCGGATGTTCTCCAGACCGAAGTGCGGACGCTTGAGCGACTGGAGCGAGATCTGGTCGCGGCCGAGGTAGAGCTTGTCGGCGTAGTGGTCGGGCAGATCATCCTCGGCGATCGTGTACAGCTTGATGATGAGCTGATCCGGATCGTGGCGCCAGGATACGAACCGGCAGATGAGCAGGTTGTCGTTCATGTCCAGGTAGTATGAGTTGGTCTCGAGAAGCGCCGAGTACAGGGCGAGGTTGCAGACGATGTACCGGCGCCAGCGCGTCAGAGCTCGGCGTTGCTGGGCCAGCAGGTCCTCGACCTCCTCGATCTCCGAGTCCAGTGCGTCGCCGGTCTCGATGTGACCGAAGTCCGGTGTGATGATCACCCGGCAGCTGGCCAGGAAGAACTCGAGATGCAGCTGCTCGAGAACCGCCTCCTGGTACCTGTCGAGAGTGAACTCTGGAACGACCACGGCCGGCGACTCGACGATCCTCTTCAGGCTCTCCATCGTGTCCTCCACCCTTTGCGGGTTGACGCCAGGATAGCACCTGCCGGAGACGGATGTGGACCGCTGTGTCCGAAGGGACCGCCTGCACACCCGGGCTTGTGCGGAGCGAAGGATCGAGCTACGTTCATTTCGTGCAGCACGGTGCGGATCGGTCATCATCGGAGAGTGCGAGCGAGATACTGGACGGTACCCTTCGCCACGTGATCTACTCGAACCCCGACAACGCCTGGACAGTCGCGCGGTTCGATGTGGTGGATGGGCGTCGGGTGACCGTCACCGGCGCGCTGCTCGGACTCCAGTCCGGGGAACGTCTGCGGCTTGACGGACACTGGGTTGACCACCCTCGCTACGGACCGCAGTTCGAGGTCAGCTCCTGGGTCGTGGTGCATCCGACAACCGTGAACGGGATCCGCAAGTTTCTTGGCTCCGGCCGGATCAAAGGTATCGGTCCGCGCTTTGCCGAGCGTCTGGTGGAGCACTTCGGCCTGCAGACGCTGGAGGTGATCGAGCACGAGCCTGAGCGGCTCACCGAGGTGGACGGTGTCGGCTCGACGCGCGCGGAGCGGATCCGCAGTGGTTGGGAGGAGCACCGGGGTATCCAGCCGGTCATGGTGTTCCTGCAGTCCTACGGCGTGTCACCGACAGTCGCCGTCAAGGTGTATCGAGCGTACGGTGCTCGAGCGATCGAGCAGGTGCGTGAGAACCCGTACCGCCTGGTGCGCGACATCTTCGGAGTCGGGTTTGCGACGGCCGATAGCATCGCTTCGGGGCTGCAGATCGCGCGGGATGACCCGGTGCGACTGGAGGCGGGAGTCGAGCACACACTGTCGGTGGCGGCGAGCGAGGGGCATCTGTTCCTGCCGCGGGGTCAGCTGCTGTGCGATGCGGCATCGCTGCTCGGGGTTGATTCCAGTGCGATCGAGCCCGTCATCGGACGTCTCCACGAGCAGGGTCGCGTTGTCTGCCAAACCAACGAGGGCACGGAGGATGTGTACCTTCCGCGGCTGTTCGAGGCGGAGTCGCTGGCAGCGGATCGGATCCGGGAGCTGGTCGGCGCCGCCGTGTCCGACGGGGTCCAGTGGACGGAGCAGCGGTGTGCTCGGGCCGTGGCCTGGTACCAGGGCAAGCTCGGCTTCGATCTGGCCGCCGGACAACGAGACGCACTCCAGCGAGCGCTGAGCTCGTCCGTGCTCGTGATCACTGGCGGGCCCGGGACCGGGAAGACCACGCTTGTTCGCGGGCTGTGCGCGATCCTCGATCAGCTGGACGTACGGATCCGGTTGGCGGCACCGACAGGGCGCGCTGCCAAACGGCTGAGTGAGGCCACCGAGCGACCGGCCTCCACGCTGCATCGGTTGCTCGAGTTCAGCCCTCAGGATCGGTGCTTCCTGCGCGACCGGAGCCGTCCGGTCGATGCCGATCTGCTGGTGATCGACGAGGCGTCGATGCTCGATATGGAGCTGGCCGCCGCGGTCCTGGAGGCGGTTCCAAACGGTTGCCGTCTCGTCCTGGTGGGCGATGCGGATCAGCTTCCATCCGTCGGTCCAGGGAACGTCCTCGGCGAGCTGATCCGCTCCGGCGTGGTGGGCGTCGTACGGCTGACCGAGATCTTTCGTCAGGCCGAGAGCAGTCTGATCGTGGTCAACGCCCACCGGATCAACAGCGGCCAGATGCCGATCATCCGTCAGAGTGGGGGCGATCGGGACTTCTTCTTCATGGTGCGCGACGAGCCGGAGGCGGCCCAGGAGACGGTGATCGATCTCGTCACCGCGAGGTTGCCGGTGCACTACGAGGTGAGCCCGATCCATGACATCCAGGTGCTGACGCCGATGCACAAGGGCCCACTGGGTGTGCGGGCGCTCAACGAACGGCTGCAGCGTCTGCTGGTGGCCGACACCGACGGGCTGCAGATCGGATCGAACCTGTACCGGCCCGGCGACAAGGTCATGCAGCTGCGCAACAACTACGAGCTCGAGGTGTTCAACGGCGATATCGGGAGAGTGGATGCGGTGGACACGGAGGAGCGGGAGCTTCTGATCGTGTTCGACGGGGAGCTGAAGCGGTTCAAACGTGAGGACCTCGACGACCTCGCTCCAGCGTACGCGTGCACGATCCACAAGAGTCAGGGAAGCGAGTACCCGGCCGTGGTGGTCGTGCTGCACGATCAGCACTGGATCATGCTGCAGAGGAACCTGCTGTACACGGCGGTGACCCGCGCACGCCGGCTGGTCGTGGTTGTCGGCTCCAAGCGCGCCCTCGGCCAGGCCGTGCGCAACGCGACGGTGGGCCATCGCTTCACGCGGTTGGCGCATCGACTGCAGAAGTGTACGGCGCACAACCGCCGCGAGAACGGCGGCACGCGCCATGCGCCCACACGAGGTGACAGATGACTGTCTGGAAGACCATGGCGACTCCCGAAGCGCTCAACCGGATGTCTCGCAGCACCCTGGTCGAGCATATCGGCATCGAGTTCACCGAGATCGGCGAGGACTCCATCACGGCGACCATGCCGGTGGACGAGCGCACGTTCATGCCGTTGAGGCACCTTCACGGCGGCGCTTCGGTGGTGCTTGCCGAGACCCTCGGGAGCGTGGCGGCGACGCTGTGCGTGGACATGGAACGGCAGCGTTGCGTGGGGCTCGAGGTCAACGCCAACCACATCCGATCTGTCAGCGAAGGGATGGTCACCGGCACCGTGCGGCCGCTGCATATCGGCCGCACCACGCACCTCTGGGAGACC
>CAZEJK010000203.1:0-9203 GCA_964512045.1 uncultured Thermoanaerobaculia bacterium
TCGCTGGTGGGACTGCTTGCCGGATGTTACGGCCAGCCGGTGGGGTTCGACTCGCAGGCGCCTCCGGGTCAGATGCGCACGGCGTACCAAAGCGAGATGGAGCAGCCGCTGCCGGTGGACCGGGAGCAGTACGAGCATCTGCCGGAGAACCCGTTCCGGTCCGTCGCAGCGTTTCCGCTGTCCACCTTCTCCGTCGACGTGGACACAGCGGGGTATGCGAACGTGCGGCGCCTGATCAACGGCGGGAACCGTCCACCCGTTGATGCGGTTCGCATCGAGGAGCTGATCAACTACTTCGACTACGACTATCCCGAGCCGGACAACCAGCATCCGTTCTCGGTGTCGTGGGAGGCGGCCGCCTGTCCCTGGCAGCCAGAGCACCGGCTGGTTCGGATCGGTCTGAAGGCACGCTTGATCGACTGGACGGACCGGCCGGCGAGCAACCTGGTGTTTCTGCTCGACGTGTCGGGCTCCATGAGTGCGCCGAACAAGCTCCCGCTGGTCAAGAAGAGCGTGCGCCTGTTGCTCGAGACGCTCGGTGAGAACGATCGGGTCGCGGTGGTGGTGTACGCCGGGGCCGCCGGGCTCGTGCTGGAGCCCACGCCGTGTGATCAGGCGCAGACCGTCCTCGAGGCGTTGGACATGCTCCAGGCCGGTGGTAGCACGGCGGGTGGGGCCGGCATTCAGCTGGCCTACCAGGTGGCGCAGGAGAGCTTCATCCCGGGCGGCATCAACCGGGTGATCCTGTGTACGGATGGCGACTTCAACGTCGGGGTGAGCGACCAGGGATCGTTGGTCCGGATGGTGGAGGAGCGGGCGGCGCACGGGGTCTTCCTGACCGTGCTCGGCTTCGGCATGGGCAACCTCCAGGACTCGACCCTGGAGAAGCTGGCCGATCGCGGCAACGGCAACTACGGCTACATCGACTCGGAGCTGGAGGCCCGGAAGGTGCTGGTGGCCGAGGCGGGTGGCACGCTGATGACGGTGGCCAAGGATGTGAAGGTGCAGGTCGAGCTCAACCCGGCCAAGGTTGCGGCGTACCGGCTGCTCGGCTATGAGAACCGGTTGCTCGACAGCACGGACTTCAACGACGATCGGGTCGACGCGGGTGAGATCGGTGCAGGGCACGCGGTCACCGCGCTGTATCAGGTGGTCCCGGTCGGGGTTACGATCGATCTCCCGGACGTTGATCCGCTCCGTTACCAGGCGAGCCCCGAGGTCGAGGGAACCACCGGCAGCGACGAGCTGATGTTCGTCAAGCTCCGGTACAAGCAGCCGGATGGCGAGACAAGCTCGCTGATCACCATGCCAGTTGCAGATGACGTCAGCGATCCGCCGAGCGAGGATCTCCGGTTCGCGGCCTCCGTTGCTGCCTTCGGCATGTTGCTCCGCTCTTCAGAGCACTGCGGGAGCGCCGACTGGCAGATGGTGTCGGAGCTTGCCGAGGAGGGTCGCGGGCTCGATCCGAACGGGTACCGGGAGGACTTCATCGAGCTGGTCGGACGGGCACGACGGGTTGTTGGGAGCCGCGAGGTGACCGAGTAGCTGCGGAGAGCAGGCTCGTCTCCCGACCGCGAGCGTGTGAGCCCAGAGGCGCCACGTCAACATGAAACCTTGGATCTGCGCTACGATCCCCTGAGGAGGATCAGCAGTGGGCGATCTACGGTTTCGATGGCTGTTTGTGGGAGCGAGTGTCGTCTTCGCTTTGGCCTGTCAACCCGAGTCGCAACCTGAGGTCTCAGTGACGCCCACAGCGTCAGCGGGTGCTGCAGTCACGCCGGCGCCGACAGTGACACCCATCCCGATGCTTCAGGCACCGTTCACTCCTGACCAGATCCGCGAGGAGTGGGTGGCCGGGTTGCACCTGCGGCTGCGACGGGTGACACCAGACGGCCAGGGTGAGGAGCGCTGGCGGGTTGTCGAGGCGGACGCCGATGGCTGCAGTATCGAGTTTGCCACGTTCGACGACGGCGGCGAGCTGACCTCGAAGGTCGTTCGACGGAGTAGCTGGACACAGCTGCGCGACCACGCGGTCTGGCCGCGGGCGATCGCGAAGCGCGAGCGAGGGTCGCACGAGAGCCGTTTCGGAGTCCTCGAGGGATGGTGGTACGAGGTGTTCAACGACGCCTCCGAGACGACCACACGACTGTTCTTCGCCGATGACATGCCCGGGGCGCCGGTGTGGCTGCAGCAGACCCGTGACGGCGAGCCGGTCATGGAGCTGGAGCAGATCGAGCGGGGCGTCGAGGAGATGACGCCGTGAGACGGCTGCTCGGAGTGGTCGGGCTGATGCTGTTGCCGGTCTCGGGTCTGGCCGTCGATGCTCCGGAGATGCTCCGCCAGGAACTGGAGAAGGCTCGGACAACGTACGACGCCGAGGCTGCGGCACAGGTGCTCGGGCTGGCGCGACAGCTGGACGGAGACGGCAGCACGCTCGTCACGTTGCGCGTTCGAGCCGCCCTGACGCTGGCCGAGCTGCTCCGGATCGAGCTCGAGACGGATCAGGTGACAGAACGCAGTGAGCGGCGCCAGGTGGGTCAGCGGATCGATGCGGTGGCCGAGGAGGCGCTGTCGCTCCTCGAGGAGCTCCCCGAAAGCTCGGAACGGTGGCGGCTTCGGGCCGATTTGATCGCCACCATGATCCGCTCGGACTTCCGTGCGCAGAAGTGGGAGGACGAGCTCCGCACCTCCATCGACCGGGCTCTCGAGCTGGACCCTGAGAACCCGTACGCTATGGTGGCGGCAGCCAAGCCGCTGCTGTTTGCGCCTGAGGGCCGCGGTCACGACCCGGAGCGTGCTCTTCAACGGCTCGATCGGGCGCTCGAGCTTGCGCCCGGAATGGAGGATGCCCGGCTGCTCAACGTCCGCGCGCTGGAGCTCCTCGGTAGGACGGACGAGGCCCGGGAGGTGCTCACCGAGCTGGTCGAGGCGAACCCACACTGCCGGCCGGCTGTTCACCGCCTCCGTGAGCTGAGCGGTGATTGACGAGCGCCGGCTGCAATCCGACGCGCGATGGAGCGCACTTTCTCCGGTGGCAGGGAACACGGGACGTTGCCCGGTCTGTTGCCTGGTGCCGAGCGCGTCCGGAGCCGCTGACCCGCGTCGGGCCGCCGAAAGGGAGTGAGCATGCGCATCGTTGGTGCCGGCACGGCGTTTCCGCCGCACTACTACGACCAGGAGACGCTGATCGCCGCGTTCCGCGAGCACTGGGCGGAGCGGCACTTCAACCTGGAACGGCTCGAGCGGCTGCATCGCAACGTCCTGGTGGGCGGCCGCCATCTCGCGCTCCCGCTCGAGGCGTACCCGAACCTCGAAGGGTGGGGCGCCTCCAACGACGCGTGGATCCGGGTGGCACAGGACGTGGGCGCCGAGGCCATCAGCCGGGCGCTGGAAAACGCGGGTCTCGGGCCGCGAGACGTCGATGTGCTGGTGTTCACGTCTGTGACTGGCCTGGCGACGCCATCGATCGATGCGCGTCTCGTCAACCGCCTCGGTCTGCCGCTGCGGGTGGTTCGAATGCCGCTCTTCGGCCTGGGGTGTGTGGGTGGTGCTGCGGGTCTGGCGCGGGCCGCTGACGCGGTGCTCGCGCACCCCGGCCGGGTTGCCGTGCTGCTGTCGGTGGAGCTGTGCTCGCTCACCCTCCAGCGGCGCGACCTGTCGATCCCGAACCTGATCTCCTCCGGGCTGTTCGGCGACGGGGCTGCCGCGATCGTGGTGGCCGGCGCCGATCGCGGCGGGAGCGGTCCGCAGGTGATCGCCACGCGCTCCGTACTCTACCCGGACACGGAGCGGGTCATGGGGTGGGACATCTCCGAGGATGGATTCAAGGTCGTGCTGTCCGGTGAGGTGCCCGACGTCGTTCGGCGGTACCTTCGCCGCGATGTGGACGCCTTTCTCGAGGACCACGGGCTGGATCGCAGCGACATCGCGGTCTGGCTCGCCCATCCGGGCGGTCCGAAGGTGCTCGAGGCGATGAGCGAGTGCCTCGAGCTCGATGCGACCGCGCTGGAGCGGGCGTGGCGGACGCTGCGCGAGGTGGGCAACCTGTCGTCCACATCGGTGCTGCTGGTGCTGGCCGAGGCACTCGCTGATCCTCCACCTCCGGGGAGCTACGGCGTGGTGATGGCGATGGGTCCGGGGTTCTGCTCGGAGCAGGTGCTGGTGCAGTGGTGAGGTGATGATCTCCAAGATCGCCTTCACTGTGTTGGTGGCAGCCGTTGCTGTGCAGCGGCTGGTGGAGCTCGGTATCTCCCGTCGCAACCGCCGTGCACTGCTGGCGCAAGGCGGGGTTCCCGTGGGCGACGGACACTATCCGGTAATGGTGGCGCTGCACGCGAGCTTCCTGATCTCGGCGGTCGCCGAAGTGTGGCTCGTGCCCCGGCCGTGGAGGCCCGGGCTCGCCATCGCGATGCTGGCGCTGCTGTCGCTGGCGATGGTTGTCCGGGTGTGGACGATCCGAACGCTCGGCGAGCGCTGGACCACGCGCATCGTCGTGCTGCCGGGGGCGCCGATGGTGACGACTGGGCCGTACCGCTGGCTGCGGCACCCAAACTACCTGGTGGTGGTGGTGGAGCTGGTCGCGTTACCGATGGTCCACGGTGCCTGGTGGACTGCCGCGGTGTTCTCGGTGGCGAACGTTGCCCTGCTGACGTTTCGGATCCGCACCGAGGAGATGGCGTTGGCGCGGCTCGCAGGGGGCGAGCGGTGACCCGCACGGAGATCTTGCGAGAGATCGAGTCGGTGGCCCGTGAGCATCTGAACCTCGAAGGTCAGCTGACCCACGATCTGCGCTTTGCCGAGGATCTGCGTCTCGACTCGGTCCAGCTCCTGACCCTCGCGGTGGAGGTCGAGAACCGGCTCGAGGTTGCGCTCGACCCCGAGGATGATGCGGCGATTGCCACCGTCGGAGATCTGGTGGAGGCGGTGTGGAGACGGACTGGTGACGGTGCTTGAGGCGCCACGCCGCGTGCCGGGCGCCTGCAACCCGGGCGCATTGGTCCGCACAGACCCGAGGGCTGGATGAACGGTCGTCGGCTTGCGGCGGCCGCAGTCGTGCTGGTAGCGGTGGCGGCGGTTCCGATGCTCGGCCGGCTCGAGGTGGACAATCGGCTCGAGCGTTTCGTGGCGTCGAGCGCCGAGGAGCAGGCGACCTACGAACGGTTCCGAGAGACCTTCGGTAGCGACGAGTTCGTCCTGGCGATCGTGAGCGGCGGCGAGCTGTTCTCCTACGACGCCCTCGATCCGATGCTGGAGGCGTTGGAGACTCTGGAGGCCGTGGACGGCGTCCACCAGGTCCGCGGTCTTCCGACGGTGTTCCGTGACCTGTTCGGCGGCGAGGACTCAGACGCGTTGGCCGACGAGATGCTGTCCACACCGTTCTACCGAGGGGTGTTTGTGAACGAGGCCGGCACCGAGGCGGGCCTGCTGATCACGGTTGTGCCGGGAGACGGGCCGCGAGAGCGTGGCCGGCTCGTGGACGAGATCCGGGCTGCGCTCGAGCCTGTGCGCTCCGCGGGGTTCGAAGTGCGGCTTGTGGGATCGCCGGTGCTGGCCCACGCGTTGGACGCGACCTCCTCGAGGGAGGCGCAGCGCACCTTGCCGGTGGCGTTGGCGGGGACGCTCCTGGTGCTCGCGGTGGTCCTGCGTTCCCCGCGGGCGATGCTGGTCGTCGCAGTGGTGGCGGTCGCTTCGGTGGTCGTCGCGATGGCGCTGGTGGCGCTCAGCGGACGTTCATTGAACATGGTGACCACCGCCCTCCCGCCTCTCGTATGGGTGCTGGCGCTGAGCAACGCGACGCACCTGGTTCGTCGCTATCAGGCGCTGCGCGCAAGCCGCAGCAGTGCCGATGCGGTTCGGGCTTCGTACGCCGGGACATGGCGGTCGTGCACGCTGGCGGCGGTGACCACGGCGGTCGGGTTCGCCTCGCTGCTGGCGGCGCCGCTGGAGCCGGTGCGCGAGCTCGGGGCGTTCGCTGCGCTGGGAATTCTGTTCGCACTCGTGGTCACGCTGGTTGTGGTTCCGGTCCTGCTGGAGCTCCTGCGGGTGCCGGGACGGCCTGTCACAACGGGTAGCTGGCCCGAGCGGTTGGTGGTCCGACCGCGTCCGGTCGTGATCGTCGGCGTGGCAGTGGCGGTGGCAGCGGCCGCTGCGGCGCCATGGATACCGGTCGAGGCGAACCCGCTCCAGTTCCTGCCCGAAGGTCATCCGACGGTGACGGCGTACCTGGAGGCCGCAGAGGGCGTCGGCGGGTTCTACACCCTCGAGGTGGTGCTGGATCTGCCAGAGCCGTACTGGCACGACGAGGCGGCCTCGACCGTCGACGGGCTGGCGGAGCGGATCGAACGATCCGAGGTCGTTGCGCGGGTGCTGCGACCCACCGATCTGGTGCGCAAGCTGAACCAGTGGGAGCACGACCTCGAGCCGTCGGCGTACCGCTGGCCGGAGGGCGAGGGACCGTCGGCTCGCGATCTGCTGGACGGTCTCGACGCAGTCGGTGCGCAGGCGTTGGCCGAGCTGGCCACCGAGGATGGCCGGCGGGTCCGGCTGTCGGCTGTGGTCGAGACGATGAACGAGCACCGTCTGATGGATCTGGCCTCGCTGGCTCGGCGCGCGATCGCCGACCTTCCGAACGGCTACTCCGGAGCGGTGACTGGCCAGGTGCTCCAGCTGGTCCAGGCGCAGCACCAGCTGGTGCGCACGCAGCTGGTGAGCCTCGCCGCAGCCGTGGGCCTGGTGTTCGGCGTGCTCTGGTTGGGGTTGAACTCGTGGCGGTTGACGGCCACGGCGCTGCTGCCCAACGTGCTGCCCGTGCTGGCGGTTCTTGCAGCGATGGCGGTCACCCGGACACCTTTGAACGCTGCGACAGCGATGGTGGCGAGCATCGCGCTGGGAATCGCCGTCGACAACACTGCGCATGTTCTCGAGCACGTGCGTCGCTATCGAGCGGGCGGCGCGACAGCCGCCTCTGCTGCGGCCGAGGCGGTGGGTGCTGTGGCCCCCGCCATGATCGCGACCACCGTATCGGTGGCAATCGGTTTTTTCGCGCTGGCGCTGTCGGCGTTCATTCCGATCCGCGCGTTCGGTCTGCTGGCGGCGTGGGCGATGCTGGTGGCGGTGGTGGCCGATCTGGTGTTGCTCCCGGCCCTCATCGCCGTCGCGAAGCCGCGGTCCAACGGTGGAGGGTGACCCGGTGAGGACGGTGAACGATCTCCTCCGCAGGGCCCGCGGGCGATCGGGGATGGGGCTGCACTTCGTCGATCCCTCCGAGGAGATGCGGTTCGCCTCGTGGGACGAGCTCGGCGAGTGGGCGTTGGCCGTCGCATCCGGGGTGCGCAGGCTGGGGATCGAGCGTCAGGAGGTCGTCCCGCTGGTGTACCCCACGGGCGAGGCGTTCTTTGCGGCATTCTTCGGTGTGCTGCTGGCGGGGGCGGTGCCTGCGCCGTTGTACCCTCCGCTGCGCCTCGGGCGGCTGGAGGAGTACCACGCGCGCACCTCGCGGATGGTCACTGCGGTTCAGGCACGCGTGGTGCTCGCCGACGGGCGGGTTCGACGGATGCTCGGCCGGACGATCGAGCTCGCCGGCGTGAAGCTCGGCTGTCGGACGATCGACGAGCTGGCTGCGGAACCTGAGGACGAGGTCGGGGTCTCGGCCGACGATCTGGCGTTGGTGCAGTTCTCCTCTGGTACCACGCTCGAACCGAAGCCGGTGGCGCTGACGCACCGGGCGCTGGTCACACAGGCGGAGATCCTCAACGGGCTCTGGCCGGACACCGACGCGGTCAACCACTCCGGAGTGAGCTGGCTCCCGCTCTACCACGACATGGGTCTGATCGGCTGTGTGCTCCCGGCGCTCGAGCGTCCCGGTCCGCTGACCCTGATTCCACCGGAGCTGTTCGTGGCCCGCCCCGGCATCTGGCTGCGGACACTCCACCGGACCGGCGCGACCATCTCGCCGGCGCCGAGCTTCGCCTTCGGCCTGTGTGTCGACAAGGTGACGGACGAGGAGCTGGACGACGTGGACCTGAGCCGATGGCGGATCGCACTGAACGGGGCGGAGGCCGTTGCGCCCTCGGTGCTGCGTGCGTTTCAGCAGCGGTTCGCGAGGTGGGGGTTGAACGCGGAGGCGTTGACCCCGGTGTACGGGCTTGCGGAGGCCGCCCTGGCGGTCACCTTCTCGAGCCTCGACCGTCCGTTCACGAGCTGCCGGTTCGCGACGGACGCCTTGGCCTCGTCGGGACGCGCGATTGTTGACCCCGACGGCAGGGAGCTGGTGTCGGTTGGCCGTCCGTTGCCGGGATTTCGGGTCCGGATCGTCGATGACGACGGTACGAGGCTCGAGGAGGACCGGATCGGACGCGTCCAGGTCGCCGGACCGTCGCTGATGTCCGGTTACCTCGATCGGCCCGAAGCGACCGCGTCGGTGCTCCGCAACGGATGGCTCGACACCGGTGACCTCGGATTCGTGCACAACGGTGAGCTCTACCTGACCGGCCGTGCCTCACAGCTGCTGATCGTCCGGGGCCGGAACTACTCGCCAGAGGAAGTGGAGCACGCGCTGGACGAGCTGGCCGGTGTCCGCCGCGGCTGCACTGTCGCGGCCAGCTTCCTGCCGGACGGAGCGGATGCCGAGGAGCTCGTGTTGCTGGTGGAGACACGGGATAGCGCTGGTCCCGATCGTCTGGCCAGCCGCTGCGCCGAGCGCACCCGTGCGGTGGTCGGTATCGATCCGGCCGTGGTTGTGCTGCTCGAGCCGGGTACGATTCCGCGCACGTCCTCGGGCAAGCTGCGTCGCATGGAGGCCCTGCGCCAGTACCTCGACGGCACGCTGGCGCCGCCGGAGAAGGTCACGGTCTTCCGTCTTGCTCGCGAGCTCGCGCGATCCGCCGCCGCATTCGGCCGCGCGCGCTGGAAGTGGCGGGAGTAGCGGACAGTCCTCCGAGCGGCCGGAAGAGAGCTGCAACGCAACGTGCACCGAGATGGACCAACGCGGCCGAGGGCGGCAACCGAGACAGTACGCCGACGGCGTCGCAACCCGGTGTCGGCCCCGGCCCCGATCCCGCGTAGCTGTGAGGTATTAGACGTTGGGTATTTGCGCCCACACCCATCCATCTGCCCTTGCAGCAGGCGTCGAAACACCCTTCTATGCCGCAAGCTTGCAGAGCAGGCTGCCGGGAGGGCGGGCGGCATTCAGAATTGAGAACTGA